>JBEIDU010000010.1:0-39868 GCA_040383345.1 Chitinophagales bacterium | reverse complement strand
TCATGCAAACTTTTTTTATCTTTTTTTATTTTTATACCTCTCTTATTCTTAAAACAATTGTTTCTCAAGCTTTTATTCCCTAATATTTTTTTTAAAAAATTAATTAAATTATCAATTGAAATATTAAAAAATCAATTTTTTTTTTAATTTATAATAATTATAGAATATATCGCACATATTTATATAATAATAAAAGATACTAGTTAACCTTTTATTATTTTTTTTATCCTATAATTTTATTTATAATTATAGTTTTAAGCAAACTAATTATACTTATTTGTAATATATTTAATAAAATACCAAACGTTTGTTTGGTAAATTGAAAAAATTGATTATTTTTGCATTTGTAAAGTAATTCATGAATAAATAGGAATAAATATGGATCGTAAAATCAGAAAAGTAGCAGTATTAGGTTCGGGTGTGATGGGCAGCCGTATCGCGTGTCATTTTGCAAATATTGGGTTAGAGGTTTTGTTGCTGGACATAGTACCACAAGATGCTGGCGATAAACCTGCTATGCGAAACAAAATAGTAAATGATGCTTTGGCTTTTGCGCTAAAAAGCAATCCTTCGCCTATCTACAACAAGTCTTTTGCGAGTAGAATCCAAACGGGAAATTTTGACGATGATTTGCAGTGCATAGCGGATATGGACTGGGTGATAGAAGCGGTAGTGGAGCGATTGGACATCAAGAAGTCGCTTTATGAAAAAGTTGAAAAGTATAGAAAATCGGGTACTTTGATAACGTCGAATACTTCGGGAATTCCGATAGAAATGCTTATAGAAGGGCGTTCGGAGGATTTTCAAACTCATTTTTGTGGGACGCATTTTTTTAATCCGCCTCGTTATTTGAAATTGTTTGAAATTATCCCTTCTACAAAAACGAAATTAGAAGTGGTTGCATTTTTCCAAAAATATGCGGATTTGTATCTGGGTAAAGTTCCTGTATTGTGCAAGGATACACCTGCATTTATTGCCAATAGAATTGGGGTTTTTAGTATGATGAGTGTTTTTCATCTTATGGATGATATGGATATGAATATTGAGGATATTGATAACTTGACGGGGTCTTTGACGGGCAAACCCAAATCGGCGTCTTTCCGTACCTCTGATATAGTGGGGCTGGATACATTGATAAAAGTTGCTCAAGGTGTGGCGCAATATTGTATAAATGATGAGTCGAATGCTAGCTTTCAGATTCCTGAATATGTGAATTATTTGTCGACGCAAAATTTTTTGGGTGATAAAACGGGACAAGGTTTTTATAAAAAAACTAAGAATGCCGAGGGAAAAACTGAAATTTTGGTTTTTGATACGAAACTGAAAGATTATCGCAAACAAGAGAAAACGAGTTTTGCCTCTATAGGTGCTGCAAAACAAGAAGAAAATCTGAAAAAACGCATTCAACTTTTGGCAAAACAAAATGATGCGGGTGCGGCATTTTTGAAAAAATTGAATTATAAGATTTTTGCTTATGTAACGCATCGAATTCCTGAAATAGCGAATCATTTGTACTTAATAGATGATGCGATGAAGGCTGGATTTGGCTGGGAATTGGGTCCTTTTGAGACGTGGGATGTACTGAATGTAGCCAAAACATTGGAAGCGATGCAAGCGGAAGATCATCAATGTGCGGCTTGGGTACAAGAAATGGTGGATGCTGGGCATACGAATTTCTATAAAGTAGAAAATGGTGTTCGTCTCTACTATGACATTGCTACCAAAAATTATTTGCCAGTAGATAGCCAAAAAGAGTTTATAATTTTGGATAATTTACGAAAAGAAAAAACGGTATGGAGCAATAGTGGCTGTAATTTGATAGACCTTGGCGATGGTATATTGAACGTAGAGTTTAATACCAAAATGAATGCAATAGGCGGTGAAATAATGCAAGGGATTCACAAGGCGATTGATTTGGCTGAACAAGGCGATTTTAGAGGTGTTGTGCTGGGGAATGATGCGGCTAATTTTTCGGCTGGTGCCAATTTAGCGATGGTTTATATGTTGGCTTTGGAGCAAGAATTTGATGAATTGAATATGGTTATCAAAATGTTTCAAAATACAGTAATGCGTCTTCGTTATTCAAGCATTCCTGTTGTGGGAGCGCCTCACGGACTTACACTAGGCGGTGGATGTGAAATGATGATGCATTGTGATGCTGTAGTAGCAAGTGCGGAAACGTATATAGGACTAGTAGAAGTGGGTGTAGGATTGATTCCAGGTGGTGGCGGTACCAAAGAACTTGCAGCTCGTGTAAGCCAATTGGCAGGCCCCAACGACCCTATTTTGCCTATACTCGCAGATAGATTTACGGCGATAGCTACCGCAAAAACTGCTACATCGGCTTATGAAGCTTTTGATATAGGTTTGTTTATAAAAGAAAAAGATACGGTATGCGTAAATGCGAGCAGACAATTATTGGAAGCTAAGCGAAAAGCGATACAATTGGCTGAAAATGGCTACACGAGACCTATTGAGAAAAATGATATTTTGGTAATGGGACGTCAAGGTTTGGCGGGATTATATTCAGGAATTGAAGGATTTTTGATAGGAGGCTATGCGAGTGAGCACGACAAAAAAATTGCACAAAAAGTGGCTTGGATTTTATGTGGTGGCGATTTGAGTATGCCTACAAAAGTGACGGAACAATATTTATTGGATTTGGAACGTGAGGCCTTTTTGAGTTTATTGGGCGAACGAAAAACACTTGAGCGTATTCAAAGTATTTTGAAATCGGGGAAGCCTTTAAGGAACTAGTAATTAGTGATTGGTAATTAGTAATTGGTAATTATTGATTTGAATTTTACAATTAGATTGATTCAATAGGAACGGGTTTTAACCCGTTTTAAAGGGATTTTTTCAGATATTATGATTCAATTGCAACAGGTTTTAACCCATTTTATTAGTAATTTTGATTAATATTGCAGTTCAAATAGTAGTTATGGCTGAAGATTTAAAAATCATACAAGGTTCAAAAGAACATCAATATATTTCTTTGATTCCACAAATCAAATCTTTGATTGAGAGCGAAAGCAATTTGATAGCGAATATGGCTAATATTTGTGCAGCGCTGAAAGAACAGTTAGGATGGTTGTGGGTTGGTTTTTATCTTGTAGAAAATGATGAATTAGTTTTGGGGCCTTTTCAAGGGCCTGTTGCTTGTACTCGAATTCAAAAAGGAAAAGGTGTTTGTGGCGCTGCTTGGCAAAATGCTCAAACAATTCTGGTTCCAGATGTAGAACAGTTTCCGGGTCATATTGCTTGTAGTAGCTTGTCTAAAAGTGAAATAGTTTTGCCTGTTTTTTCAAAGAATGAAATCATTGGTGTATTGGATGTAGATAGTATTCTATTGAATGACTTTGATGATATTGATAAAAAATATTTAAAGGAAATTATATCTATTTTACAATATTAACTTCTAAATATAATTTCTCTACTTTTTCTCTAGCCCAAGGAGTTTTTCGAAGAAAAGTAAGACTGGATTTGATAGAGGGATTGGAAATAAAACAATTGACTTTGATATGTTTAGCCATTTCATCCCAGCCCATATTTTCGACTAAATACTCCAATATTTTTTCTAAAGTAACTCCATGAAGAGGATTATTGATTTGAGAATTTTTCACATGGCAAAAATAATTTCTTTTTTTTTAGATGTTAAATTATTTAGTTTAAACATATAAACACATATTTTTCAGTATATTTGCACCATATAATTTTAGTGAAACATGAATTTGAATCAAAAAGACCTTGAAAAAATTATAGTTATAGGTGATAGATTGCTTATAAAGCCCAATTCATTGGATAAAACGACTAAAACGGGCTTGATATTACCGCCGGGAATTCAAGAAAAAGAATCTATTCAATCGGGATATGTCATCAAAGTAGGCCCAGGATATCCTATTCCCAATATGGAAGTCGATGAACCATGGAAACCTCAAAGCGAAATAATAAAATATATTCCGCTTCAAGTCCAAGAAGGTGATTTGGCAGTTTTTCTTCAAAAACAAGCTTTTGAAATTACATTTAATGCTCAAAAATATTTTATAGTTTCACAATCTTCAATTTTGATGGTTTTGAGAGATAATTTTTTGGATTAAATATCTAAGCTTCATAAATTTTATTCTACTTTTTTTGTATGTCAAAAAATCAAGTAAAATTGTTTTTTTTTATTCATATTTGCAGATTAGTCCATTTAGTAATATAGAAATCATTGTAAAAACAAATTATTATGAGCATTAAGCAAATTCTGGAAGAGAAAAAATTAGGTACTGAAATTGAAGTAAAAGGATGGGTGCGTTCTTTTAGAAACAATCAATTCTTGGCTTTGAATGATGGTTCTACTTTGCAGAATATACAATTGGTTTTAGATTTTGAGAAATATGAAGATGCTTTTTTGAAATCAATCAATGTGGGTGCGGCTATTGTAGCGAAAGGAATTTTGAAAGAATCGCTTGGAAAAGGACAAAGTGTAGAGGTAACCGTTACTGAAATAGATGTAGTAGGGGAGAGCGATCCCGAAAAATATCCAATTCAACCTAAAAAACACAGTTTAGAATTTTTGAGAGAAAATGCGCATTTACGTTTTAGAACCAATACGTTTAGTGCTGTATTTCGTATGCGTCATCATTTGACATTTGCTATTCATAAATTTTTTAACGATAGAGGCTTTTTCAATATTCATAGTCCTATTATTACCGCTTCGGATGCAGAAGGTGCTGGAGAAATGTTTCAAGTAACGGCTTTGGATGCAAATAAGTTGCCAAAAAATGAAGCGGGCGAAATTGATTATTCAAAAGATTTTTTTGGAAAAAAAGCACATTTGAGTGTTTCGGGACAATTGCAGGCCGAACTCGCGGCTATGGGATTGGGCAAAGTTTATACCTTTGGGCCAACTTTTAGAGCGGAGAATAGTAACACGGCGCGCCATTTAGCAGAATTTTGGATGATAGAGCCCGAAGCAGCTTTTATGGACATTCACGGCGATATGGATTTGGCAGAAGCTATGCTCAAATATTGTATTGGTTATATGCTCGAAAACTGTGCAGAAGATATTGAATTTCTAGAACAACGATTGCTAGAAGAGGAAAAACAAAAACCTCAAAACGAACGCAGTCCAATGACCTTGAGAGAAAAATTGACTTTTTGTGTAGAGAATGATTATCAAAGGCTTACCTATACCGAAGCGATAGAAATATTGATGAATAGCCAACCTAATAAAAAAGGAAAATTTCAATATCCTGTGGAAGGTTATGGCGCCGATTTGCAAAGCGAACACGAGCGTTATTTGGTAGAAAAGCATTTCCAAAAACCAGTCATTTTAATTAATTATCCAAAGGAAATAAAAGCCTTTTATATGCGTTTAAATGATGATAATAAAACGGTCGCCGCTATGGATATTTTATTCCCTGGAATTGGTGAAATGGTGGGCGGATCGCAGCGTGAAGAGCGTTTGGATGTATTGATAGCCAAAATGAAAGAATTCAATATTCCAGCAGAAGAAATGAACTGGTATTTAGATACAAGACGTTTTGGAACCAATCCACACGCGGGTTTTGGGCTAGGATTTGAGCGTTTGATGATGTTTATAACAGGTATGACAAATATCCGCGACGTCATTCCATTTGCCCGTACACCCAAAAACTGTGAGTTTTAATTCGTTGACGGCATAAAAATTTAGACTATAAAACTGTTGAAATCTTTTTTTATTTTTCTTTGTTCTTTCTTGATTTTAAATAATTTAGAAGCTCAAAATTATGTAATTGAAGGTGTGGTCAAAGATTTGCAAAATGGGGCACCTATCAAAAAAGCACAAGTTTTTGTCAATAATGAAATTGAAAAAAGTGTCATAACCGATGAAAATGGAAAATTTAGGATAGAAAATAGTTCAAAAGATTCGGTAGTTCTTCATATTCAAATGATTGGCTATGAAAATTTTCAAAAAAATTATGTACTCAAATCCAATGAACCCCGCTTTGTTTTTGCGGAGCTTCACCCCAAGTCTAATTTTATCAAAGAAGTAGATATCAAGTCGCAACGAAAAGCCAAGCTGACGATGGAGGAAATCAGTACGCAAAAAATTGAAGTAAAAACCGAACAAGTAAATCCTTCGGGAAATATAGAAAATTTGCTCAAATTTCAAGGACTGGGTGTAGGTGGAAATAATGAACTAGGGAGCCAATACAATGTGCGTGGCGGAAGTTTTGATGAGAATTTGGTGTATGTAAATGATTATGAAGTGTATCGCCCGCAATTGATGCGTTCGGCTCAGCAAGAAGGTTTGAGTTTTGCCAATTCCAATTTGGTCAATAATATGAAATTTTCTTCGGGAGGATTCAAAGCAGAATATGGCGATAAATTGAGCTCGGTACTCGATATTGAATACAAAAAACCCAAAAAATGGGGCGGTTCTATAGAAGCGGGATTGATGGGAATCAATGCACACTTGGAAGGCAATGTAGATAATGATTTTACATGGTTGAGCGGCTTTAGATACAGAGACAATTCGTATTTGCTCAGCAGTCAAGAAATTAAAGGCGTGTATCAGCCTCAGTTTCTTGATTTTCAAAATTATATAACCTATAAACTTCACGACGCTTTCACCATAGATTGGCTTGTAAATGTTTCGTCCAATCGTTTCAAACTCATTCCTGCCGATAGACAAACCAATTTTGGATTGGTAAATTTTGCATTGACCTATAGAGTCAAATATGATGGATTGGAGTTGGATAAGTATTCAAATTTTATGAACGGATTTGGAATGAATTTGGCGTTATCGCCCAATTTCAAACTCCGCTATAGCAATAGTTATTATTATATTGATGAATCGCAAACATTTGATATTCAAGGACAATATTCATTGGGAGAGATAGAAACCGATGTCAATTCCAGCAATTACCAAAATTTTAAATCGGTTTTGGGTGCAGGCGGTTTTCAAAACTGGGGAAGGGATAGGTATCAAGCTACAATGAGCCACAATACCTTTTCGGGCAATCTATTATTGGGAAAACATCACCTCAAATTTGGCTATACAAACAAAAGTGAACTTTTGAAAATGTACGTAAATGAATGGGATAGGGTAGATAGTGCCGATTATAATATTCCGGCCGCTACCGATAAAATAATTTTCCCGTATGTAGCCAAAGCCAATACCGAAATCAAAGGAATTCGACACGAATTTTATCTTCAAGAGTCTTTTTCAAAAGATTTGGATTCCAGCCGAAGAATAGGATTTACCATAGGATTGCGAGGAAATTATTGGAATGTGAACAAAGAATGGTTTATCAGTCCACGTTTTCAAGCATTTTATATGCCCTTGAAAAACAAGCGATTAACCTTGAATATGGCAGTAGGTTCGTACAATCAGCAGCCGTTTTTTAGAGAATTATTGAACGAATACGCGGTCTTGAATACATCGGTCAAATCACAAAAAAGTCTTCATTATATTGCAGGAGCCGAATATATTTTCAAATGGTTTGGAAGACCGTTCAAATTTACGTCCGAAGCCTATTACAAGCATCTATGGGATGTAAATACGTATCAATACAACAACGTGCTCGTACGATATAAGGCTAATAATCAAACCATTGCGTATGCAAAAGGCATAGACTTGCGATTGAATGGTGAAGTGGTAAAAAATGCCGAAAGTTGGGTCAATATCAGCTTTATGGACACCAAAGAATATACGGGCGATATTTTTACAAAATATTTAGACAGTCTGGGCAATACCTATATCAATCCCAATTCTTCCAGCGCCAAAATTGTAGACAGTTTTGCGTATAACCGAGGCTTTATCCCGCGTCAGAGCAATCAGTTTTTTACGCTAAATATGTATTATCAGGATTATTTTCCTCGTTTTCCCAATTACAAAGTCCATTTAAGTTTTATTTATGCCAGTGGCTTGCCTTTTGGACCGCCCAATAGCGAAATTAACCGCAATACATTTACGATGACACCCTACAAGCGATTGGATATAGGATTTTCGGCTACACTGCGCGATGAACAAAAAATAAATGAAGGCGCAAAACCCTTTTTGAAAGCCGTAAAGTCTATCTGGGCTACCGTAGAAATATTTAATATCTTAGACTTTGAAAATCAAGTAGGTGTGAGTTGGATTCGAGATTTTGACAACAACCAATTTGCCGTTCCCAACAATCTCACCGGAAGACGAATCAACGCTAGAATGGTTTTTAAGTTTTAGTTGCATCATTTTGTTTATGATAATATAAACACCAATTTTTCTTTTATAAAGAACAAAAAATTAGCAGAATTTAAAAATTAAAAAATATATTTACACTTTGAAATTTTATTATAGAATATGTCTGATAAAAAAATATTACTTGAAGTAAAGGACCTCGTGGTGGGCTTTCAATCGGAAGATGGGATGGTGGAAGCTATTAAAAGTATTAGTTTTACATTATATAGAGGCGAAACAGTGGGAATTGTGGGCGAATCGGGTAGTGGAAAATCCGTTACGTCGTTGTCCATTATGCGCCTAATTGCGTACCCTCCAGGGAAAATTATTTCGGGCGAAATCTTGTATCATACCGATAAAGGTACGGTGATAGATATTACCAAATTGAAAGAAGAGGATATGAGAATTATTAGGGGAAATGAAATATCGATGATATTTCAAGAGCCTATGACGTCTCTAAATCCTGTATATACTTGTGGCGACCAAGTTTCGGAAGCTATTATATTGCATCAAAAAAAATCGAAAAAGGAAGCGGATGAAATGACGCTAGAGCTTTTTGAAAAAGTAAAACTTCCCGACCCTAAAAGAGTCTTGAATGCTTATCCACACCAGCTTTCGGGAGGACAAAAACAACGTGTAATGATAGCGATGGCTTTGAGTTGCAAACCGGGTATCTTAATAGCGGATGAGCCTACTACGGCGCTGGATGTGACGGTTCAAAAAACCATTCTTCAGTTGATGAATGATTTGAAGAAAGAAATAGAAACGTCTATTATTTTTATTACGCACGATTTGGGTGTAATAGCAGAAATAGCGGATAGAGTAATTGTAATGCACAAAGGTGTAATTGTAGAAGAAGGTTCGGTAATCGATATTTTTGAAAAACCACAACACCCATATACAAAAGGGCTTCTAGCTTGTAGACCGCCATTGAACAAACGTTTGAAGATTTTGCCTACAGTGAGCGATTTTATGACATTTGACGCAAATGGAAATATGACCGAAGTAGACGGAAGTGCATCGGTAAAAGAAATGATAGAAAGTGTAGTAGTGACTGCCGAAGATACAAAAAGACGTCAAGAAAGTCTTCAAGCGGGCAATACGCTTCTTGAAGTGAAAAACTTGAAGGTGTGGTTTCCTACCAAATTGAATTTCTTTGGCAAACCCCAGGGATTTGTGAAAGCGGTAGATGATGTGAGTTTTGTGATGAAAGAGGGCGAAACGCTAGGATTGGTAGGAGAGAGTGGATGTGGTAAAACGACACTTGGAAAAACTATCCTTCGATTGAATCCTGCTACAGACGGTGAAATTATCTATAAAGGAAGAGATATTTTGTCATTATCCAAATCGGATATGAAAGATATGCGAAGAGAAATGCAAATAATTTTCCAAGACCCTTATTCTTCCCTCAATCCAAGAATGACGGTAGGGGATGCAATTACGGAGCCTATGAAAGTGCACGGAATCTTCGAAAATGACAAAGTGCGCAAGGAAAAAGCGATTGAGTTGTTGGAAAAAGTAAATTTGAATGCCGACCAATTTGTGCGTTATCCGCACGAGTTTTCGGGAGGACAACGTCAGCGTATCTGTATCGCTAGAGCCTTGGCGCTCAATCCAAAATTTATTATCTGCGATGAATCTGTATCTGCGTTGGACGTATCGGTTCAGGCACAAGTATTGAACTTATTGATTCAATTGCGAGAAGAGTTTAAATTTAGCTACGTGTTTATATCACACGACTTGTCGGTAGTGAAATTTATCAGCGATAGAATCGTGGTGATGAACAAAGGAAAGATTGAAGAAATAGGATTTGCCGATGATATCTATAATAATCCACAAACGGAGTATACCAAGCGTTTGATAGCCGCTATCCCTAAAGGTGATATCGAAGAAATCAAAAACAAGGGTGGATTTCTTTCACATTAATAAAATAATAGTTTAGTAATAAAAAAAACACGTATTTTTACACTTCAAAATTTATAATACATTGCAGAAAAAACCATTTGTAAGAAACAATCGATTCGTAAAGAAAGAAGACGAACATAGAATCAACGAAAAAATTACCGCAAGACAACTAAGACTTGTAGGAGATAACGTAGAACAAGGCATTTATTATCTAGACAAAGCCTTGGCTATGGCCGCAGAGCTTGAGTTGGATTTGGTAGAAATATCGCCAAATGTAGACCCACCTATTTGTAAAATAGTGGATTATAAGAAATTTTTGTACGAGAAGAAAAAACGTGACAAAGAGATTAAATCCAAGACTCAGAAAGTAACTATAAAAGAAATTCGTTTTACATCCAATACGGATGACCACGATATTGATTTTAAATCAAAACACGCTGAAAAATTCTTGAAAGAAGGCGACAAAGTGAAATGTTTTGTAATGTTTAGAGGTAGAGATATTGTATTTCAAGACAGAGCTAATCTCTTGCTGTTGAATTTTGCAAAAAAGCTAGAAGATGTAGCTAGTGTAGAAGCTATGCCCAAAACGGAAGGTAGAAGAATGTTTATGACATTGGTGCCAAAAGTAAAGAAAAAGGCTTAAAAAAGACATGTTTTTGTGCAAATGAAAAAAAAATAATATCATTTAATTTTTTTTTAATACTTTTGCACTCCAATTTAAAATAAATTAAATTTCATATATATTATGCCAAAGATGAAGACCAATTCTAGTGCTAAGAAGAGATTCAAAGTAACAGGTACTGGAAAGATTAAAAGAAATAAAGCTTTTAAGAATCATATTTTGACCAAAAAAACGAAAGTTCAAAAGAAAAGATTGACTAAAAAAGGTTTGGTACACGAAAGTGATGAGAAGAGAATTAAATTATTGTTAACTATCTAATTGTAATATAAAATGCCACGTTCAGTAAATAGTGTTGCTTCAAAGGAGCGCAAAAAAAAGGTTTTAAAACACGCCAAAGGTTTTTTTGGCAGAAGAAAGAATGTATGGACTGTAGCCAAAAATGCTGTTGACAAAGCATGGGAGTACGCTTACACAGGAAGAAAATTAAAGAAAAGAGATTTTAGATCACTTTGGATAGCTAGGATTAATGCTGCGGTTCGTCCTTATGATTTATCGTATTCAAAATTCATTGATATGTTAAACAAGGCAGAAATTTCTATAAATAGAAAAACATTGGCTGATTTAGCATTAAATAACCCTGAAGCTTTCAAAGCAATAGTAGACAAAGTGAAAAATTGATTTTTGGTTATAATAGTTTAATACAGAAAAGACTCAATATTTTTATTGAGTCTTTTTTTTTATTATCAAAACGTCAGATTGTGTCGCTATCATTTTGTATCTTTGCGAAAAGTATTTAAAAGTAAAAAATAAACGATACGATAATTTTTATTCAATTACTTTTGTAGGACTTATAAATAACAAAATTAAAATTTAAAAATATGTCAGATTTACAACAAAAAATGAAAGCATTGGAAAGTACAATTGGTGTACTTGAAAAATCGTATGGGAAAGGAAGCGTAATGCGTCTAGGCGATTCAAAAATTGTATCGGTAGATGCTATCCCTTCAGGTTCTTTGGGCTTGGATATTTGCTTAGGCATTTCGGGCTATCCCAAAGGAAGAATTGTAGAAATATATGGGCCAGAATCTTCGGGTAAAACTACTTTGGCTATTCACGCCATCGCAGAGGCACAAAAGAAAGGTGGAATTTGTGCGATTATCGATGCGGAGCACGCGTTTGATAGAGTGTATGCCGAGGCATTGGGGGTAGATACCAATAATCTTTTTATTGCGCAACCAGATAATGGTGAGCAAGCATTAGAAATTGCCGACCATTTGATTCGTAGTGGTGCTATAGATGTGTGTGTGATTGACTCGGTAGCAGCGTTGGTTCCAAAAGGTGAGCTAGAAGGCGAAATGGGTGATTCAAAAATGGGATTGCAGGCACGTTTGATGAGTCAGGCATTGCGAAAATTGACAGGAAGTATCAATAAAACAGGATGTTGCTGTATATTTATAAATCAATTGAGAGAGAAAATTGGTGTAATGTTTGGAAATCCTGAAACTACTACAGGAGGAAATGCACTTAAATTCTATGCATCGGTGCGATTGGATATTAGAAGAATGACCCAAATAAAAGATAAAGAAGGAAATATTGTAGGAAATAGAACCAAAGTAAAGGTTGTGAAAAATAAAGTTGCACCACCTTTCAAAGTTTGTGAATTTGATATTTTATATGGAGCGGGAGTCTCTAAGGTAGGTGAAATTGTAGATTTTGGAACAGATTTCAATATTTTGGAGAAAAGTGGAAGCTGGTATAGCTACGAAGGAACGAAAATAGGACAGGGAAGAGATGCTGTTTTACAGTTCTTGGCTGATAATCCTGAAGTATCGGTAGAAATAGAAAATAAAATTAGAGCGAAACTAAACGAGAATGTACAAGTAGTAGCGGACACTAAATCAACAGAAATAGAAACAGAATAATATATTAATACAATGAGTGATTTTATTACAAAAAGAAGCGAAGATATAAGCCAATGGTACACCGATTTGGTACTAAAAGGCGAGTTGGCGGATTATTCCGATGTGAGAGGCTGTATGGTAATTAAACCGTATGGTTACGCATTATGGGAAAATATGCGCGATGTATTGGATAAAATGATAAAAGATACAGGGCATGTCAATGCTTATTTTCCGTTATTTGTTCCAAAAAGCTTGTTTGAAGCGGAAGAAAAAAATGCGGAAGGATTTGCGAAGGAGTGTGCTGTAGTGACACATTATCGACTCAAAAACGACCCTGATAGAAAAGGAAAACTCATTGTAGACCCCGATGCTAAATTGGAAGAAGAATTGGTAGTAAGACCTACTTCTGAGGCTGTAATATGGAATACGTATAGAAATTGGATTCAATCGTATAGAGATCTTCCTTTATTGATAAATCAATGGGCGAATGTGGTTCGCTGGGAAATGCGTACCAAACTCTTTTTGCGTACCGCAGAGTTTTTGTGGCAAGAAGGCCATACGGCACATGCTACTCAAGCCGAAGCAATTACTGAAACTGAAAAAATGCTAGATGTATATGCCGATTTTGTAGAAAATTGGTTGGCAATACCGCTACACAAAGGTAAAAAGACCGAAAGTGAGCGATTTGCTGGAGCGGATGATACCCTTTGTATTGAAGCCTTGATGCAAGATGGAAGAGCTTTGCAAGCGGGAACGTCTCATTTTTTAGGACAAAATTTTGCGAAAGCTTTTAATGTAAAATATCAAACAGAAGATGGCAAAGAAGAATACGTTTGGGCTACTTCATGGGGAGTTTCTACTCGTTTGATTGGCGCATTGATCATGACGCATTCGGATGATAATGGATTGGTGATGCCACCACGTGTTGCACCTTTTCAAGTGGTGTTTGTACCTTTCTTACAACAAAAAAATCCTGAGCAAAACCAAGTTTTGCTAGAGAAATGTAAAGAGTTTCAAGCGCAATTAAAAGCCAAAGGCATTCGCAGTAAAATAGATATGGATGATACCAAGCGTCCGGGATTCAAATTTGCAGAGCATGAATTGAAAGGAATTCCTGTTCGTGTGGTTTTTGGACCAATAGACCTCGAAAATAATGTAGCCGAAGTAGCACGTAGAGATAATTTAACGAAAGAAAGTGTAAGCCAAGAAAATTTGGTATCTCATATCGAACAATTGTTGGAAGATATTCAAAAGAATATTTTTGAAAAAGCCAAAACGTATCGTGAAGAGAATACGACTGAAGCTAGTACTTGGGATGATTTCAAAGCGCGAATAGAAAAAGGTGGTTTTGTGATAGCGAACTGGGACGGAACAGCCGAAACAGAAGAAAAAATCAAAGAAGAAACCAAAGCAACGATTCGTTGTATTCCTTTTGATATACCGCAGAAAGCTGGAAAATGTATCTATTCTGGCAACGAAGGAAAGCATACGGTGCTTTTTGCTCGTGCTCATTAATACGAAAAACTTTTTAAAATTAATTTCAAAGCCTTTAGATAATTACTAGAGGCTTTTTTTATTTATAGGATTATTAGATATATACAATTATATCAAATCCTTTGCCGTGCATGAGTGTGGGTTCTTCAAAAATTGCGTCTTCGAGATTGAGAAATGCCCCAAAACATTCGGGTTGGTGTTCTTTTGCGTTGGTAATTTGGATGAGTCCATCGCCGTTGGATTCTTTGCTGTCTGTAGCCAGGTGGAGTAGTATGATTTTTTGCGTGCCGAGCTGGTAGGTGCGTATTGAATTGATGAAAAATCGATTGAGCAGGGCTTTGAAGTCGTATTTTTTGTAGAAGAGGATGTCAAACATAAAGTGTGTGCTGTCTTTTAGTTGATTGATTTCATAGCGTTTGGCTTTGTGTTCGATGCCCCATTTTTGGTTAAGGGTATCAAAATAGAGTTTGGCGGTGTTGCATTTTGTTTGAAAATCACAAAAGGAAATATCTTTGGGAATGGCTTGAAGAAAGGACTTGTTGAGTTTCAGCTTGTCCAACGTCTTCTTATATTTTTCTTGGATTTTTTGGATATACGAATCCTGAGGATTGATGGTAATGGAGCCTGCTGGGGACTCGCTTATTTTTTCATTTTTGAAATTGTAGCCACGTAGGTAAAGATCGCCATACCAATAGCCTTGAGGTTCTGTCGGGTCGTTGTTTCGAGGATTTTTGTAGTCAGAACGGTACAAATCGGTCTCAAAGAAATAGATAGTATCGTTTTGACGTCCAAGAAGGTATTTTCGCTGTGCTGAGGCGCACATACAGGCAAAACTATCAAGTGAAAAGAGTGCTAGTGTAAGTAAAAAGAGTGTTTTTTTGTTCATAAGATTCATTTATTTTTGGCACCAAGGACAGTCTTCTTTTCCGCATCCTTCAAATTTTTTGTTGCGAATGAGCGTCAAGGTATCTATAATTTGTTTGCCTACAATGGTTTCATCTTCAGGCGAAACCTCCACAACGGCTTTGTGAATAGTGTCGTCGTCTGGAAAGATAAAGTCAAAAGTAATGGAATTGAGTGGAACATTGGGGAAATTAGCTTTGTAGAGCATTTTGTAGAAAACGGCTTGACGCCAGTAGTTACCTCCGTATCGTTTTTCAAAATCTAAATCTTCGGGATTTTCACCTTCCAAAAGCGTAACAGGCGGTTTTAGTTTTTTCTTTGCATTTTCGTACTTCCCTGTTTTAAAGTCGATGATATTGGCTGTGCCATTGTCTAGCCATTCGATTTTATCTAATTTTCCCACGAGGGTTTCGCCCAAATATTTTGCTTCAAACCAATCTTCAATAGCCATATTTGTCGTCCAATTTTTGGATTCGTTTTGATAATAAATAGGAATTATTTTTTGGATATATGCCAGTGTATCGTTGTATTCATGGTCGTTGAAAGCTCGTTTTCTATTGTTCAATTCCTGAAGGGTCATATCGAGGAGTTGCATTTCGCTAGGAATGGTTTGAGTGTCCATCATTTCTTCAAAAAAATGTTCCAAGGCATTGTGGAAAATATTTCCAATTTCAAGATTTTTTTCGGAAAAGCTAGGCATATTTGCCAGTTTTGTATAATAAAATCCTTTTGGGCATTCCAGATAGCTGTTGAGCGAAGAAACACTTAGTTTCATATTTTGCACCAAAGAATCTAAAAAGCTATTTTCATACACAAAATTTTGGTAGGATTCGAGGGCTTCGGTATCGATATTTACAATTTTCAAATAATCTTCTTCGGTAAGATTATATTCATTTTTCAATTGATTTTGGGTAGGAATTTCTAAAAGAAATTTCAACTCATTTTGATTTTTATCTTTGCTATTGGTGCTTTGTTCTTTTTTGAAATAGGTAAGTGCTACTTGTTTTTTGGCACGCGTAAGCCCTACATAAAACTTCCGTCTTTGTTCTTCTATTTCGGTTTGTTCCTGCTCTGCTACTGCCTGCATAATGGTATCCCAGTCGGTAATATCCTTGTACAGCACCGCTTTGGGGATATATATGCCATTTTTTCGTGCGGAAGATTCATTATTTCCATGCATAAAAATATAATCATATTCGAGTCCTTTGCTGCCATGAATGGTCATAAGTTGAACGGCATTGGGATGTGTGATTTTTTTGATTAATTGAATGGGGATTTCTTCTGAAATATATAGGGAAATAAGTTCTATAAATGACGCTAAATCAAGTTTTGGATTGTGTTCGAGTTGCTCTTGGAGAAATGCTCTAAGGCTGTCCAATTCTTGGAATAAAATAATTGAATTGGGCTGCGAAGTAATCCATTTTGGTATTTGGAGCTTATCTACACAGCGGTCGATAAAGCGTTCAACGGATTCGTTTTGAGATTTTTGTAATAAAGTCTCTGTAATGTCTACATATTGTTTGATTCTATAGTTGGAATCATATTCGCTCATAAACGAACGCAGATTGGCATCGGAATTTTTTAAATCTGTAGCTTTGTAGGCACGATATTCGAGCAAAACTTTGGAGATTTCCAATGGTTTGATGGCATTCCATTCGTAGAAAAAACTTTCGGCAAGCAAGTCTTCTCTTTCAAAGCTTTTGTTGATTTCGGCTTGAATGTATTTGAGAAATTGAATGAAATTGAGGATAAATTTACTCTCAAGGATATTATTGGCACGTGTAAATTCATACGGAATTTTTTTGATGTCCAGTATCTTTGAAAAATTTGTAGCGGATGCATTTGAATGAAACAAAACGGCTACTTCATTGAGTTTTTGGTTTGTTTTTTGGAAATGTTCTATTTTGTCGGCGATATAAACAAATTCGGCTTCTTTTGTATTGCATTGCGTAATGGCAATAGGTAAGTCAAGGTCTTTGTAATCGCCTTTTGCTACTAAGTTTTTGTCTAGAGAAATGCCTGCTACAAGGTTAATGATTCGCTGCTGATTTTGCTCAATGACACCTTTTGAAGCATCCAGAATCTTAGCCGTGGAGCGATAATTTTCTTTGAGTATGATAATGCGCTCACGAGTTTCTTCCATTCCCAAAGGCTGAATATATTGCTCGTAAAACTTATAAATATTACCAATATTAGCTCCTTGAAAACGGTAAATTGACTGGTCATCATCACCCACTATCATAATATTGGGATAGTCATTTTCGTAGCAAAGCCATTGTGCTATTTCTAATTGAGATCCATTGGTATCTTGAAATTCATCGATAAGAATATACTGAAATTTTTCTTGATATTTGAGTCTAAAATCTTCATTTTCTTTGAATGTTTGAATTACTTTTAGAATCAAATCATCGATTTCCATCCATTTGTTTTCTTCCAGTTTTTCCTGAAAACGTTTATATAACGAAATAGCTTGCTTTGTCTTTTCAATTTTTTGGAGATAATCATTCCACGCCGATTGTTTTAGGTCGCCAGGATTAAATTCTTTATATTTTCGTTGATATTCGTATTTTTTAGTATCAAGACGTTCTATTTCAGCGTCTTTTTCTATTAATTTGAGGAACGATTCGGTATTGTAATTTTCTTTTTTACATTCCGAGAAAAAACGTTCTAAAAGTCCCACGGTATGTTCAATACTTGAAATTCTCTTTTTTAAAGGTGTGTTGAACTCAACTTCACGTACCAATTCTTTTATCAATAATCTTCGTTCCAAATCGGTGATAATGGTATAATCTCCTTTATTGATAAGATCTTGATTTTCATTGATAAGTTTATTGCAAAAGGAATGGAAGGTATAAATGCCAATTTCGGTTGCTTTGGTTCCCAAAAATTCGCCTAATCTTTTTTTCATAGCTACTGTACCTGCGTCGGTAAAAGTGAGGCACAAGATGTTTTCGGGCTGAATATCGGCTTCCAAAAGGATTTTGCCAATACGAGTAGAAAGAATTTGGGTCTTTCCTGTACCAGGACCTGCTACTACCATTATAGGACCATCGGTTTTTTTTACGGCTTGTAATTGCTCTGTATTAAGCATTTCTACTGCTTTGACAAAAGAATCGGTGAAATGATTTTCTTGCATTTCTTTTTCCGAAAGCCATTCAATACCTATTTTGTCTAAGGCGTCCTTCATATTAAATTTTGTACTCATACTTCTTACTATTTATCTATTTTTTTAATAATTAAAAATAAATAACTTTGATGTCAAAAAATGTCGTTTTAAAAAATTAAAAAGTTTCTTTTTCTTTTGGTAGAATATTACGATTAACTTTCATTCGATATTCAATTATTATAAGGGAGATAATGTATGTACTTAGACATGGAATTTTATATCGATCTAATGCGCCAAAATTATAACTTGTTAGTCCAGTAATAAATGCAAAAAATAGACTAAATCCTAATAGTGCAATGGCATCATATGATTTTAATAGTTGTCCAAGAAAACGAATGAAATTATATCTAAATATAATAAATATAGTAAAAAATATAAAGAAAAGCGCTTGTAAAAAGCTCAAAAAAATAGTAGGTTTATTAACTTCTGTTATATAAGGCCTAAAAAAAGTAACATTCACAGCTGCAGGGAATTTTTTCAAATATCCAGTTAATGTATAATCCATTTTCCCAAGGCTATATGCTGATCCTTTTAAGGTTGTATGCCAACTTTGAAACCCCATTAATTTGTCTTGGAATTTTTCAGCATCCAATTCTACGAAATATTCATTTAATAACTGAGTCCCTAGAACAACGAAACCAACTAAAATTACAATAAAAATAGGTGCAATTACAATTTTTAATCCAATATTTTTGATACGATTAAAATTGTGTTGGAAAAACCAAAAAACTAGAAATGGAAGAATAGTAATAAGGAAAAAACTTCGAATACTTTTAAGTAGATATAATGAAAATAAAAATGAAACAAGAGCTAGAAAGCTAACTTTTCTTATAATAAAAAGGTATATGAATGAATATAATAATAAAAAAATAGCTCCTAAAGTAAATGTATCTTTAAAAATTCCAGATCCCCAGAAAATAGCTGATGGCATAAAAAAAATAGCATAGCCAAATTTCTTCTTTAATTCGGGGTATAAGGAACTTATAGCTTTGTAAAAACTCCAAGAACAAAAATATGAAAAAGTAGCACAAGAAATAATAATTGCAAAAAATGAATTGAAGCAAAATAAATTAAAAAATGAACATAACTTAATAACTGTATAAGTTGAAGTTTCTTTTAGATAAGGATTTTGAGAGATAATTTTTAGTATATCAAAGTTGTCCGTATTTTTTAGATTTGAACTAAAAAAAATGTAAAAAAAATCAAAAGGATTACTAGATAAGTAGTTTGAAACTAACTTGGTGGCTTCAAAATAGAATGTAGTATCACCACCATTGTAATAGAATATATATAATAAGCCTGCAGCAAAACCTCCTATGATTTTTAAATAGAACGCTTTTATAATAAAATATTTATCTATTTCATCTTGAATAAATCGTTTTTTTATTACAATTAAAATCAAAAACGCAAAAAGAAGATATAAGGGCGTTAGGATTATATCTATAAGGCTCAAATATTTCATGAGTGCTTTTTTTTATTTCTCAAAAGCTAAAAATCTGCTTATGTATCTCATTGTTAGATTCTTAATAATGGAAATGTCATGCAATGAGGACCGCCTCTGGCTCTTGAAAGTTCTGTAGAGGGTATAGTAATAATCGTTTTTTCGTATTTGTCGGGATTGAATTTTCCATAATTCCATTCTTTGGAGATATCTCGGCCACTTACAATTTCATATCCCAAATTGTATAAAGCTTCAGCAGTCTTACTGTTTCGATCATAAGCTATAGCTACTCCGTCTCTGAGTGCAACAAGATTACATCCATCTGTCCATTGTTCTCTCTCGTCAAAAGGATATTCTCCATTGCCACATAAAATAAATTTCATATTGGGATTTACACTTAAAAAGAAATCTTCTAGCG
Organism: Chitinophagales bacterium; assembly: GCA_040383345.1. Classification (GTDB taxonomy): domain Bacteria; phylum Bacteroidota; class Bacteroidia; order Chitinophagales; family JADJOU01; genus CHPMRC01. The sequence continues at coordinate 19,827 of JBEIDU010000010.1, read as the reverse complement.
TAGTAAATTCTTTGGTCGAACCATTTCTATTGAATTGAGTTACTTTTATTAGATTGGATTTGAGGGTATTCTCAAAAATTACAAATTCGTTTTTGCTTATTTGAGTAAATAACGTATCAATATGCATACAAGAACGATCTTTTGGAATGACAATTCTAACCAAATTCTCTATTACTTTTTTGTCAAATAATTTTTTCTTTAATAATTCTACCGCTTCAGGAGTTGTTCTCTCGCTACAGCCTACTAACAAATAATCGTCATTAAATATCATTACATCACCTCCTTCAATGGTATAATCTTCGCCTTCTTTGGTCATGTCAATAATTTTGGCATCATTATTTTCTTGACAAGATTTAAAAATAGGGTGGAAGTAACAAATAGATCGTGTAATAACACTTTCTCGCGTCCTTGCTTTTTTTGATGGCTGACAAATTAATAAATGATCTTTTATCGTTACTGCTATATCTCGTGTGAAAACATAATTTGGAAGAGGGTTAAAAATTGTGCGATTTTCAGCCTGTAAAACACCTGTGAATATAGTATAAACCAATTCTTCATTTGAAAGATTCATAAGTATTTCTTTGTCTTTCAGGGATACTTTTTCTAAGGCAAAAATATAGTCAAACAGTTTTTTCTTATTTTTATCTTCAATGATTTCAAGTGTTTCTAGAAATAATTGTTCGGTATCTAGCACATTTTCTTCTCCTAAAAATGCGGATAATATGTCTATCAATGTTTGATGTTCTTCACGCATGACAGGAAGATGAACAATGTCATCGTATAAAAATTCTAAGGCATTATTTGGAGTTACTAATTCAATACCATCGTCGGGATAATGTATAATTACTTTACTTAATTTATCTACTTCACTACTACAAAATACATTGTTCATAAGATTGTGTTTTTATCAAATTTATGTCTGATACTTGCAAATATATAGAATCTAATCTACAGTTTTTCTAAAAAGTTTTCGGCCATCATGCAGCGTGCACTTCCGCCTCCTATTTTTTCAATAATATCGATTGATACGGGAAGAATGTTAGTATATTTTTCAATTTTACCTATTTGTGAAGGGCTTAATGAGTCGAAAGCTCTGCGACTCATAATTAAATAGGGCTCCTTTTGGATATTTTTAACTTGAAGCATATTGCCCGCAAAATGATGATTAAGTTGTTCATCATTCAAATCAATTATCTCTAAATTAGATTTTTCGAACTGATGAATTATTTTTATACGTTCCTCATGATCCTTTATCGTATTTAGACCAATTACCACAAAACCATCTCCAATACACATTACTACATTGGTATGATATATAAGCGTATTCTTTTCGCTATAGGCATTGAATGTATGCGATTTATATCCAATTTGACTACATAAATCCTCTAGGATATCTTTATCGGTTCTTGGGGAAATACATGCATAAGCAATTTTTGCTTTATGGTCAAACACAATACTACCAGTGCCTTCAAGTGCTTTGCCTTCTTCCTCATAATGGCCTAAATCAAGAACGTTTTCAACTTTATATGATTTTTTTAATAAATCAATTATATCAATTCGTTTCTCCAATTGCCTGTTGGCATTTTTCATTGGGAAAATGATAATGCGACCGTCTTGATGCATCATCAGCCAATTGTTTGGGAAAATAGCATCGGGTTTTACAGGAGAAATTGTATCTTCAATTACAATAACTTCAATTCCTTTTTCTTTCAATTCATCAACCATAGTTTGATGCTCATCTTTTGCTTTTTTTTGAATTTCTATAGCATTGAGGGTGTCTATATTGTTTTGAAAATCATTGGATGTAGCAGTTTCAGCATTAAACTGAAATGAACTTGGTGATACCATTAATACACAAGATGATAGCTGTTTCATAATCATATATAAAAAGATGGATGTTTTTTTACATGCCTGTTAGGGATACTCCTATTGAGTATTGTTTTAAATCTTGGCCTCTAGGATTTTGACTGTCTTTCATTAATTGTGACATACCAAAGTATCCAAAAAGATTGATTGCACCGTATCCTATTCGAAGAGTTGCTCCATATCGTATACCATTGATTCCAGAAAATGAACTTTGAACTACAGTTTGTTCTCCTAAATACTTATCGTAGTAATTGATTTTAGAATTTGATGCTAATCGAATACCAAAACGCATACCTACAGCAATTTTGATTCTACTTCTACCATTTAAAGGTTTTGTTTTATATCTCAATTCTATTGGAGCTTCAATCCATGAATTATAAAAACTAGAACCATCATATCCTACTGTATTAGAATTAGCAATTAAAGGATGAGAATTGCTATTTTGAAAATAGGTGCCTGAACTATCTTGTGATAGAATAGATTTGTCTAAATTTACCTTACTAAATGTGAATCCAATTCCAGGAGCAAAACTAAGTCCTGATTTACCCATAGGCATATCATAAAGGAAATAAAAACCTATATTTGGATTGAACCAATTTGAACTAAATCCTGTGTCACTTGATTTAGCCATTACATTATCCATCGTAAAATTTAACATAAAATGATCTTGTGTTTCAACCATTTTTATGTCTTTGGACTTATACTTGATAAGACTATCTAATGTGTTTTGAGAAAAAATTAAAGAAGAAAATAATAAAGATAATAAGAAAATAAAGTGCTTTTTAGACATAAGTAATATAGTTTTTGGCAAAAATAAGCAATTAATCTAAAATGAACGATTAAGAAAACATGATGTGCATGATTTATGGGCAAGATTTTATTTTTTTTACAATAAAATCATATTGCTGATATGTAAGTTTTGGACAAATATCATAAAAATCTACAGGATATAAGGACATTATATTATAGATCATAGCCGAATAATATTCATTGTTTATGTCTTTCTTGTCATAATCCATATATTTTATTCCATTAGTAGTTGAAACCGTAGGATCTACTGGAGGATTCAAGATTGAATATGGATCTGCTGGAGTTTCTTTCAATAAGTCTGCCGAGGTAAGACTATTGGTTCCATTGACCAATTCTTTATTTCCAGGCATAAATTGTGTGAATTTTAATCCCAAAAAGTTAATTAATAATCTAGAGAGATTGAGTGCAAAAATGTTCAGTTGTTTGTTGTTTGGAATGGCTAGAAAGGGGAAGTCGCTATCTTTCATACAGATGCCAGATTCTTCATAAGAAATATTACCATCTAAATGATATAGATTGATTAGACCGCGAACATTATTCATTTTAGCCATTTCATCCTTGAAGTATTCTTTGGTAATATCTAATTTTGACACATCAATATTGTAATTATAATTTTGTAATTTAAAGGTGTCTAAAACTTTGAATTCTATACAAATAGGTTCTAATAGTTTATTAACCATGATTATACCCGAATCCATATGATTCACAGGAAAGCCCAAGCCATTACCTATCAATACGGGATGATAAGCTATGTAATACGTTTTGTTCAAACAGGGTAATCTATTTTGTTTTACATCCTGTGAATGTAATTGAAAAGACTTGAATCCAAAGATAATTAGCAAAAATAAATTAAGCGCTTTCATTGCTTTAAACAGTGAATTTTTATATTCATTACAAAAAAAATTAATTCCTATCTTTGCCAAAGATACTGAAAAAAATAAATATTGAAGACAAAAATTATTTTTTTATGGCTTTGTTTTAATTCAATATTAAGTTTCGCTCAACTAAAAATTTTGAATGGCGGACAAAAAGGATGTGCTCCTTTTATAGTTACTATTACAAATGGAACGTCTCCTTCTAATTGGAAATTTGGAAATGGAAATATATCTTCATTAGATACTGCGTCTACTACTTATACTATTCCAGGATTATATTGGATTGTATATAACGCTTCAGATTCTATACAAATAGAAGTTGTAGATAAACCTTCTTGCGCATTCATTCCTCATAATAATTCAAGTACACAAGGATGTCTTCCATTTTCATTTTCGCTCAGGGATAATTCGGTGTATCCTCTGGGTGTCAATCCATTGTCATGGGTATGGTTATATGGTGATTTGGATTCAAGCAGTGGCAATCCCACGTCGCATACGATACTAAATCATGAACCTACAGCTTTTGTGAAAATGATAGTGTATACAAATATCCCTAGTTGTAATTTTGATTGTGAAATTCCTGATTATATATCCTGTTTACATTATCCAAAGGCTAAAATTCAACGAATTGATACCAATTTTTGTAAGCCACCTGCTATTTCGCTTATGAAAAATATGTCTACCAAAACGCCTTTGCAGATAGTAAATTATTTATGGGAATGGAAAGATCCCATTGCAAAATCAAGCACTAATTTTGATATAAATTCTATTTCATTTTTAAATCAAGGTCAGTATAGTGTTAAGCTAACTGCAACCAATCAACTTGGTTGCAAAAGTACAGATACTTTTAATGTAAAAGTACTTCCTCCTCTTGCTGATTTTACATATAGAGATACATTTTGTGCATCAGATGTAAATCATTTTTTGACAATTACAGATATGGATACATCCTTGTATAGATATGATGTTGTCTTTGATCCTAAGCTTTTATTGATAAGAAAAGTGAATGAAAAGATATATGAATATAAAGCCAATACCAATATTCAAGGTTCGTATCCAATTAAATTGACTGTTACAAGAAAATCGGATTCAACTTGTAAGAGCACGATTCAGAAAAATGTATTTGTAATATCTTTTGACAATACTATTGATTTATTAGACTCTTTACATTGTTTGCCACTAAATAGTACATTGAAATTCAAGAATTCCAATGCTATGATTGATTCTTTTATTTGGAAAGTTTCTCTGAGTGATTATTTTAAAGTTAATGTTCGAGATACTTTTTCAAATGATACAACAATACAAATTCAATTTATTAACTATTCAGATAAAGATTCTTTTTATAGAAAAAGTTATTTGAAAATTTCGGTAGGTACTGAACTCTATAATAAGAGATTTAAATGTGAATCAAAGTCTGTTGTAACTAAAGATTTATTTCCTTTTGCCGCCTATTTAATTTCGAATAAAACATCAGGATGCAATCCAAGTATGATAACTTATAGAGTCATACCCAATATTCATCATAGACTTAAAAAAATATTTTGGTTTGTGGATGGTTTATTAGTATCTAATGCAGATAGTTTTGCTAGTTTTAATTTTTCTACTGCAGGAAGGCATAAGGTTTTTTGTGTGGCAGAAAATAGCAAAGGATGTGTAGATACAACAAATCCAATTTATGTAGACATATTTGATTCCATATCGTATAATGCTACAATGTTTTCCATTTCTCCTAATATTTTATGTCCTTCAGATACTTTAACACTAATTAATAAAAATACAAATAACCAAGATTATAGTTTTTTTCGAGTTCAAAATAAGCTCAAGTATTGTTCGAACGGAGATAGTGTCAAATTTTTTCAATGGGATACTACAGGGAAAGTATTTGTGCATTTTTTTTCATATAGAGGCAACTGTATAAGTGAATACAAAGATTCTATTCAAATTCAAGATAATTTATCTAAAATCAACTATCTTTTTGAATGTAATAATAGAGATTCTCTAACATTATTCCCCGAAAAGTATAAAGCGTCAAATACTTACGAATGGAATTTTGGAGATGGTACTTCTGTAACCAATTCTTCATCACATACTGGACATAAATATGCTAATCGAGGTGATTATAAAATTACACTCAAAGCTAACGCAGCCAATGGGTTGTGTCCTTTTTTTGATACCACTATTTTTTCAATTAGACATGTAAAGTCTATTTTCTCCATTCCAAATGTTTTATGCAAATCTTTTGATGATAAATATCCTCTAGATCCGAGACTTTCACTAGATGCAGCTTATGAATGCCAATATACATATACCTGGTTTTTTGAAGGACCAAACGTGGATAAAAGACCAATAACAATTGGAGATTCAGGCTATTTTCATATTCCCTTGAAGAATTATACATTGGGCTTGATAGCAAGAGATATGCATGGATGTACCGATACTGCTAAAAAATTTATTCAAACAACTACAGCTTCGGCAGATTTTGATTTTGATAAAAATATTTATTGTAGATTATATGATACAATTAGATTGTCAAATAAAAGCACATCCAGTCTTCCTATAAAATCATATACTTGGATACTTAGAAGAATTAAAAATGGATTTTTGATCAATTTAGATACATCTTATCTTGTCGCTCCAGTTTTTATTATATCGATGCCTAGACATGCAAAAGATTCATTTTACATATCATTAGAAATAAAAGATAGTCTAAATTGTTCTTCTTCTATCGTTTCAAAAAAAGTTCCTTTGTTTTATGATACACTCTATCAATTAGTTGGATTGACTACCGATTCTTTTTGTGTAGGTCAGATTGCAAAGATTTATTACAATGATAGCAATTTGAATAAAAATAATTTTTTTTGGTATTTGAATAATGGCTTTAGATCTAATGATAGTAATAGGCAAATTGATGTAAAATTTTCAAATACAGGAATTCAATGGTTTTCATTGATTGTAGAAAATAAAATTAATAAATGCCGGGATACAGTTCGAAAAAGCATCATAACTATGCCCAGTATGAATATTTTCTATTCCAATACTGCAGATACGGCATATCCACTGTGTTTTGGTGCTTCCAGCACGCTCGTGCTTAGAGATTTGAATGGTACCGCTACAACCAATTTTTGGTATTTGAACAATGATACAACTTCTTTTAAAATCTCTTCACCTACCTTCCCACTCAAACCAGGGGTGAATAAAATTGAAGGAATCATTCAAAATCGATTTGGTTGCCGAGATACAATTATCAATTATGATACTGTAATTGCACCTCGAGCTAATTTTCAATTGGATGAAAATCAAATATGTAAAGGAAATACTATAGCTTTTATACTGACGAATCAGTTTGATGTGGATTCTATACTTTGGGATTTTGGCGATGGCAATGTGATGAAAACCAAAAATATAGATACGCTTTATCATACTTATTATCAATCGGTGCCAAACAATGACTCGATTTCTGTTTCGCTCGTTTTATCTGCAAAAGGAGGATTATGTCCCGCATCCGTTTCAAAAAAAATAGTGGTACTTGAGTCGTTGCCTATTATTGATACATCTATTGATTCTATTTGCAAAGGTGATTTCTTACTTAAAAATATATCACCCAAAGGGGATAGCTTTCACTGGAATTTTGGAAATGGAAAATCCTCTTATCTCAAAAATCCAACGGTAAATTTTGATAAATCAGGCACCTATTTCGTTCAATTAGTTGCTTATCGAAAACCATTGGGATGCCCCGATACTACTTCGTTTAAGTTAGTCGTAAAACCTAGTCCTTCTCTTGTAGCTTCTATCGATACGGTTTGTCTAGCCGATAGCAATATTTTGAGAGCAAAGGACACTAGCGTCTTTTCAAAAATATGGATTTCTCCTAGAATAAATGGACTTAATTGGGTAGATACAATTCAAAAATTAAAATTGGACTCTACACAAAAAATTAAATTAAAAGCGATAAACTCATTTGGATGTTCGGATTCCCTTTTTATTACCGCAGGAGTGGTTAGACCTTTTAAAATGGACTCACTCGACACTATCGTTGTACAAGGAAAAATTGTAATTTTGCCCATTGCAAGTAATAATGGTTTGTACAAATATCGTTGGACGCCCCAGCCTACCGATTTCCCTTGCTTGGATTGTCCCAATCCCGAAATTACAGTAATGGAAAACAAAATATATGAGTTGGAATGGCGCGATACTTTTGGATGTTTTATCAATAAAGCTATTTTTGATTTAAAAATATTTCCCGATATTGGTGTAAAAGTCCCTACTGCTTTCACACCCAATGCCGATGGAAATAACGATATAATGTATGCCCGAGGGTTTGGAATTAAAAAATTATTGCATTTCAAAATTTATAATCGTTGGGGGCAATTGCTATTTTTCACCCAAGATGAAAATATTGGATGGGATGGGTTTTATAAAGGTCAACTTCAGCCTGTAGATACATATTATTATAATGTTTCCGCTGAATCCTTTATTCCGGGTAAAATTTTATCTTTTGAAGGTAATTTTTTATTGTTGAAATAGATAATATAACCATTTTTAATCATTTAATGGAAACTTTTTGTTTTAAATCAAGGTTATTTCAATTTTTAGAATAGTTCTAAATAATATTGCTTATTTTTGTCAATAAAATTATGAATGCTGTAGATAAAAAAAAATGGAAAATACAAACGATTTATTAATCGAAAAAGCTACCGAATTAGACTACAAATATGGATTTGTAACGGATATTGAGCAAGAATTTGCCAATAAAGGTTTGTCCGAAGAAATCGTGCGTTTTATTTCGGCAAAAAAAGAAGAACCCGAGTGGATGCTCGAATGGCGATTGACTGCATTCAGACAATGGCAACGAATGGAAGAACCAAAATGGGTAAATGTAACCTATCCTCAAATTGACTTTCAAGATTTGATTTATTATGCAGCGCCTAAGAAAAAAGCAAAACTAAATTCGCTTGACGAAGTAGATCCTGAAATCAGAAAAACATGGGATAAACTAGGCATTAGTAATATGGAGCAAAATAAGCTCGCCAATGTTGCTATGGATTTTGTCATGGATAGCGAAAGTGTATTTACGTCTTTCAAAGATGAATTAGAGAAAAAAGGCATTATTTTTTGTAGTATTTCCGAAGCTATAAAAAATTACTCCGAATTAGTTAAGAAATATATAGGTTCGGTAGTGCCGCCACGCGATAATTATTATTCTGCACTCAATTCCGCTGTATTCAGCGATGGGTCTTTTGTATATATTCCCAAAGGGGTTCGTTGCCCTATGGAATTGTCTACGTATTTTAGAATTAATGCCGAAAATACAGGGCAATTTGAGCGTACGCTTATTATTGCAGATGATGATAGTTTTGTGAGTTATTTGGAAGGCTGTACTGCACCACAAAGAGATGAAAATCAATTGCACGCAGCAGTGGTAGAATTAGTAGCACACGATAGAGCCGAAATAAAATATTCTACGGTTCAAAACTGGTATCCAGGCGATGCGGAAGGAAAAGGTGGTATTTATAATTTTGTAACAAAACGTGGTATTTGCCAAGGTGTAAAATCTAAAATTTCTTGGACGCAAGTAGAGACTGGTTCTGCCATTACTTGGAAATATCCATCTTGTATCTTGAAAGGAGATGATTCTATTGGCGAATTTTATAGTGTTGCGGTTACCAATAATCACCAGCAAGCGGACACAGGTACAAAAATGATTCATATTGGAAAAAATACTCGAAGTAGAATTGTTTCCAAAGGAATTTCAGCAGGAAAAAGCCAAAATTCGTACAGAGGATTGGTTCAAATCAATAAAACCGCAGACAATGCATATAATTTTTCACAATGCGACTCTATGCTAATGGGAGGCGACTGTGGCGCGCATACATTTCCATATATTGAAATAAAAAATAATACGGGAAAAGTAGAACACGAGGCTACTACATCCAAAATTGGTGAAGAACAATTATTTTATTGCAATCAAAGAGGTATTGGCGATGAAGAAGCTATTCATTTGATTGTGAATGGTTTTTGCAAGGAAGTATTCAAAGAATTACCAATGGAATTTGCGGTTGAAGCACAAAAATTATTAGAAATAACATTAGAAAATAGTGTAGGATAATTTAAAAAAAGATATTAAATAGATATGTTAGAAGTAAAAAATATTCATTCTCAGATAGAAGATAAACAAATTTTAAAAGGCTTGTCTTTGACGATAAATAAAGGCGAAGTACATGCAATTATGGGACCAAACGGAACTGGTAAAAGTACGTTTGCATCTACGCTTACGGGTAAAGATGGTTATGATATAACTTCTGGAGAAATACTTTTTGAAGGAAACGATTTGATGGAGCTTGACCCTGCCGAAAGAGCGCATTTAGGGTTGTTTTTAGCATTTCAATATCCTGTGGAAATTTCTGGAGTGTCTACCACCAATTTTATGAAAGCGGCTATCAACGAAAAACGAAAAGCAAATGGATTGCCTCCAATGGAAGCTAAAGAATTTCTGGCTTTGATGAAAGAAAAATCGGAGTTGGTAGAATTGAATAAAGAGTTTCTAACTCGTAGTATCAATGAAGGGTTTTCGGGAGGAGAGAAAAAAAGAAATGAAATATTCCAAATGGCTATGTTGGATCCAAAATTGTGTATCTTAGATGAAACCGATTCGGGTTTGGATATCGATGCACTAAGAATAGTAGCCAATGGCGTTAATAAATTGCGAAGTGCCGATAATGCGTTTTTGATTATCACCCACTACCAACGTTTGCTTGATTATATTGTGCCTGATTTTGTGCATATTATGTATGATGGCAGAATTGTAAAAACAGGTGATAAGAATCTTGCTTTAGAATTGGAAGAGAAAGGCTACGATTGGATTAAAGAGAGTATAAAGGGATAATCAAAGTAAACTAGAAGTCATTTTAAATTTCAAGTATTATATATAATTCTAATATAAAATCTTTTTTTTATCATTTTAATTGAACTATTTGAGGAATCTTTTTTTACATTAAATATTCATATCACTAGGCTAAAAGCATTTTCTAATGCGCTTCATACCAATTTTTTCCAATGCCATATTCCGCCAAAATAGGCACAGCTAGATTTGGCATAGCGTTCTGCATAGTATTTACCACCAAATCTTTCATTTCTTCAATTTCGGATTGATGCACTTCAAAGAGCAATTCATCGTGAACCTGAATAGTCATAAATGATTTCAGTTCTCTACGTTTGATTTCGGCTTGTAATTGTATCATCGCCATTTTTATCAAATCCGCTGCACTTCCTTGTACGGGAGCATTGATAGCTATACGCTCGTATACGCCTCGCATCATTTGATTGCGAGAGTTGATGTCTTTTAGATAGCGTCGTCTTCCCATAATCGTTTCTACAAATCCATTTTCGCGTCCCAAAGCAATATTATTATCCATATACGCTTTTATCTTGGGATAGGTTCGGAAATAATTCGCTATCATTTCTTTGGATTCGCTCATATTTAAGGTACTTTGTTGGCTCAGCCCAAAAGCCGAAACACCATATATAATCCCAAAATTCACAACTTTGGCGTTGCTTCGTTGTTCTTTTGTCACTTCTTCAAATGGAATGCCCAGCACTTTACTCGCCGTAATGCTATGAATATCTTGTCCTTGTCTAAATGCTTCAATCATTGTTTCATCGCCGCTCAATGAAGCTATCAAACGCAATTCTATTTGAGAATAATCCGCACTTAGTATTTGATATTCCTCATTTTGTGCTATAAAAGCTTGACGAATTTTGCGTCCACGCTCCGTTCGGATTGGAATATTTTGAAGATTTGGGTCTGTACTACTCAGTCTGCCCGTAGCGGCTATCGCTTGGTTAAACGATGTATGGATTCTACCTGTTTTTTCGTGTATCAAATTTGGCAACGCATCGATATAAGTCGATTTCAATTTGGCTATTTCCCTATATTCAAGTATATCACGAACGATTTGATGGTCTTTTTTCAATTTATTCAACACTTCTTCGCCTGTCGCAAATTGTCCTGTTTTTGTCTTTTTCTCATCACTAGGGATTTTCATTTTTGTAAATAAAATTTCTCCCAACTGCTTAGGTGAATCTAAATTAAAGGATTGTCCCGCTTGTTCAAAAATAGATGTTTCATAATGTTTGATTTCACCAGCCAACTCCTCCGAATACGTTTTCAAAAAAGGAATATCTATCGCTACACCTTTTTGTTCCATATCCCAAAGTACTGGGATTAGAGGCAATTCTATCGTCTCAAAAACCTCGTTTACCCTCGATACTTCTTTCAGTTGCGGTTCAAAAGTTTGGTACAATTGATACGTAATATCCGCATCTTCTGCCGCATATTGCGTCAATAGGGTAGGGTCTACGTGTTCTATGCTTATTTTAGATTTTCCTTTTCCTATCATTTCGTCGTAGCTGATTGGGGCGTAATTTAGATAGCTTTTGCTCAGCATATCCATACCGTGCTTGGAATCGGCATCCAGCAAATAATGCGCCAGCATTGTATCGAAAAAAGGTGTTGCTATCTTGATATTATATTTCTCCAAAACTTTTAAATCAAATTTTAGATTTTGAGCAATTTTTGTTTTGGTTTTATCTATAAAAAAGGGCCGCAAAGCCTCCAAAATAGCTTCTTGAGCTACAAAATTATCTTTCAAAGGAATATAATATCCTTCGTGCGCCACAGTAGAAAAAGAAATACCGACTATTTCCAGCATTTCTATATGCAAATCCGTAGTTTCGGTATCAAATGCAAAATGGCTCGCTTTTTTCAACTTTTCTTGCAATTCATTGAAAATAGTTTCATTATCTACGCGAATATAATTTTTTTGAACCGTTTTGATACTGTCAAAATTCGTAGTAATTTCAACATCTACTGCAGGTTCCGCATAGTTTTGTGAAAATAAGTCCGGTTGCCCCGATTTATTAGATGCTATAGGCGCTACTTCGCCCAAAATATCTTTTTGTAAGGTCTTAAATTCGAGAAATGTAAAAATTTCTCTCAATTTTTCTTTGTCAAATGGCTCAATAATCAATGCCTCATCCGATACTTCAATGGGCACATCGGTTATGATTGTCGCTAGTTTTTTGCTATCCAATCCTTGTTGCGCAAAATTGATGACATTTTCCTTTTGTTTTCCCTTCAATTCCTCTGCATTGGCTATTAAATTCTCTACGCTTCCGTATTTTTTTATCAATTCTTTCGACGTTTTTTCGCCTATACCGGGAATTCCAGGGATATTGTCCACCGCATCGCCCCACAATGCTAGAATGTCAATCACCTGATGTGGATGTTCTATTTCCCAGTTTGCTTTTATTTCTTCCACACCCAATATCTCTGGCTGACTGCCTTGACGCGAAGGCTTATAAATCTTGATATTTTCTTCCACCAATTGCGCAAAATCCTTATCGGGAGTCACCATATATACCAGATGATTTTCACGAGCTTTTTGCTTGGCTATGGTACCTATTACATCATCCGCCTCATAGCCTTCCTTCTCTAAAATAGGAATTTTCATAGCCTCAATTATCTGTCTAATATAAGGCTCCGAAAGAATAATATCCTCAGGGGTAGCATCTCTGTTGGCTTTATAATATTCAAACTCTTGCACCCTTACATTGGCACTTTTATGGTCAAAAACCACCGCTATATGCGTAGGATTTTCCTGCTGAATCAGCTGCCACAGCGCACGTGTAAAACCCATTATAGCCGTTACATTCATTTTTTTACTGTTATATAGAAAATTCTTCCCCATAGAATAGTATGCTCTGAAAATCAATGCGTAAGCGTCTAATAGATATAATTTGTGCATAAATATTTTTTTGCGTAAAAATAGTTTTTTTAGATTAAAATTCTGCTATAATTATCTTGCTCATTATTTTGGGCGTTTTTAATAAGATAAATTCTATGAAATGAATCTAAACAGTGTATCTTCAACATCTAATATTATTATTAGTTAATATTAAAATCTATCTTGTAATTAAAAATATATAATTAAAAAAATAAGTCAAAGATTTAATTAGAATTTAACTTTATGGATTCTTTCATTTTTTCTGTTTTTTTTTATTAATTTTGCGGATGAATATGGAAAAGAAAAGTCTTCAATCACAGAACAAAAAAGAACGAAACGCATTGCGATTTCGGTTGTTGATAATTATTTTGAGCTTGGTAATGATTAATGTCATTGCGGCTTTTATGTATAAGCGTTTTGACCTCACTACGGAGAAAAGGTATTCGCTTTCGGATGCTACGCTCAAATTGCTCAAACAAAATAATAAAAAAATTTATATAAAAGTCTATTTAGAAGGGGACTTGGAAAGTGGTTTTTTGAGGTTGAAAAATTCGACTAAGGATATTTTGCAAGAGATGAAAAGTGCCAGCGGGGGTAGCTTTTCCTTTGATTTTATCAATCCATTGCCCTCTACAGCTACCGAAGAGCAAAAATTTGCTATCTATCAAGAGTTAGCGGCTATGGGATTGCAACCCACCAATTTGAAAGTGCGCAAGGAAGACCAATACGAAGAGCGTATTATTTTTCCTAGCTTGTTGGTTTCGGTAGGTGAGAATACACTTCCCGTTCAAATACTTGAAAATCAGATTGGTTACAGCCCCGAAGAAGCGTTGAATCATTCGGCCATTTCGTTAGAGTATAAAATAGCCAATGCCATCAAAAAATTGTCTTACAACGATATTTACAACGTTTCTTTTCTACAAGGACACGGCGAATATCCCCCAGCTTATGTATTTGATTTTACCAATAAACTTAAAGAGAGCCGCTACAATGCAAGCTTCAATGCTATCGGCAAAGGTTTTATATCGAATACAGGCGATACTGTGTTGTCTTGGAACTATAAAACCTGCGATTTGCTCATAGTGGCTCGTCCCATAGCGCCTTTTTCAGAGTTTGAGAAGTTTCAGATAGACCAGTTTATTATGCGTGGAGGCAAGGTAATGTGGCTATTGGACGGTATGGATGCCGATAATGGCTATTTACAAAATCCCGAATTGCTTTTTATGGCCAAAAGTCATAGTTTGAATTTAGACGAACAATTATTCAAATACGGCGTTCGAATCAATAAAAACTTGGTACAAGATGGTCAACAGAGTGCGCCCATTCCAATAATTGACAACAAAACCAATGAACCTATGCTGTTCCCTTGGCTATACAGCCCTTTGTTGTCTCCTTCCAACGCACACGCTATTGGAAAAAATCTGGACCCTGTGTTGTCCAATTATTGTTCTAGCTTGGATACGATTGCCGAAAATGGCATTAAAAAGACAATTATTTTGTCTACCTCGCAGTATGGAAGAGCCTTGCCCGAACCTGTTCGCGTGCATTTGGCTGCTATAAAAGAAAAACAAGATTTTAGATTTTTCAAACAACCGTTTATTCCTACAGGTGTATTGCTTGAAGGAAAATTTTCGTCGTTGTACAAAAATAGAATGGAAGTAGATTTTGTCAAAAAATTGCAAGAAATAGGCATTTCTCCTATCGAAAATGGAAAAAACACGAAGATGATTGTGTTTGGCGATGCCGATATTATCAAAAATCACGTGAGCCAAAAAGGCGAGCAATATCCATTGGGGTATGAAATATATAGCAAGCAAGTATTTGCTAATATGGATTTCTTAAAAAATTGTGTAGAATATTTGACCGATACCAATGGGCTGTTGACAGCTAGAAATAAGGAAATAAAATTGAGATTGCTGGACAAGCAAAAAGTGAAAGAAGAAAGTATCAAATGGCAGCTAATCAATCTATTAATTCCTATTTCACTTATCGTATTATTTGCTATTGCATATAATTACTTTAGAAAACGAAAATGGGCAATGAATTCATAATGAATTGATAATAAAATAGATAAGATTCTGAATAAAATATTTAACCTTTCGAGTGTTGCCATTCTTACCCTTTTTTGTGGGTTGATTTTCTTTCCATTTATAGGAGAAGTTAATCTATTTGATTGGGATGAAACGCTCCACGCATCTGTATCCAAAGAGATGTTTCAATCGGGACATTTTTGGACACCCTATCTCAATGGAAAATACTATTTGGAAAAACCTCCTTTTTTCTATTGGTTGCAAATTATTTCTTATAAGTATTTAGCGCTAAAAGAATATGGTGCTCGCTTTCCAAATGCCGTTTGTGGCTTGTTGAGCGTGTTGCTTTTGTTTAAATTAGGGAAACGCTTTTTCTCAAAATTATTTGGCGTAGTATGGGCTATGTTGTATTTGTCGCTTTTTTTAGCACAATTATTTCACAAAACGGCTTTGCTTGAGCCTTGGTTCAATTTCTTTGTATTTTTGAGCCTCTACAATATGAGTAGAGTTATTGAAATGCGTCAAGAGCAAATAGACGGACTCTATAGAAAAAGTGATGTAGTTCGAAGCCTTTTTTGGAGTGCTTTTGCTTGCGTGGGAGCCATTCTAACCAAAGGACCTGAAGCGTATTTTATCGTTGTATTTAGTTATTGGTTCTTGTTTTTAGCTTCTAGTGCCAAATATGGTTTGGGATATACAAATATCGTCAAATGGACTTTTTGGGTCTTGTTTTTTTTAGGTGTTTGGGGATTTTTGACCTATCGGGAAACGGGCACTTTTAATTATATGCTACAATTTTTAAGTTATCAAAAAAATGATTTAAGTATTGAAAAAGCCAGTTTTTTTAAAAGAGTGTTTTTTCATATCATCATACTTATAATTGGTTGTTTTCCCGCGTCAATTTTCGCACTCAATAGCCTTCGTCCTCAAACTTACGAGCCTAGCCTTCAAAAAATATTTAGATTAATGATGGTGGGCTGCTTATTTGTAGTATTAATAATTGCTACCTTTGTGAAACAAAAAGTGGTTTATTATTCATCCCTAGCGTATTTGCCTATTTCATTTTTGGCTACATACAGCATTCGCTATATTTTTGAAGAAAGCAAAAAAGTTCATTATGCAATTTTGGTACTATTGCTTTTGGTAGGGACATTATGGTCTTTGGTGATAGCATTAGTTCCTTATATGAAAGGAAATATTGGATTGCTTCACCAATTTATACAAGATGAAAATTTACAAATTGTATTTCTGAAAAATTTTGAATGGCATCAATGGGAATTGTCTTTTGGCTTACTATATTTTGGAGTATTTATACTTAGTATTTTATTTATTTTGTTTAAGAAATATAAAGTAGGAATTATTCTTTTATTTTTTACTACTATGTACATTTCACAGTTAGTAATCTTATATTATTTGCCTAAAATAGAACAATACACACAAGGCGCTTACATCGATTTTGTAAAACAAAAAAGTGAAGAGAATGCTTGTTTTCTAGTATATAATACCGTAAGCTATGTACCCAATTTCTATTCAAATAATACTTGTGCTATTTCCAATCGATTTGAAAAAGATAGTATGAATCGCTATCGAAAATCGATTCAACCTATATATGTAGTGGCTCGTGGAAAAGAAGAAATGGATACATTGACTCGTATAAAAGGGTTGAAGAAGTTGTATAATCAAGGAAATTATACTTTTTTTAAGATAAAACAAAAGTCAAAAAAATAATGGTTTATTTAACGAGACGCGAACATTTCAATGCCGCGCATAAATTGTATTGTGAACATTGGAGTCCCGAAAAAAATGAATTGGTTTTTGGGAAATGCTCCAATAAAAACTGGCATGGGCATAATTATGAACTTTATGTAACTGTTAAAGGTGAGCCAAATAAAGATACAGGATTTGTAATGAATGCAAAAGAGCTAAGTGAAATTATTCAAGAACATATCTGTGAAAGATTAGATCACATGAACCTTAATTTAGATGTAGATTGGGGCTATGAAATGCAACCAAGTACAGAGAATGTGGCTATTTGGATTTGGAAAGAATTAGAAAAACATATTAGCGAATGTAAGTTACATTGCGTTAAATTGCAAGAAACTGATAATATTTTTGTAGAATATTTTGGATAAATTTTTCATATGTTTATCAATTAATTATATAATTTAAAAAACCTTAATATCACTTTTATAGCTCAAAACTTATTATTTTTATTGATTTGCTTAGCTTTTGCTTTAGCGATATCTAGTTTGTTGTATTTTTTTAATACCAATACAAGAAAATTTTTTTTTCAAAAAGACAGAATTACTATAGGGCTTTTTACATTGAGAGTTTTAGCATTATTTTTAATTTCCATTTTACTGATTTCGCCTTTTATCAATCTAAATGTAAATCGCAGTTTGAAACCAAAAGTTGTTTTAGTTGTTGATAATTCTTCATCTATTGCTACATTTAAAGGTGTGAAATTGGATGATTATCGTCAAACGATTGAAAAATTGCAGGATAAACTGTCAAGTTATTTTGAAGTAGAAATGCATTTGTTTTCAGATAAATTGGATTCAAAAGATTCGTTTTTGTTAAAAGGGGAGAGTACCGATATTTTCAATGCCCTGCAAGCTACCGATGAAATTCATTTCAATGAAAATTTGCAAAGTGTGATTTTGGTTTCTGACGGAAATTCTAATATTGGGAATAATTTTAATTATTATAATTTTACAAATCCAATTGAAGTCTATTCCTTGTTAGTGGGTGATACCACTCGGTTTTTTGATATAGAAATTGGTGCAATTGATTATAATCCATTGGCTTATTTGAATGAAAAAACAAATGTTTCTGTAAATATATCGGCCGATAATGCGGTAGGAAGCCCTATTCAATTAACTTTGTATGAGATGAAAGTAAATGGTACTGCGGTAAAACTTCAGAGCCAAACTATCAAGCCACAATCCAATTCGTTTTCTGAAAATCAATCTTTTGCTATCAAAATGACTCAGGAAGGTATTCATCATTATCGAGTAGCTTGTGAATGTAATTCCTCTGAGAAAAATTGTGCAAATAATACCAAAGATTTTTTTGTAGAAGTAGTCAATGGAAAAAAGAAAATAGTCATATATACCGATGCGCCACATCCCGATATTTCTGCTATAAAATCGGCACTTGAAAAAAATGAAGCATTTGAAGTTCAAGTTCAGCTACTACAAGAGCCTTCTCCTAAAATTGAAGGAGTAGATTTAGCCATATTGTATCAAATACCTTCAAATTATAGCAATCGTCTTGAAATTATCAAACAATTGAATGAAAAGGGTATTTCCATTTTATACTTTATAGGAAGTGGAACCAACTATGGAATGATGAATCAAGTACAATCGCTCTATAATATTTCGCCCCAAGGAAATTTAAAACAAGATGTCTTGCCACAATTCAATAAAGAATTTTCTTTTTTCAAAATGACCGATGATTTCCAAGGAAATTATGGAAAATTTCCCCCTTTGCAAACAAATTATTTAAATATTTCAGCTGTAAAACAATCCGAAGTTTTATTATATCAAAAAATAGGTGCGGTAGCTACGAATAAACCATTGATAGCAATGGGATTTATGGATAACCAATCGCTAGGAATTGTATTTGCAGAGAATATATGGAAATGGAAATTGATGGATTATAAGAGTTTTAAAGGTTTTGAACGATTTGAAGAATTGATTGTAAAAACAGCTAATTTTTTAGCGGTTAAAAAAGATAAAAAGAAATTCAAAGTTCATTTTGCTAAAACTATTTATAATGAAAAAGAAAACATAAATGCTGAAGCATTTTTATATAATGCTTCATATGAACTCATAAATAATGCGGATATTTTTATAGAAATTGTTGGAGATAATAAGTATCAGTCCAACGTTGAATTTGTTAAAAATGGGGATAAATATTCTTTGAATCTAGGTTCATTGCCTGCTGGAAGTTATGAATATACAGCTTATACAATGTCTAATGGCGTAAAATTGATAGATAAAGGTAATTTTGCCATTACAGCCTTTGAAGTAGAAAATGCCTATAAAAGAGCGAATTTTGAAGATATGTATAAGTTTGCTCAAAATCATAATGGAGAATTAATCTTCTATAAAGATTGGGAACAATTGATAGGTATTTTCAAGCAAAAGGAAGTAAAAGAATTGCTAATTTCAGAGTCTAAAACGATTACTTTTATTGATTCCTGGATATTGTTAGGAATTATTTTATTATTATTATCTTTAGAATGGATTTTGAGAAAATATTTTGGGAAAAATTAATGAAGAAAAGCTCGAGTTTATTTTTATTTATTGTCTTTATATTTTTTTTTAATGAAGTAATAGCTCAGCATAAATTTCATATTATGCTTCATAAAAATGATTCCATACTTTTATCAAAAGAAGGTCTCCAGCTCCCTCAAAATATAGTGTTCCAAAATAAATCAAAACTAAGAGAACAAAAATT
>JBEIDU010000009.1:0-49788 GCA_040383345.1 Chitinophagales bacterium | reverse complement strand
TTCGTTTAAGACAAATTAGATATTTTTGTGGGCTAAAACCAAATTATAATGTCTCATACAAATATAAAAGCGCCAATAGGTTCAAAACTAAGCTGTAAAGGGTGGGTTCAAGAAGCTGCCATGCGAATGCTTATGAATAATCTTGACCCTGATGTAGCCGAAGAACCCGAAAAACTAATTGTATACGGAGGACGAGGTAAAGCTGCTAGAAACTGGGAAGCCTACGACAAAATTATAGAATCGCTACAAAAATTGGAAGAGGATGAAACCCTTCTCGTACAATCCGGAAAACCGGTAGGAATCTTGCGTTCACACAAAGATGCCCCTCGTGTTATTATTGCTAATTCAAATTTAGTAGGTAATTGGGCAAATTGGGACCATTTCAATGAATTGGAGCAAAAAGGATTGATGATGTATGGTCAAATGACCGCAGGAAGTTGGATATATATTGGAAGTCAAGGCATCGTTCAAGGTACGTATGAAACTTATTTAAGTCTTGCAAAAATACATTACAATGGAAGTCTTAAAGGTACGTTGAATGTAACCGCGGGTCTTGGTGGTATGGGTGGCGCTCAACCATTAGCTATTACTATGAATGAAGGAGTAGCTTTAGTAGCTGAATCTGAGGAGTGGAGAATAGATAAACGATTGGAAACTCGTTATCTGGATAAAAAAGCATCGAGTATTGAAGAAGGTGTAAAAATGGCACAGGAAGCCAAGAAAAATGGAGAAGCCCTCTCTATAGGAGTATGTTGCAATGCCGTAGATATGCTTGAATATATTTTGAAAAATAATGTAAAAGTAGATACGCTAACGGATCAAACTTCAGCTCATGACGAGTTGACAGGATATTATCCAGCGGGAATTTCGGTAAACGAAGCCAAACGATTACGCGACGAAGAACCTGAAACACTTCGTTCCCTTGCATTAGATAGTATGGCAAAACATGTGAAATTAATGCTCGAACTTCAAAAGTCAGGTACTATTACTTTTGACTATGGCAATAACTTAAGAGGACAAGCCAAAGACAAGCGCAATGTAAAAAATGCATTTAACTTCCCAGGTTTTGTGCCTGCTTATATCCGTCCTTTGTTCTGCGAGGGCAGTGGACCGTTCCGTTTTGTGGCCTTGAGTGGCGATGAAAATGATATAGCCGTATGCGATGCCAAATTAAAAGAGCTGTTTCCTCAAAATGAAGGGCTACATAGATGGTTGGACAAAGCTAAAGAAAAAATTGCTTTTCAAGGATTACCTGCTCGTATTTGTTGGTTGAAAATGGGCGAACGTGAAAAAGCAGCCTTGGCCTTCAACGAATTGGTAAAAAAAGGAAAGGTAAAAGCTCCTATTGTAATAGGCCGAGACCATTTAGATACAGGTTCTGTAGCCAGCCCAAATAGAGAGACCGAATCCATGAAAGATGGCAGCGATGCGGTAGGCGACTGGCCTATTTTGAATGCGCTTATCAATACCGCTGGAGGCGCTAGCTGGGTGAGTTTTCATCATGGCGGTGGCGTAGGTATGGGATATTCCTTACACGCAGGCATGGTAATAGTAGCCGATGGCACTGCCGATGCAGCCGCCAGACTCCGCAGAGTGCTTCACAATGACCCTGCTATGGGTGTAATTCGTCATGCCGACGCAGGCTATGAAATAGCGCAAGAAACCGCTAAAAAACATAACTTGGATCTTTAAGAATACATATCTTTTTATATAAAAAAATCCCCAAAGAATTCTTTGGGGATTTTTTTTAGATTATATTTTTTTAAGTATCTTACTTACCTAATTTATAAGCTAAAGTTAGGATAGGTCTAATAGCTAAAACTTTACTATCCATTAAATAAGCCCCCCCCGAAGATAAATCTATAATTAGATTGTCATTAATTGGATGAGAATATCCTAAAGATCCTCCCAATGCAAATTCACCCACTGAAGCAGATCCAAAACTAGTTCTTAAATAGCTAAAATTTGTACCTAAATGTAAGCCATCAAATGCTGATTTTAAATAATAGTCTACTCTTGGCTCTACATTTAAGAGTGAAGAGCTAGATTCACCTAAATGATAGTCAAGATTTAACCCTACTACAATATTTTCATTAATACCATACTGAAAAGTAGCCCCTGGACCAAAAAAATTAGATCCATCAATTAACGATGCACCTCCTCTAAGTCCTACAACCTGTGAAAATGCTACTTGTGTGAAAATCGCAAATGCAATTAATAATGTAATTTTTTTCATTTTTTTAAAATTTAATTGTTTTTAAATGTTTCCTACTCTATTTTGGCTTTTCGGATTCCGCCTTAGTATTAATTATATTTTATCAAAAAAATTATAATTCTTCTTGTATTATTTGTCCACTTATTTTAGCGGTAAAAGTACCCGTTCTTTTAACGTTACTTCCAGTAAAAGATAAATCATTAAATGATGCATAAATAAGACCATTGATGATAGTGATATCTATTGTTTGAGAACTTGAATTAGCTTCATAAGTTGAAGCTCCATCATTTAAAGCAGTTATCTTTAAATAACACTGATTCGAGGTTAAATTAGTACTTGTTGGAGAAATAGTGTATTTACCATTTACGGTCGGTTTAGTAGCAAATTTTAACAATGCATTTGAAGTCTTCACATTATTACCACTTGAATTATAAACATAACTATTACCCATCAAATAATTACCAGATGAAGACCATGGATATTTTGAACCAACTGCACCTTGGCGCACTCCTGTAGGATCCGTCCACTCACTGAGATAGACATCATTATCCTCGAGAATTTGACTATTTGAAATTGTCCATTTCGAAAAATTTGAAGACTGACTATTATTCGATTTAGAACAAGCACAAATTAAAATTACTACTAAAGATATTAAGCTAAAGCTTATTTTTTTCATTTTTTTAAAATTTAACTGTTTTTAAATATTTCCTACTCTATTTTGGCTTTTCGGAGATCGCCTTAGTATTAATTATATTTATTCAAAAACAAAATTATAAAAAATTTATAATAATTTGTTAAAAAAAATTAATTATTTATACAATTTAGATAAATAATGTCTAAAAAAGTCTATACATTATAAAAAAACTTAAACTCATGCCTTGCTATTTTTAAGCAGGAAAATCGCAGTAATTTCTTGGGGTTTCGTAGAGCCTTATATTGATTTCATATTCTGGTTGAATGCGTTTTCGGATTTTTGTATAAATCACCTTGGCGATATTTTCTACTGTAGGAATGAGCTCTTTAAATTCTTCCGTATCTAAATTTAGATTTCTATGATCAAAAGGATCGGTTACTTCTTCTTTTATGATTTTTTTTAATGCGGCCACATCATATACAAATCCTGTTATTGGATCTATATCGCCTGTTACTTTCAAATGAAGATCATAATTATGGCCATGAAAATGGGGATACGAACATTTTCCAAAAACTTCAAGATTTTTTGCATCATCCCACGTGTCCAAATAGAGCCTGTGTGCCGAATTAAATGTTTCCTTGCGGATAATAGAAGCCTTCATGTATTTGATTTTAGGATTTGATAAGACTATTTAGATATTTTTAAAACAAAAAAACTTGGAGTATCGTTTCAATGCTTGTACTTTTGCATTCAAAAATATTAAAAACTTTTTATATGCGTATTACAAATAAGTTGTTTTGTCTATTTTTTCTTTCTGCAGGACTTCATATAAGCTTTGGCCAAGAAGCTACGGCTACCCTTTCACCTACCCAAATCATGATAGGCGACCACATGGAATTAGAAGTAAAAGTAAAAACGGCTAATAACAGCACATTGATTTTTCCAAAAATTGATGACGAGCATTTAGGAAATTTTCGTGTAGTAGAAAAACTGAAAACCGACACATTGTATTCGGGGTCACAATCCATCATTCAATTAAAATATATTGTTACTTGTTTTGAAGATAGTGCGCAGATATTTCCAGCCCTTAAATTTTCGCAAGGCATAGGGGATTCTTTTGCCACGCAGCCTATTGCTATTCAAGTAACCAGCCCCAATATAGATAGCACAAAAGATGTAACACCTATCAAAACCATCGTACAAATTCCGCTTTCAAAAGAAGAGATTTTCAGCTATTTATTCATCAGTTTTATTCTATTGGGATTCGTAATTTTGCTATATTGGCTTTACGTGCGATTTATCCGCAAAGAAGCGCTGTTTGATAGAGAAAAAGGCAATGATCCGCCGCACGTGGTAGCACTTACAGCTCTGAAAGACACCGAAGCGCTACAATTATGGCAAAAAGGAAATGTAAAAGCATACTACGATAGTATTTCGGACATTATTCGTACGTATTTGGAAAAACGATTTGGACTCAAGGCTTTGGAACAGACTACGCCACAAATTCTCAAGGGTCTTGAAAAATTGGAATTGCTCGAAGACATTTTTAATTCAATCAAAGAAATGCTTTCGCTTGCCGATTTAGCCAAATTTGCCAAAGAAAACCCACTTGCCGAAACCAACGAGCAATATTTAAAATTTGCCTACGAATTTGTTCAAAAAACACAAAGCGTATACGATAGCAACAAACGCGCCGATGCATCGCTCGTGAAAAAATTCTATGCTCAAAATGAATACAGACTTCGTCCTCAGGCCATAAATCAGGCTTCGTTCAAAATCTTAGTTACAGGCATTAGCATCGCATTATTGACACTTTCTGTAGCGATAATGCTTGCCTATTTTGTGCCAGTAGCCCTACTTTTGTCCTTTATTGCGGATAAACCCATCTTGTTTTTCAGTATTTTTATCATATTGGGAGCCGCGATTTCGCTCTTTATTTTATTCATCATTCGCAGCAAACAATCGGCCTATTTATTGATTTTTGACCACGATGCGCTCTTTATCAAAACCAATCAAAAACGAATGAAATGGATGTTTAGCGAAATTATGGAAACCAAAGAAGACAAAAAAGGGAATTTTATGCTTAAAAATAAATACAACGAGTGGCATACCATTCCTAAATATATGGAATTTTTTGAAGAAATAAAAGAACGCACCGAAGACGCTATATTTATAGAACAAAGTAAATAAAAAAGATATGATATTATTTCAAATTTCTTTTGCACAACCTTGGGCTTTTGCTCTTTTGATAGTTCCTGTAGTTATGGGGCTCTATGTGTATTTTTTTAACAAAAAACATCAAACATTTATGCTTTTTTCTACCACACAAGTAGCACAAAAGACCTTAAAAACACGTTTGAGGACATTTCTCCCCATCTTGCCCATCCTATCAAGTATTTTTTTAATTCTAGCCATTGCCCGCCCTCAATCCGATATGAGCAAAGAGAACTCGTATACCAATGGAATTGATATTGTAATGGCACTGGATGTGAGTACGAGTATGCTAGAGCAGGATTTCAAACCCAATAGGCTCAAAGCTGCTAAGAATGTAGCGTCGGAATTTATAGCCAAGCGTCCAAATGACCGTATAGGATTGGTAATTTTTGCGGGAGAGAGTTTTACACAATGTCCGCCAACAATAGATCATAATATCCTCCAAAAACAACTCAAAGAAGTGCGAGAAGGCATCTTAGAAGATGGCACGGCTATTGGAATGGGGCTAGCGACTTCGGTACGTGCACTCAAAAACAGTCAAGCAAAAAGCAAAGTGATTATATTGCTCACCGATGGGGTAAATACAGCAGGAACTATTGACCCTATGACTTCGATAGAAATAGCTAAAGCGCTTAAAACCAAAGTTTATTGTATTGGAGTAGGAACGCCACGAGGTAATATTCTAGGAATAGACGAGCCTTTGATGCGCAAAATAGCATCTACCACGGGTGGATTGTATTTCCGTGCGGGGAATAATCAACGACTTTCTGAAATTTATGAAGAAATCAATCAGTTAGAAACCGTTGAAATTGAAGTAAATTCGTTGCATCGCAAAACCGAAGAATTTTTGCCTTGGGCAATTATTGCAGGAATTTTAATGTTGTTGTATTTTGTATTGCGATACAGATGGCTGAGAAGTGTACATTAATTTAACCAATATGCATCAAATATTCGGTTTCAATAGCCGAATAAACCTTATTTTTTTGCAATTCGATTCCTTCCTCGGTGTCTTCTTCAGGAGCCACTTCGGGTAAAAATATCAATTTGACTTTTCCAGGTGAAATAAGCCAAACATTGCGGCTCCACAAATCATCTGCACCTACAATAACGAAGGGAATTATCGGAATTTTTGTAGCACAGCTGAGTCTATAAGCCCCTTCTTTAAAAGGAATCAAAGGCGCCGAAGTGGTATTGCAGGTTCCTTCGGAGAAAATAACAATACTCAACCCTTCTTTCATCTTGATAAAAAGTTGCTCCATACTCCATCGTCGGCTGTCTTTTTCATCGCGTTTTACAGGAATGTATAATTTTCCCAAAAGATAGCCCAGAAAAGGCCATTTGAGAATCTCTGCTTTACCTATAAATTTTTTATCATTAGGAATAAAACCGCCACTAATGATAGCATCTAGCATACTGCGATGATTTCCTACAAAAATATATTGCTTGGAAATATCCCAGTTCCATTTTTTGTCTATATCTACCCTTACTCCCCACAAAAAAGCGGTGAGAAGACCGCCATAAGCAGGAATTCGATGCGCCCACAAATAGGTTTTTCGGATAGGAATAGCGGTAAGAATGATAATAGTTATGTAAATAAAAAAGCATATAATCCCAAAGGATACCAAACACCAAAGGCTCCACGGCAATAAATAGATTTTTTTTAAATATTCTTTAATCATGAGCTTCTCTTATTTTTTTGGGGACTGATTTTAAAACCAAATCGTATGAATGTTGAATCAATTCTTTCAAAAATTTTAAATCGATTTCAGAAGGATTATAAGTAATGGTATTCCAATGTTTTTTGTTCATGTGCCATCCCGGCTTGATACAATCATATTGTACACGCAATTCTTCGGCATAATCGGGGTCACATTTTAAGTTCATAGCTGTTTCATCGGCAAAAATATCCATAAGTATAAAAATTTTGTTATACACTTTTCCCGTCCAGACTTTATCATCAAAAGGAAAATCTTCGGTAGCGTGAGGCAGTGAAAGGCAAAATTCTTGAATAATATGTTTCATAGTTTACATCAATTTTTTCCTATTTTTATATGATTCCACAATCGTTCATGCAAATAATAAAGTATAATTTTGGTAGCCAATTCGGTTAATCCTATCTTGATACCGATATCTCTATTTTGAGAAATAAACCACGACAAAATGATGGTGTCGATAGTGCCGACAATACGCCATGTAACTCCTTTTATAAAACTAAATTTATGCTGATAAATTTTATCTTTTAGAAAATACAGCCAAATTCTTTCGTGAAAATAATATAAAACTATTTTGGTAAAAAACTCTGAAACGCCAATCTTTAAACCCAACAATGGATTGCCGGTATGAAACCATGAAATCAAAAACGTATCAAAAGTTCCAACAAACCGCCATGAAAACCCCTTGACAAGACTTCTATAATTTTTTTCGGTCATGAATTTAATTTCATTTCGTTTAAAAATTGTAATTGACTGGCCACCACTATTCCTGCTGTTTCTACACGCAAAATACTTTGCCCCAATGAAATTTCGTTCCAAGATTTGCTTTTAGCCATCTGAATTTCTTCTTCCGTAAAATCACCTTCGGGCCCCACCATCACAAGTATTTCCTTCTCAAAATCAATATTTGAAAAACCTTGTTTTGTCCCAATGGAAGTAATATACTTTTGCGAAATCGATTCAAATGCGCTCACCGCTTCTTTAAAAGACATCGAAGGATTGAGTATAGGAAAATGTAATTTTTTGCTCTGCTTACTCGCCGAAATCAAGATTTTGTTCATTCGTTCGAAATTAAGTTTGCTGCGTTCGGTTCGTTTACAAATCAAAGGGGTAATACTGCCCACGCCTATTTCGCAAGCTTTCTCCAAAAAATATTCAAACCTATCAGAACTTTTTGTAGGAGAAATAAGAATATGGGTTTTGTTCATATTCTCTTGATGTTCAATCATTTCTTCAAATATTAAAGAACAATTTTTCTTATTGGCTTCTACAATTTTAGCTAAAATAAGAGAGCCTTTTCCATCGATAAGATGTAATAAATCGCCTACTTTATGCCTCAATACTTGAACTACATGACGGCTTTCTTCTTCTTCAAGAGAAAAGATGCCTTGTTTTTGCCAATTTTCACAATAATAGCGTTGCAAATGAATTTATTTTTTGACAAAATTAAACGAATGAAATAAAAAAAATGGATTTTTTATAAATTGTCCATGCTCTGTTTAATAAAATGATACAAGAATAATAAAAATCAATTGCATTTTTTTGTCTAACTTTGCGGAGAATCCAATTTTATCCATGCAAAAGATTAAACCTGCCAATCCAAAGGGATTGAGAGACTTTTTACCGTTTGAAAATAAGAATCGTGAGTACATCATTGATATTCTAAAACATACATTCGAATCCTTTGGATACGACTCCATTTATATCCCTTCTTTTGAGAAATATGAAACCCTCAACGGAAAATATGGCGAAGAAGGCGATAAATTGTTTTTCAAGATTTTGAATTCGGGGAATTACTTAGACAAAGAAAGCTTGGTAGCTCAAATTGCCGCGGGCGAGGATACCAGCAAAATCACGGCTCAAATCTCCGAAAAAGGGCTTCGATACGACCATACTGTTCCGTTGGCACGATTTGTAAGTCAGCACCAAAACGAATTGACTTTTCCTTTCAAACGCTATGTCATTGGTCCCGTTTGGCGCGCGGATAGACCTCAAGCAGGCAGATACCAAGAATTTTTTCAATGCGATATAGATGTTTTGGGCAATCCTAGCTTGATTTCCGAAGTTGAAATAATTCAAATAGCGGATCAAGTATATGAAAAGCTCAATTTGGATGTAGAGATTCTAATCAATTCAAAAAGCTTGTTTCAAGGAATTTGCCAGCTTTTTGGGATGGATGCACATCGTCAAAAAATAGCAACATTAATAGACAAATGGGACAAAATTGGCCGTGAAAAACTCGAAGAGGAATTTCTAAAAATTGCTGATTTTCAACCGAATAACATAAAAGATTTTCTAGACTTTTTGGATAATGACCAAGCGCTGGATCATATTGAAGCGACTAACGACGAATTAAAAAAAGGATTGGAAGAAATAGCATTTATCAAAAAATATGCGCAGAGCAAAAATGTAAAAGTTTCGAACAAACTGGTTCGTGGACTGGACTACTACACAGGCATAGTATTTGAAGTAGTATCCACAGAAATGGCATACGGATCAATATCTGGCGGCGGACGATACGACAATCTCACCGAAATTTTCGGACTCAAAAATATGAGTGGCGTAGGATTTTCATTTGGACTAGACCGAATTTACGATATTATGTTGAAATTAGGTAAATTTCCCGAAACGTCGTCGCAAGAACGCGTATTAATCTTAAATTTGGATGAAGCCGCAATGGAAAAGAATTTGGAAGTGGCAAAAACGCTTAGAGAAAACGGACTTCAGGCTAGCGTATATCCTTCTCGCACCAAAATGGACAAGCAATTGAGCTATGCCGATAAGTCAAACATTGATTTTGCCATAATAATTGGCGACCAAGAATTGGCTCAAAACCAAGTAACTATAAAAAATCTAAAAGAACGATTTCAGGCTACCATAGATTTTTCTCAAATTGAAAATTATTTCAAAAAATAACGATAGGTATTTATGCACTTTTTGGACGAACTCAACAAAATACAATACGATGCGGTAACCGAAATAGACGGCCCTGTAATGATAAATGCAGGTCCTGGCTCGGGAAAAACTCGTGTGCTCACCTATCGAATTGCTTTTATGATGGAGCAAGGGGTGCAACCATTCAATATTTTGGCACTCACGTTTACCAATAAAAGTAGTCGTGAAATGCGCGAACGTATCGAAAAAATAGTGGGTACACAAGCTCGTAGTTTATTTATGGGTACGTTTCACAGCGTTTTTGCTAGGGTATTGCGTACCAAGGCAGATTTATTGGGCTACACCAATAATTTCACTATATACGACAGCGATGATGCCAAAAGTCTTTTGAAAGGAATTATCAAAGAATTTCAGCTCAATGACGATATTTACAAGCCCAACGTGATGTACAATCGTATTTCTAGTTTGAAAAATAATTTGATAAATTATAATATCTACGCCAAAACGCCCGAATTGATGTTTGAAGATGAAGAAGCCAACAGGCCTCGATTTGGGGAAGTTTTCAAAGAATATACGCGTCGTTGTTTCAAAAACAATGCGATGGATTTTGATGATTTGCTTATCAAAATGTATGAACTCATAGTCCGCTATCCCGAACAATTATATGAGTTTCAGCACAAATTTCAATACATCCTCATCGATGAGTTTCAAGACACGAATAAGGCGCAATATCAAATTGTAAAAAAAATAGCCGATGTATTCCAAAATATCTGTGTAGTGGGCGACGATAGCCAAAGTATTTATGCATTCCGTGGTGCGAGTATCGATAATATTTTGAATTTTAAAAACGACTATCCTGCCTTAAAGGTTTTCAAGCTAGAACAAAACTATCGCAGTACCAAAACCATTGTAGAAGCCGCAAACAAACTCATCAAACACAATAAAAATCAAATAGAAAAAACCATTTGGACCGAAAATGGCGACGGCGATAAAATCAAAGTGTTACGTGCTTTTTCAGACAATGATGAGGGCAAACAAATAGCAGATGAAATATTTATGCTCAGCAATACAAAGCAGATAAAATATGAAGATATTGCTATTTTGTATCGAACCAATAATCAATCGAGGTCTTTTGAGGAAGCGCTTCGAAGAAGAAATATTCCTTATATAATCTATGGGGGCCTTTCTTTTTACTCTCGAAAAGAGATTAAAGATTTGCTAGCCTATTTGAAGACTACCATCAATCCCAATGAAGAAGAGTCGCTCAAACGAATCATCAATTATCCCGTGAGAGGCATTGGCGATACTTCATTGAACAAAATGATGCTTTTTGCACGTCAAGAAAATAAATCCTTATGGGAAATCATTGAAAATATTGACCAATATCAATCCCATTTTCAAGCTCGTGCTATAAAAGCTATCTCGGAATTTGGCCTGATGATAAAATCTTTTCATCTACAGCAAGAAACTATGAATGCGTATGAATTGGCAAAACACGTGGCCAAAACAGCGGGTATGATAGGCGAGCTCTATGCCGATAAGAGTGTGGAAGGCGTGAGCAAATTTGAAAATTTACAAGAATTGCTCAATAGTATCAAAGAGTTTGTAGATAATGACGAAGTGGTTGAAAATCAAATTATGGAAGGTGATAAATCGTTGGGTAGTTTTCTTCAATCCGTTACCTTGCTCACCGACCAAGATAAAAATAAAACCGACGACAATACCGTAAAATTGATGACGATTCACGCTTCAAAAGGATTGGAATTTGAAGCGGTATTTTTAGTAGGGCTGGAAGAAAAACTTTTTCCTAGTGAACGTTCCAGCTACTCAATGGAAGATTTGGAAGAAGAGCGAAGGCTTTTTTATGTAGCCGTTACCCGTGCCGAAAAACTACTTACTATGTCTTTTGCAACCAGCCGCTACAAATATGGCAAAATAGATATGGCTATGCCTTCCCGTTTTTTGTCCGAAGTACCCAAAGAGATTTTGGATATACAATTTGCGACAGAAACGGAAGCTACACAAGAAGTAAAACCTACCAAATCATATCAATGGGACAACAAATTGATAGCGACTATCAAATCCAACAATATTTCCCAAAATAAATTGATGGAAGACTTTGCACCTGATAGCCCCGACAAATTGGCGGAAGGGCAAGAGGTGCTTCACGCATCATTTGGCAAAGGAAAAATAGAAAAAATAGAAGGCGAAGCGGATAAAAAAGTTGCCACCATAATGTTTGGAGGGCAAGAAAGGCGCATTATGCTCAAATTTGCAAAACTTAAAATATTATCTTAACCTATAAAATTAATAAAAATGGAACAACCTACAAGAGTAGAAGTACGAAAAAATGGCCCACTACGTGTTTATTCTGAAAAAATAGAAATAGAACACGGCGAACAAACCATCGAAAAAATGGAAGTTGTATCTTTTTGCAGATGCGGAAAATCACAAAAACAACCTTTCTGTGATGGTGCTCACAAGGAAATGGAGCCTTTTGAGTAATCACAAATTACGCTACTAACAAATCTTCCTCGTTGGTTTCAACGATAAGATTATCAATAATAAAGTTTTTGCGGTCTTCGTTATTATCCCCCATATAATAATTCAATAATTCTTGAATTTTGATACCATCATTTAGGTGAACGGGCATCAAGCGAATATCTTTACCTATAAACCATTTGAACTCATCGGGCGAAATTTCTCCCAATCCTTTAAATCGAGTGATTTCGGGATTGGTTCCTAATTTTTTAATGGCATTGACACGTTCTTGATCGGTATAGCAATAGATGGTTTCTTTCTTATTTCTAACCCTAAAAAGAGGCGTTTCCAAAATTTTGATATGTCCTTGACGCACCAAATCGGGGAAAAACTGCAAGAAGAATGTGAGCAGCAATAGACGGATGTGCATACCATCATTATCGGCATCGGTAGCAATGATGATATGATTGTATCTCAAATTTTCCATTCCTTCTTCTATGTCCAATGCGTGCTGAAGTAGATTGAACTCTTCATTTTCATACACAACTTTTTTCTTATTGTTTTTGAAGCAATTGAGAGGTTTTCCTTTCAGCGAAAATACGGCTTGAAGCTCGGCATTTCGGGCTTTGGTAATAGAACCACTGGCACTATCTCCCTCCGTAATAAAGATTGAAGATAATTCTTTATCGGCATATTTTGCATCCGTAAGGTGATATCTACAATCTCTCAATTTTTTATTGTGAATATTGGCTTTTTTGGCGCGTTCTTTTGCTATTTTTCGCACGCCTTCCATATCTTTTCGCTCGCGTTCGCTGGCTTGTATTTTTTTGAGCAATACTTCGGCTACTGCTGGATTTTTATGCAAATAATTATCCAAATGCGTACGTACAAACTCCCCTACAAATGTCTTCATCGTGGTGCTTTCGTTGTGCAATTTTTCGGTACCAAGCTTTGTTTTGGTTTGCGATTCAAAAAGGGGTTCTTGAATTCTCACACAAATACTCCCCACAATACTCATACGAATATCTGCCGCATCAAAATCTTTTTTATAAAACTCCCTTACCGTTCTTACTATGGCCTCTTTAAAAGCATTAAGGTGCGTTCCACCCTGCGTGGTATTTTGTCCATTGACAAAGGTATAGTATTCTTCACCATATTTATTGGTATGGGTAAATGCTATTTCTATATCGCCTTCTTTCAAATGAATGGTTGGATAATGACGCTCTTCTTCGCCCGATTTTTTATCAATCAAATCTTTGAGTCCGTTAGCAGAAAAGTACTCTTGATTGTTGAAAATAATCTTTAGTCCCGAATTCAAATACGCATAATTCCACAATAATTCATTCAAATAATCGGCAATAAAACGATAATTTGTAAAAATGGTATTGTCGGGCTTGAACCAAACCGTCGTGCCGTTTTGACCTTTTGAGGCCTCAATTTCCGTTTGATTGGCCAATTTTCCTTGTTTGAACTCCGCCGAACGCATTCTGCCATCACGCACGGCTTTTACTCTAAAGGTTTCGGATAGCGCATTGACGGCTTTGCTACCCACACCATTCATCCCCACGGACTTTTTAAATGCTTTGCTATCAAATTTTCCCGAAGTATTCATAATAGAAACTACATCTACCAATTTTTCCAACGGAATTCCTCTTCCAAAATCCTGAACCATCACATCCTCAGTACTTACATTCACCACTACTTTTTTGCCATAGCCCATGATGTATTCATCTATTGCATTGTCCAGAATCTCTTTTACTAGAATATAAATTCCATCATCGGGCGAAGAACCATCCCCCGTTTTCCCAATATACATACCCGGTCGGTGCCTGATATGTTCAAGAGGTTCAAGGGTTTTGATGTCGTCCTTTGAGTATTCTTGTTCTATTAAACTTTCTTCTGATATCATAAGGCAAAAATCGAAAAATTAAACTAAAAAACCTTATTTTGTTTTCCACAATGAAAATTTTAAAAAGTTTTCGATTAAGATTTTGTAATTTTGAACCCTATTCAAATTTATCCATGTATCTTTCAAAACATATAGAATCGGCAGTAAATGAATTCTCAAAACTCCCTGGGGTAGGAAAGAAAACAGCCTTTAGATATGTATTGCACTTGATGGAAAGTTCAGGGGATAGTATTGAAAAATTAGCTCAAAGCATTGAAGCCATAAAGAATAATGTATTGAAATGCAATGTCTGCCATGTACCTAATGACTGCGAAACGTGTATCATCTGCGCCAATAAAGGCCGCGATACCACCAAAATATGTGTTGTAGAAAATCTAAAAGACCTATTAGCGATAGAAAATACCAATCAATTTCAAGGAGTGTATCATGTTTTGGACGGTATTATTTCTCCAATTGATGGCATAGGCCCCGATGACTTAAATATAGATACGCTGGAAGAAAGGATAAAACAACATGAAAATGTAGAACTCATTATGGCGTTGAACCCTACAATTGAAGGCGACACCACCATTTTTTATCTATCCAATCGATTCAAAAACTATAACGTATCTATTACGACTATTTCAAGAGGGATCGCTTTTGGGGGTGAACTGGATTATACCGACCAATTGACGCTTGGACGAAGTCTACAAGCTCGTCAGCCTTATGATTTATTGATAAGTAAATAAAAAAATGGAAGATAAAAAACCCATTTTATCGATTGTAATTGTTAGTTTTAATGCTAAATACTTTTTGTATTTAACGCTAAAATCGCTTGAAAAAATTACAAATCAATTTCCTATTGAAATCATTGTAGTGGATAATGTTTCCACAGATAAGCTAGATACCATTTCTACTCATTTCCCTTTCGTAAAATTTATCCAAAACCAAAAAAACATAGGCTTTGGCGCGGCCAATAATGTAGGCGTAGCACAGGCTTCATCCGATTCTATTTTGATTTTAAATCCCGACACCATTATTTCCGGAAATTTAATAACAAAAGGATTAGAATTATTGAATCAAATAGAAAATGTGGGTGCCATAGGCGTAAGAATGCTGGATGGTAAAGGAAATTACCTTCCCGAAAGCAAACGAGGATTCCCTGATTTGGGTTCAAGCGTATACAAACTTCTTGGACTTCACAGTCTATTTCCGAGCCAATCTTCCATTAATAAATATTATTTATCTAATGCCAATCACAATGAAAATCAGCCTATTGAAGTAATTTCAGGCGCTTGTTTTTTTATCAAAAAATCGGTTTATGAAGCTATTGGCGGATTTGATGAAAAATACTTTATGTATGGCGAAGACATTGACATATCTAAAGAATTGAGTCAAAAAGGCTGTCAAAATTATTTTATTGGAGACGAAGAAATCATTCATTTCAAAGGCGAAAGCTCCAAAAAAAGTCAATGGAATTATCATCATCATTTTTATGATGCTATGTTTATTTTTTGGAATAAAAATCTAAATAAATCGGGCAATAATTTATTGAAATTATTGGTCTTAGCTGCTTGTCAATTTTTAAAACTAGGTTCTTATTTCAAGCAAAAGTTAAAGGATATTTTTCTTCCAATACTCGATGCTTCTTCTATATACACAGCCTTGTATGGATTTACGATCTTTTGGAGTACTAATCTCAAAAGCGAACCCAATTATTATCCCAGCTTTTTCTATTTTGTGATTCTGCCCGCATATGTTTTGATATGGACTTTCTGTCTATTTCTCAATCAGGTATACAACCATTATTCAAAAATCTCTCATTATTTTAAAGGTTCATTATTAGGTGCATTGAGTATTCTTTTCATCTTTTCGTTATTACCCGAAAATTTTAGATATTCAAGAGCCATTGTACTTTTTGGAGCACTTGCCGCAATTTTATTGCCTCTTTTTGTTCGTTTTGTTTATGCCAAAATGACCAAAAAGAAATTTTGGGTTATCGATTTTAGCTCGCAGTTTATTTCTTATTTGCCTTCAAACACAAATAAAATGTCAAATTACAAAGAAATTGCACAACGATATTTGGATATTGATTTTGAATTCAGGAATGAACACCATACCCAGCACTACTTTATTGATTTTGAATCTACTTCAAATACAGAAACTATTGAAATCATTAGTAAAAATCCCAATAAAAATTTCTGGTTTTTTATCGAATCGCTTGAGGTGCTATTGGCTATAAATCATAAAAATGAACAAAGTATTATTTACTCAAAGGATGAGGGGCATAGCTATTTTTTAGCCTCTAATCAACTTAAACAAAAACTTTTCAATCATTTAAGTGCATTTTTTATACTTATTTTTTCGCCTATTTTATTTTTATTAATACCTAAAAAAATACTGCGAAATGCGCCAAGTGTCTTAATGGGTACAAAAAGATGGTTTTTTGCGAATAATATGAGTTTACCTAAGAAATATAGTGCCGTTTTTTGGTTGGACAGCGATATAGAATTTAAAGATTTGGACGTATACAACTATTTTAGAAAATATAGAATCGAAGAAGATTTCAAACTTCTGTTATGGACGTGCACAAATTAGGATTTCTCATATTATGGATGCTCTTTGGAACCACACAAGCTCAAGAATGTAAAATTTCATTATCAGGAAAAATTCTTGATGAAGCCACTAGTGTTCCTTTAGATAACGTAAAAATCATTATCCAAGAAAAAAATATTTTTGTCTATACCGATTCTAATGGATTTTTCAAAATAACAAATCTTTGTCCTTCGGATTATCATCTTGTGTTTTCTCATTTCAATTGCGAAGCGAAAAAAGAATTTATCCAACTAAAAGAAAATACGGTATTAAATCAAACGATGCATCATCATTCAGAGCTCATTTCGGAGGTGACAATACATGGAAATAAAGGAATAGCATCCATTTCTGCATCCAAAACCATCAATAGACAAGAGATAGAAAATCAAAATTATAAAAACATTTCCGACATTCTTTCCCAATCCGCTGGCATTCAAACCATCAAAACGGGAAGCACCATTTCCAAGCCTATTATTCATGGAATGTATGGCAATAGAATTTCATTTGTAAATAATGGCATTATTCAAAGTGGACAACAATGGGGAAATGATCATGCGCCTGAAATAGATCCATTTGCGGCAGACCATATTACTGTAATTAAAGGAGCTAACTCACTTCAATATGGCAATGCTTCGCTGGGCGGCACCGTGCTTGTAGAAGTCGAAAAAATTAAACAAGATCCTCATTTTCATGGGAAAGTTGGCTATTTTTATCAAACCAATGGACGAGGACATGCGCTAAATCTTCAATTGCAGCGAAGTGAAAAATGGTTTTCTTGGCGTGTACGCGGCACAGTGCTCATGCAAGGCGATGGATTTACACCTAATTATTTCTTAACCAATTCGGGTAAAAAAGAAAATACGCTCTCCATTCAACTCGAAAAAAACATCAAAGAAAAATGGTTTTTGGGCTATTATTATTCAATGTTTAACACCACCTTGGGAATTTTGCGAGGATCGCATATCAGCAATTTGACAGATTTGCAATCAGCACTGATAAGAGATGTCCCCTTCAATACTTCGGAAAATTTCTCTTATAGCATCAATGCGCCGCGTCAAGAAGTCACACATCATTTAAATAAACTGGAAGCGATACATTTTGTAGATAATTATACAACATGGCATTTTAAATACGGACTCCAGCTCAACAATCGGCAAGAATATGATATCAGAAGAGGTAACAATCCACTTCCTTCGTTAGATATGAATCAATGGAATCATTTTGTTGAAATTGTATTTGATAAGGAAACGTCAAAACATCTGGAATACAAATTGGGGAGTCAATCCATTTTTGTAGACAACAATAATGATTTAGGAACAGGAATTACCCCTTTTATTCCTAATTATTATCAAATGGGACAAACTTTTTTTGGGATTTTGCATCAATCAAAAAACACTTGGGATTTTGAACTAGGTGCAAAAATTGATTATAAAAATATCAACTCCTATTATTTTGAAGGGAATAATGGCATTACTTTCAATAAAGGTTTTTTGGGTGGATCTGTATATGCAGGAATGGAAAAAGAATGGAAAAAAGATTTTAAATCTAAACTCAATATAGGGCTAACGTCTAGGTCGCCAGAAGTCAATGAATTGCTCAGCAAAGGTTTGCATCAAGGACTGAGTAGCATGGAAGAAGGCAATATTTTTCTAAAAAACGAGACTTCGTTCAAATCTACCTTGTCTTTTGAAGGATTTGTTATTAAAAAAATTAGCTTCAATGCACTTGGCTACTTCCAATTTGTTAAAGATTATATATACCTTCAGCCCCAAAAAGAATTTAGAGTTACCATTCGAGGTGCCTTCCCTGTATACAACACCGTACAAAATGATGTCTCAATTTTTGGAAGCGATTTAAATATTAATTATGAAGTGAATACTAATCTAAAAGCTTCATTAATGTACAATATTACTCGAGGTAATAATTTGGATTCAGGAAATTATCTCATCAATATGCCCTCGGATAGAATTATGGGAACCCTAAATTGTAATTTTAGAGTCATTAAATCTCAAAATTGGAATCCTACAGAAATTCAATTCAATTCTCAATATTTTTTCAAACAAAACCGCTGGAACCCAAATCAAGAATTTATGGCACCTCCTAGTGCATATATTTTGTTTGGAGGGAGTATTAGCAATGAATTTAAGTTATTTAAAAATTTCCATAAAATATCCCTAATTGTAGATAATATTTTCAATCAATCCTATCGAAATTACATGAATAGACAGCGTTTTTTTGCAGATGAAATTGGTAGAAACCTAATATTAAAATTAGATTTTAAATTTTAAAAAGTACATACAAGGGATAACATAGCATTTTGGTATAGTATTTGATATTAGTTAATATGTAAATATTGAATCTAATGATAAATTTTAAGAATACGTTGACGTTTAGCGCCATGTTTTTTACCCAAACGTTTTTTGCTCAGACTCCTATTGGTATTTCTATTCACAATGGAGGCTCAATTTATTTTCATGGAGATACAAATAATAAGAATGCGGCTATTGACCAAAATTCAAAAGCAATTATTACAAGAGTGATGGGGGCAGTGGAAATTGGTACTACAGACATTGATGCTGCAAAAATAGGATCTACAGACAAAGGAGAAGTTTGGATTGAGGGAAGTGGTATAATTAGAGGAAAATCTGGAATAGCAGATTGGAAGGGAGATGTGGTAATGAATAATGCCATTACAAATCAGTCTATTATTGGAGGATTTGAAGATATAATAAATTTGAGAATTTAATATCTAATAAAAATTCAAATCAATATATAGATATGAATAATACTGTAGAGGTTCAAAATAAATTTATATTTGCAAATTCAGGATATGTAAGAACCGATATTGCTTCGAGTACAAATGGCATGAATTATGCAGGCAAATTAAAATTGAATAATACAAGTTCTGATGCCATAAATGGAAATCCCTCGTTAGGTTTAAAAAATTATATCGTAGAAGGAAAGCTTGAGCGAAATACTTCTAGTGGAAATAAATATATTTTCCCTGTGAGTATAGATTTAACCAATACACTAGGTGGTGCACAGATAGCAGAAGTATCCATCGCTGAGGGGAATGGATATATTTTAGGTGCTTTTACAAAAGATGGAGGTATAGATAAAACGTTGAGTCTTAACGATGATAATTGCAACGAAGTAGAGGTAAATTCTGTAATTGATCATGGATTTTGGACATTAGAAAATCCTGCAAAAGATATTAAAAGATTTTCGCTTTTGCTTAAAGCAAATAACATTATTAACAAAAGATCCGAATTAGGTGACGTATATACGATTGTAAAAAAGGATCATAATGCCGCTTCAAGCACATATAAATTATTAGGTATCGATCAAAATAATTGCTCTGGATATCCCTCAGATGCAACATCACCAGAAATTAATGAAGTAGCAAGAACTAATTATACTTCTTTTTCGGACTTTGCAATTGCTCCTATTGTAAAGGTTCTTACAGAAATCCCTAACTTAATTACGCCAAATGGAGATGGGAAAAATGAAAATTTTGCTATTCCAGACGCTTATTTTGTTAAATATCCAAATTTAAAAGTAACTATCTATAATCGATGGGGTAATATCGTATGGAGAAGTGAGAGCCCATACAAAAATGATTGGAATGGCATAAGTCAAATCAATAATGAGACTCTTCCAGACGGAGTTTATTACTATATCTTTGAATTAGATAAAGAGTATGCAAAAACCAAAACTGGATTTATTCAAATCCTCAGAGATTAATTTTTTTGTACAAAATTTTCAAGCCGTTTCGTTTATACAGAAACGGCTTTTTTGTTTTATATTTGCACTAGTAAATGTTAAAGTAATGAAAAATTTTGGTGGATTAATATTCTTTTTGTGTACTACGGTCTCTTGTAATTTTCTTGAATTACAAGAGAATTCAAATTCTCTTGTAAAATTTGACCGGTTTGATAAACAACTTCTTTTATTTGATGAAAAGCAATTTGAAGTTTCAGATGCTAACATGAAAAAAGAATATGGCGATATTTATAGTTTCTATATAGAAGAGTTGCTTGGTATTGGTCAAACTAAAAATCCTGATAGCTTGCATTATTATAAAGAATTCTTCCCTCAATTTTTCAAAGGAGAATATAAGTCTATGATAGATACCATTAAAAGTAGATTAGATAATAAAATACCCGAAGCTGAAAAATCATTAAGTGCATCTTATAAAATTTTAAAAAAAGAATTTCCAAATAAAAAAACGACCAAATTATACAGTTTTTTTATTTCTCCAAATGGCGCAAATCCATCTCCTGCATTTAGCTATTCAGATAGTATCATAGGAATTAATTTATTTAATTATTTAGGAAAAGATTTTGTATTCTACAAAGATCTTTTTGAGGGTTATAACTACATGATAGAATGGAATCAACCGAGCTATATTGCTCGAAATGTTATATTGGTAGAATATTCGCTTCTCAATACAAATACTTCACTATACAATGAAGTAATATACAACATGATAGAAGAAGGTAAAAAAATGTATTTTCTGGATAAAGTATGTGAAAATATGCCCGACGAAACGAAAATAGGATATTCAAAAAAACAACTGGAATGGTGTCGAGAAAATGAATATAACATTTGGACTTTTTTTATAGAGAACAAACTCTTGTACAGTATAGATGTCATGGACGTAAAACGGTATACCGAAGAAGGTCCTACCACCCCTGGCATGTCTGGCGAAAGTCCCGGAAAAGTAGGTGCATTTATAGGGTGGCAAATTGTCAGGAAATTTATGGACAAAAATAATGTAACAATTCAAGAGATGATGATATATTCCCCAAAAGAAATTTTTAAATTAGCCAACTATAAACCTAGTAAATAGTGTCTATTTTTTTAGAATAAATCCTTTTTATCTTCAAAACATTTTCATTTTAACTCCTTATATTTTTGCATCTTTGTAGATTAATATCAATGGCAAGACTATGACTAATAATGAAATGCAATCTTTCTTTGACAAAAATAAAGGCTCAAAAGTCTTTGGATTTGTTTTGCTTGCCATCTCCCTTCTTTTATTTTTTAGTATTTTCTCTTATATAGTATATTTCCGAAGCGATCAAAGTCTAGCAATTGGTGGCTGGGCTCAAATAAAGAAAATAGATTATTATCAAACTCAAAATTGGATAAACAAAATTGGATTGTTTTTTGGGTATTTTTTTGTAGATGGACTCTATGGCATTTTTTCTTTTTTGGTTCCTTATTTTTTATTTTTAATAAGTATAAACTACATTTTTCAAAGAAAAATTTTTTCAATTTTAAAAAATTTAGGGGCTATACTTTTGACTCTTTTATTTGGATGTAGTTTTACATCACTTCTTCAAATTTACCTACTAAAAT
The DNA here is from genome assembly GCA_040383345.1 of Chitinophagales bacterium. Classification (GTDB taxonomy): domain Bacteria; phylum Bacteroidota; class Bacteroidia; order Chitinophagales; family JADJOU01; genus CHPMRC01. The sequence goes on along the minus strand of JBEIDU010000009.1, from coordinate 27,790 downwards.
TTATCAATATCCCACTTGGCGGTGGATTTGGGAATTTAATAGCTGGAAAAGCTGGTCTTTTTTACCCTAATGTAGGTTTTATTGGAGTTTTTATTATTCTCAGTATTTTTTTGTGGTTGGCGATTACGATTTTTTATAATTTTGATATCAATACTTTTCAACCATCTAATATCTTTAAAAAATCTGTAAAACAAGAAGATTTTGAAAATTATTCGCAAGAAGATAACAAAGACGAATCTCAAAAGCACTATGATACATTGTTTGAAATGGACAATATAGATTTAGCAATTTTAGAGGATTCAAAGGAGAACAACAAAACACAACGAAGTATTCATTTTGACATTGTAGATGATGAAATTGAAGAGCCCATCCCAGAGATAAATATAGTTACCCCTAGAATTGATTTAGATTTTGATTTTAAAGAAAAAGATTCTGAAAACTCAATAAGTTTGCAGGATGACACCCCTTTTGAAGTTGCTGAAATAAAAGAAGAACAAACTATAGAAAATGTTGATGCATTAACACAAGAGCGATTTGAGAATTTGCCCCCATATGATCCTCGTAAAGAACTTTCATTATATCAATTTCCAAGTATAGAACTCATGGAAAATCACGGAAGTGGAAAGGCTATTGTAGACAAAGAACAATTGGAACAAAATAAAAATCAAATCATTAAAACACTTAATGACTTTAATATTACTATTACAAGTATTAGAGCTACTGTTGGACCAACTGTTACACTTTATGAGATTACGCCTTCGGCGGGAGTTCGCATTTCCAAAATTAAAAATCTTGAAGATGATATCGCTTTGGCACTTGCTGCTCTTGGTATTCGTATTATCGCTCCTATTCCAGGCAAAGGAACTATTGGGATTGAAGTGCCAAATATTCATAAACAAATTGTGAGTATGAAATCGGTAATCCAATCCGAAAAATTCCAATCTTCAACGATGGAGCTTCCATTGGCACTTGGAAAGAATATTTCTAATGAAGTATTTATAACCGATTTAGCAAAAATGCCGCATTTACTAATGGCAGGAGCTACAGGAAAAGGAAAGTCTGTAGGGATAAATTCCATTCTTATATCATTATTATACAAAAAACATCCATCGGAACTTAAGTTTGTTTTAGTAGATCCCAAAAAAGTAGAGTTGAGTATTTATGCTACTATTGAAAAACATTATTTAGCTAAATTGCCAAATGAAGAAGATGCTATTATTACAGATGTTCGAAAAGTAGTAAATACATTGAACTCATTATGCATAGAAATGGATGATCGATATGATTTGCTCAAAAAAGCACAAGTTCGAAATATCAAAGAGTACAATGAAAAATTTATTGCTAGAAAACTCAATCCTTTAAATGGCCATAAATTTTTACCATATTTCGTTTTAATAATTGATGAATTTGCTGATTTAATTATGACAGCTGGCAAAGAAGTTGAATTGCCTATTGCCAGATTAGCTCAGCTTGCAAGAGCTATAGGGATCCATCTCATTGTAGCCACACAGCGTCCCTCTGTAAATGTAATTACAGGATTAATCAAAGCAAACTTCCCTGCAAGAGTATCTTTTGCGGTATCTTCTTCAATAGATAGTAAAACTATTTTGGACACCAAAGGCGCGGAACAATTAATTGGTCAAGGGGATATGCTTTTGAGTTTAGGAAGCGAACTAATTCGTCTTCAATGCGCATTTATAGATACTCCTGAAGTAGATCGAATTGGTAAATTTATAAATAAGCAACAAGGATATGGCGGGGCTTATGATTTACCTGAATATTATGGAGAAGAAGAATCGCCTCAAATATCTTTTGATAAAAAAGATTTGGACGAGCTATTTATTGAAGCGGCTAGAGAAATCGTATTGAGTCAAATGGGTTCCATATCGTTAATTCAGCGTAAATTAAGTCTTGGGCATAATCGAGCAGGAAGAATCATTGACCAATTAGAAGCTTTTGGAGTAGTGGGTCCAAATAAGGGAAGTAAACCACGTGAAGTATATTTCAAATCTTTAGATGAATTAGAGCGTCATCTAGAAACCTTAAGATAATTCAATTTTTTTATGTAGAAGTCTAGTTATGATTCATAATTTAATACATTATGTATGTAAATTATTAAATAATTAGGTTGAATTAATAAAAAACATATTAACTTTGTATTAGGTTTTCATAGTTGTACGCAAGTACAGTTGTGTTAGTTTTGTTTTCATAGTATTCGGCCCAAGACATTCCCCTGTTTAGGGCCGTTTTCTTTTTTATAATAAATCTATCTTAATTTCATATATACCTGTATTGAAATTGATATTTTTTCTTGACATTAATAAAAAAAATATTAACTTTGCATTAGGTTTTCATAGTTGTACGCAAGTACAGTTGTGTTAGTTTTGTTTTCATAGTATTCGGCCCTAAGCATTCCCATGCTTAGGGCCGTTTTCTTTTTTATAATAAAAGATAATAAATAATGAGTTCCATTCTTAAAAAGAGGGAGCAAAAAGGTTGTTATTAAATAGACAAAAATTCTAATCAGATTCGATATCCTTGAAATTTTAATCTAAAATTTACTTAACACCTATCAAATTATATATCAAAGTCTGTAATTTGACTCTATAATTTCCCGAAATCATTTTCTTATTTTCTGAATCGGGATAGATTCTATTTGATAAAAATACAAAAACAATTTCATGATCAGGATCGGCCCATGCACAAGTACCGGTAAATCCAGTATGACCAAATGTATTGGAGGAGCATAATGAAGATGTGGGGCCGTCTTTTTCGGGCTTGTCAAATCCAAGCCCTCTTCGTGAAGATTCGCTTTGCTGCGAAGTAAATTGTTTTACCGTCAATTCATTGAAATATTTTTTCCCATTCAAAGTACCGTAGTTCATTAGCATTTGCATTATCTCGGCTACATCTTTAGCTCTTCCAAATAATCCTGCATGTCCAGCTACACCGCCATATAATGAGGCTCCTTGATCATGTACGTATCCATGAATCAATTGTTTCCTAAATGGAACATCATATTCTGTTGGTGCTATATTTTGAAGTGACACTGATTTATAAGGATTAAATGTAAGCTTCAAATTCATTGGCTTAAAAAAAGATTCATATACAAATTTTTCCAAAGGGGTTTTGGAAATAGACTCTACTATTTTTTGCATGGTATACATACTCAAGTCCGAATATTTATATTTCCCCACTCCAGACAACTTTGAATGCGACATTTCATACCACATTGAATCTTTGAAATCCTCACGAACATAAAGATTTTCAGCTACTTTCACATTAAACTTTCCTTCTGGAACCATACTGAAATATTGAAAATAATTTTCAGTATTGAATCGTTGATGAAAAGGAATAAATGGTGTAAATCCAGCAGAATGCGTCATTAATTGACTAATATAAATATTTGAAATAGTAGCCGTGCTATCTAATGTAAGATAATCTTTTACTTGATCATAGATACGCAACAGACCTAAATCTTTTAACCTCATAGCTGCTAATGTAGTAGATAAAATCTTTGTCAACGAAGCCAAATCATAAATATCTTCCTTTGACACTTTCTTCGCATCAGTAGCATAGGTATGAGAGCCGTATGCTTTATTCAAAATTTCTTTACCTTTTCGATATACTACCAGCTGGCAGCCTGGTGTAGCACCATTTGCAATAAGATCCTCACAGAAAAAATCTACCTTTTCTATTTTTTCTTTTGAAATTGTAACTGAAGATAATTCTTCTTCAGATAAAATTTCGAACGAATTGATTTTTTGTTTTTCATCAATTATATTACCTTCTTTGAATTTTCCTACAGATACAGGCAATTTACCTATAGGATTCCATCTATTATTCAAAAAATTATAAATACTGGTATGAGTAAAGACATTGTCTTCATATGCTACCAGGACATTCTTTGCATTTTGGAAATAAATAAGCCCATAAGGATTTCCCATCCATATATTCAAGACATTTGGGAATGAGTTGATCTGTGAAATAAAATTTGTAACCGATACATTCAGCCCAAAGTTCTTATTTGCATGCTGCGACAAATCGTTATAAGCCACTACGATATTATCAAATCCTTGTAATATATCATAAATTCTAAACATTTCATTGATATCAGCATTTTTTGAGAGAGAAACTACTTGATAATTGGACATATTCATGGCCCAATTTCGCAGATAATTATCATTAAGATTCCCCACGGTTATCAATAAATTTTTTGAAGTAGGATTTTGTAATCGTTTTATAAAATCTTTATTTTCTGATAAATAAGTCAAAGAATGATCATATAATTTTTGGCAAAACTGAAAATGTTCATGATTGCTGGGTGTATTTACATAAGAATAATTTGGCTGAAATGAAAAATCAGTATTTGCAATCAACTTGCTTTTAAATAGCAAAACCCTATACACTCTTTTATGAAATTCTTCAAAATTCTCTTCATCCATTGAAATATATTCTTCAATTTTAGTCAATGCTATTGGCATATTTTCAGAAAAAACTAAAATATCCATCCCTGCTTTATATCCCTCTAATTCAATATCACCTGGTTCAAATTTTGTTTTCGCGCCTTTCATATTAAGAGCATCTGAAAATACAAGTCCTTTGAATCCAAGCTTATTTCTAAGTAAATTTGTAGAAATTTCCCATGACAAAGAGGCCGCTCTTCCCGAAGAATCCAACGCAGGTACATTGAGATGTCCAACCATCGCACTCCAAATATTTTTCTTTATCAATTCTCTAAAAGGATACAATTCCAAATCCTCTAATACATTTTTAGGTTTATTAATAGTAGGTAAATCTTTGTGACTATCCTTATCTGTATCACCATGTCCAGGAAAATGCTTTAAATTAGCCATTACTCCCTCACTTTGCATTCCCAATGCATATTTTTCAGCTTTGGTAGTTACATTAAATTTATTTTCTCCAAATGAACGGTAATTTATAACTGGATTTCGAGGATTAACATTAACATCTACATCAGGTGCAAAATTGATATGAAGCCCCATACTACGGCATTCTTTACCTATATATTTACCCATTTGGTATATCAAATTATTATCTTGAATAGCCCCTAAGGTCAGCTGATAGGGATATTTCAAGGCATTTTTTATTCGCATATTTATACCCCATTCTCCGTCTATAGACATCATCATGGGTACCTTTGACATTTTTTGAAACTCTTGAATCCAGTCTACTCCTACTTGATATTCACCTTTCATAAAAATAGCGCCTCCAAGATTGTACTGCACAATTGCATCTATTATTTCTTGTTTTCGTTTTAAATGTGAATAGTCGGGATGAATATCCAACATAAAAAGCTGCCCAATTTTTTCACGCAAAGTCATTTGTTGCATTACACTATCGGCCCAAGTAGAATCTACTTTTGAAAAAGAAATATTTTGAGAAAAGGAATAAAATTCAATCCCAAAGACAAGCGACAAAATCAAACTAATATTTATAACATTTTTCATTCAATATTCATTTTTTAGATTCTTTGAATCAAAGAAAATATGGACAATTTACAAATTTAATTCAATCTATGTTATTTTCAAATTTATAAATCCACAATAGATTTTTATTGACTAATAAAAAAAACATTAATTTTGCTCATAATGACACTATCCTTTGGAAATTATTCAATAAAAATTCAAACCATAGACAATATTTGTCGGGTATATGATATTGTGCGAAACAAATGGATTATCCTTACGCCCGAAGAGCAAGTAAGACAGCTGTGGCTTCACTTTCTCGTTCACGATTGTAATATTCCACCTACTCGTATAGCGGTAGAAAAACTTTTTAAAGTCAATACAAAAAACAAGCGTTTTGATATATGTGTATTTGACCTAGATGCCAAACCATACTTGCTCATTGAATGCAAACAACCCAATGTAAAATTGGTGCAGCCCGCTCTAGACCAACTGGCCATCTATAATACACAATTGCTCGCCACAAGATTTGTAGCGAGCAATGGCATTTCTCATATTGGTATTATTTCAAAAAACAAAAAACTATTTCAAGTCAATCGTTTTGAAGAATTATTGTAGTACTTTTAAACCACACCTTGGTCTAGCATTGCATCGGCAACTTTTACGAAACCTGCAATATTTGCGCCTTTTACATAATTAACATCATCGCCTTCTTTTCCGTATTTGATACAAGCCGAATGAATATTTTTCATAATATTGTGCAATCTTTCATCTACTTCTTCTCTCGTCCAAGACAAACGCAATGAGTTTTGGCTCATTTCCAATCCACTAGTAGCTACACCACCCGCATTGGATGCTTTTCCGGGTGCGTACAATACTTTTTTCTCAATAAAATAGGCAAATGCTTCGGGCGTACAAGGCATATTGGCTCCTTCGGCTACGGCTATTACATTATGATTCACCAATGTTTTAGCATCATTCAAATCCAACTCATTTTGTGTAGCACAAGGCAATGCAATATCACATTTCACTTCCCAAGGTCGGGCATTTGGAATAAATTTACCACCAAATTTTGCTACATATTCTTTAATCCTTCCTCGTTTTACATTTTTGAGCTCCATAACCCATTCCAATTTTTCGGCATCTATTCCATTTTCATCATACAGCGTACCTTCGCTATCGCTTAGCGTAATGACTTTTGCTCCCAACTGCGTTGCTTTTTCACAGGCATATTGCGCTACGTTGCCCGAACCGGAAATAGCTACCGTTTTTCCTTTGAAACTATCATTTTTGGTTTTGAGCATTTCTTCGGTGAAATAAACACAGCCGTAGCCTGTAGCTTCGGGTCTTATAAGACTTCCGCCCCAAGTAGCGCCTTTTCCCGTCAAGACACCTGTAAATTCATTTCTCAATCTTTTGTATTGACCATACATAAATCCTATTTCTCTTCCGCCTACGCCTATATCTCCTGCGGGAACATCGGTATCAGCTCCAATATGTTTGCTCAATTCGGTCATCATACTTTGACAAAAACGCATCACTTCATTGTCCGATTTTCCTTTTGGGTCAAAATCAGAACCTCCTTTTCCACCACCCATTGGCAAGGTAGTCAATGAATTTTTGAAAACTTGCTCAAAAGCCAAAAATTTCAAAATACTTAAATTTACAGATGGGTGAAAGCGCAAGCCACCTTTGTATGGGCCTATAGCCGAATTCATTTGAATGCGATAGCCTCTATTGATTTGCACTTCGCCTTTGTCATCTACCCAAGGCACACGAAACATAACAACCCGCTCAGGCTCAGCGATTCGCTCCAAGACCTTAGCCGTTTTATATTTTGGATTTTCTTCAATAAATGGAATCACCGTTTCGGCTACTTCTGTTACGGCTTGTATAAATTCGGGTTCATTGGGATTTCTTTTCAAGACACTCGCTATAAACGCATCGATCTCTTTTTGATATTTTGACATATATTTTAATTTTTGGTTATTACAAAAGTAACAGATTTTATTTTCTATCTAAAAAAATAATTTACTTTAATTTTTTGAAAATATTTTATCTTTGGCAAATGCAATTTAGAGCCAAAGACATAGCACAATTAATAAGCGGAGAAATTATAGGAAATGAGAACAATGTAGTCTCTCGATTTTCAAAAATTGAAGAAGCGCAAGCCGATAGCATTTGTTTTTTTAGCAATGAAAAATATGCAAAATATTTGGAGCATACACAAGCTTCCATCTTGCTCGTATCAAAGGATTTTTCATATAAAATTCCTGAAACCACCACGCTGATAAAAGTAGAAAACGCATACGAAGCTACAGCAAAACTTTTGCATTTTTATCAATCCAACGTTCATAAGACAGGTATTGAAAATCCTAGTTTTGTAGATAAAAAAGCACTGCTGGGCGATGACATATACTTAGGCGCATTTTCTTATATCTCCGAAGGCGCTCAAATAGGCGACGGTGCCAAAATTTATCCAAATGTATTTATAGGTAAAAATGTAAAGATAGGCGAAAATACCATTATTTATTCAGGGGTAAATATCTACCACGAATGTGAAATAGGCAATAATTGCATTATTCATTCTGGCGTAGTGATAGGAAGTGATGGATTTGGGTTTGCACCTACACTCGATGGCAGTTTTTCAAAAATTCCTCAAGTAGGAAATGTAGTAGTAGAAGATTTTGTAGAAATAGGTGCAAATACAGTGATAGACCGCGCTACGATGGGAAGTACCCGAATTCAAAAAGGCACAAAGCTAGATAACCTTATCCAAATAGCGCATAATGTATCGATAGGACAAAACACCGTAGTTGCTGCACAAGCAGGTATTTCGGGCAGTACCAAGATAGGGAATCAAGTAATGATAGGCGGACAAGCGGGTATTGTAGGACATATAGAAATAGCTGATGGTAGCAAAATAAATGCACAAAGCGGTGTATCAAAAACACTCAAAGAAAAAGGTAGTGCCGTAACGGGCTCTCCAGCTTGGGATTATTCCAAAATGCTGAAGGCACAAGCCCTTATCAAAAAATTACCCGAACTTTTTGAACGAATTTTGGATTTGGAGAAGAAGGTGAAGTAAATAATTACTTACTTCTACTAAACCAATAAAACAAAGGAACCCCCAACAATACAATCAATATGCCGGGATAGGTATACTGAGGTTTTTCGATCATAAGTATAGCCAAAATAATACTCGCCAAAACAATATATAAAATTGGCAGGAATGGATATAAAGGCACTTTAATAGGTCTAGGAGCATCAGGCATTTTTCTACGCAATACAAAAATCCCAAAAATGGTAAGAATGTAAAATAAAATTACGACGCCCATAATATAATCCAGCAAATTGCCATATTGTCCTGAAATACAGAGCATACTCGCCCAAAAACATTGTCCCCAAAGGGCCACAGAAGGCACCAATGCTTTATTTATTTTTTTAAATTTTTGAAAAAACATTCCTTCTTCCGCCATTTTATATGATGTTCTTGCGCCCATAATAATTAGGCCATTATTGCATCCAAATGTAGAAACCATAATCAATATCGCTATTATTATCGTAAAAGTATTGCCCCCAATCAACGAAGCCGCTGCAGCTGCCACACGGTCCTCCGAAGCAAATTGAATACCTCGTTCCAAAATAGTTGCGCCTGACTCTACTCCTTGTAAAGGCAAAATACATAGATAAACGATATTGATAAGCAAATACAAAACGGTAACTAAAAGTGTTCCAAAAATCAATCCTCTCGTCATTGTTTTTTCGGGATTTTTAACTTCACCACCTATCATTGTTATATTATTCCAAGCATCGCTAGAAAACAACGTCCCCACTTGACACACGCCCAATGCAATTAAAATCCCAAACGGAGTCAATACATTCATCAATCCATTTTCACTTCCCTTGGCTACTTGTTTTGCTTCAAAAATATTAGAAAAATTAACTTTAAAAATATCGGGATTGAATCCAAGCCACAACCCAAAAATAATAATAAGTATGAGTGCTATAATTTTGGTACTGCTAAAAAAATTCTGAACGATTTTACCCAATTTGACCCCTTTGGTATTGATATATGTGAGCAAGATGATACTCAAAATAGCGACCAATCGCTGTGAAGTTAGCTGAATAGAGGTATTACCCAAACTAAAAAACACAATTTTATCACTGATTATATTTGGCAATAAAACACCAAAGTATTTTGAAAAAGCTACCGCAACTGCAGCGATGGTACCCGTTTGAATCACAGCGAAAAATGCCCAGCCATACAAAAATCCTATTAAGTTTCCATACGTTTTTTGAAGAAATACGTATTGACCTCCTGTAGTAGGAAACATCCCCGCTAGCTCTGTATAACATACAGCACCTATCAAAGTGAGCAATCCTGCCAAAAGCCAAGCGGCTAGAAGCCAGCCTGATGAACCTACTTGTCTTGCTACATCGGCACTTACAATAAAAATACCCGAACCTATCATAGAACCTGCCACTAGCATTATTGCATCAAATAGTTTTATTTCTTTCTTAAGGTCAGCCATTTTTTTACGTTTAGAAAGACAAATATAATTTGTTTATCCAAATACAAAAATATTTTATGATTAATAATAGGATCAAATTAATCCTTTATAAAAAATAAAATCATCATTCCCAAAAGGATTTGCTTTTGTAATTATTCTACAATACCTTTGTATATCTTAAAAACTCCGTATGATCTCTTTAAAAAATAGTTTACAAAATATTCAAACCGAAATTGATGCAAGTTTTTTATATAAATTACTCGCTGATAATGAAGAAGATCTCCATGTAGCAAATGTATTCAAGCAAATGAGCGAGATAGAATATTCTCACGCATTGGCGTTTGCTCAAAAGAATAATATAGCCCCCAATTTACTTCCAAAACCTTCTATGCGAGCAAAAATTCTAGCTCAAATTGGTCGTATATTTGGCTACGACTATGTTTTAGGCGTATTATTAGACACCGAAAAGAGTATTTCCTCTTCAGTCATTAATGCTCGAAAAAAAACGAATACGCTTAGTTCAATATCCGATACGGCGCACGTTACTATTTTGAAAAATATATTGGAAAATAATAAAAATGTATCGGGTTCTAATTTGGCACGATTTGAAAAAAGACATCGTTCGGTAGGTGGAAATGCACTACGGGCAGCGGTTTTGGGAGGAAATGATGGATTGGTTTCCAATTTTAGCTTAGTGATGGGGATTGCTGGAGCAGTGAGTGGGCAGCAAGAAGTATTATTGACAGGAATGGCTGGTTTATTGGCTGGTGCATTGTCTATGGCTTTGGGAGAATGGATTTCGGTAAAAAGTTCGCAAGAACTCTATGAAAATCAAATGCAATTAGAAATGGAAGAACTGGAAGCCAATCCCGAAGGTGAGGAAAAGGAATTGGCTTTGATATATATTTCAAAAGGAATCCCTGAAGAGCAAGCGATGAAGATGGCTCGTGAGATTATCTCAAACAAAGACCATGCTCATGAAATATTGATAAAAGAAGAATTGGGCATTAATCCTGAAGATTTAAAAGGATCCGCAATGGAAGCGGCTATCACTTCTTTTCTACTTTTTGCTATAGGGGCTATAATTCCAGTAATCCCATTTTTCTTTGCAGAAGGGTCAACAGCTATTCTTCTAAGTGCATTATTTAGTGCTATTGGACTTTTTCTTATTGGCTCCGCAATTACATTATTTACAGGCAAAAGTGTTTGGCAATCGGGTTTGAGACAAGTAATATTTGGATTGATGGCTGCAGGAATTACGTTTGGTATTGGAAAATTAATTGGGATTTCTATAGCAGGATAAATGCTATTCGTAGATTCCCATTCCAAATAAGGAAAAATCATACTTTACGGGGTCATTTGCATCAAAAGTTCGTAGTTTTTCGGTAAGATTCAATGCCGTCTGCCAATTCGATTTAGAATTTTCGTCCAATAAACCCAATTTACTGGCACTTTTCATTACGTGCACATCCAAAGGCATTATGAGGTGCGATGGTTTGATTGTATTCCATAATCCAAAATCCACATTATCTTTTCGTACGAGCCATCTGAGAAACATACATAACCTTTTGCACGCCGAACCTTTCTGTGGCGCAGAAAGATGCTTAAAGGTCCTAGACTCTATTGGCATTAATTCCGTAATATATTCATAGAAATAATTGAGGCAATGCTCTATGGTCTCAAACTTTTTTTGGGCAGGGAAAAAGGCATTTTCCAACGAATCATATTTTTTATAATGACACTGAAATGCTTTGAGGAAAAAAGATAAATCTACGGAATTAAACGTGCGATGTTTGAACTGACTGATATTTGCTAAATCGTTTTCCTGAAAATTTAAGATAAAATCATACGGACTTTCATCCATTAGACTCATTAACTGATTGGTCTTAGCAATAATAATATCTCTTCGACCCCAAGCAAATATGCTGGCAAAAAAAGCAGCAATTTCAATATCTTGTTTTTTTGAAAACAGATAGGGAATAGAAATAGGGTCTTTGGCAATAAACTCTTCTCTTGCGTATTCTTCGTATCGCTTATCTAAGAAAGTTTTTAGTTGGTGAAATTCCATACGTTGAAATTTCTAACAAAATTCATAGCCTACCATTTTCAGCATATCAATCTCTTGTGGTGGAAAGGCAAAAAGAATTTCTTTTGTAAATCCAAACTCTTTTTCATAAATATCAGCACCTATAAAATACGTAACCAAAATTCCATTATCCAATTCTACTACTTCATCCAATACGCTTTCAAATTTTATGTATGAAAATTCATCCATTTTCTCCAAGAAATAGCGCAAAGTAGCCGTTTGCTTTGTATCGGATTTCGCATTTGAATTAATAATAATATTGCGAAGCGCCGTTTGATTTTTGTTCAAAAGGTATAAATCCCAGAAATTATCCTCCCCTTTGACTATAGCTAAATGTACACCAAGTGATGGAGGAATAATGATGTCTTTCTTCATAAAACTAATATTTTTTCAATTAAAAATACGAAAATAAAAGAAATATTATTTCGCTAAAATATAATTTTGTAATAAGTGATTTTGATATAACAATGATTATTTTTCTTCCTCTTCCTCGTCATCATTGGTTTTTAGAGACTTATACAATTCTGTAATATCTGCGTGTCTTTTCTTGCTTACAGCATCTTCTTTCTTTGATAAAGCCGATAATAATGCATTGAAAGAGGCATTTAAACAAAATTTGTCAAAATCATCTTCGCTGTCATTAAGTTTTTTGAAAATAGCTACCGCCATATTAAAACTAGAATCGTTTAACGAAGCCGCATATTTTCCAAAATTAGGATAAACCGAAATCTTTGAATAGCCAGTAGCATTTTCCGATGCCTCTCTAAATAAATCGAAACTAGATGAATCTGATTTGTTTCCTAGCATTTCTAATGCGATGTTCTGTAATTCCGAACTTTTTGTTAACGCCGATTTTTTGGCACGTTCAAGAGCTGCGTTTGTATCAATATCCATTAATAATTTAAGCGCTTTCGACTCTACTTTATACGAAGAGTCGTTTAATGAAATTTTAACTAAATCCGAATATTTTTTAGCTAACTTAGCGTTTCCTAGAGCTCCTATTGCAGCAGCTCTTACAGATCCCGTTTTCCCATTTTTCGTCAATTCTACTAATTGATTTTCAAGTCTAGCACTAGTGTCTAAATGATCTTTATCAAAATATGAAATAGCGCGTTCTACAATTCTATGTTTTGGAGAACGCAACGATTGAAGCACCGCTTCATAGACTTCAGATTTATGCATTTGGCTTTTGATCTTTACCAAGGCATCTCTTTGGTCCAGATAATTAGGTGCATTTTTCAATAAATAAACCCATTCCGTAGTCTTTTTTGATTCGTTTTTATTTGCAATTAAAGTCTTTGTTGCATCAAAATTTACGGCTAAGATTGGCGATTTGGTAGCTACAAAAAAAGAATCCAATTTATTATTTACTTCTATATCTTTTGTCAATTTACCCCCCTCGGTGTAGATATCAACTTTCATTGGAAGTTTATACAAAAATGAAGAATCAAAGCTGTGTTTTTGACCTACAAATAAATAAATTCCGCTATCCAATTTTTTATAACTTGTCGTAATTACCGGATGTCCTCCTTTTAGATACCATTGATTGAAAAACCACGTCAAATCCATCCCTGTAACCTCTTCGGCTATCATTCTCAAATTTGAATATTCGGCTGTTTTATATTCAAAACGTTTCAAATACAACGAAATGGTTTTGAAAAACGCCTCATCGCCAATGTATGTTCTCAACATGTGAAGGATTTTTCCTCCTTTGTTGTATGTAATCACGTCAAACATATCATCTGGTTTTTCGTAATCATAACGAATCAAAGGCTCTTTCTTTGAATTTGACATTTGATAATAGGGTGCCATATCTTTTTGCCATTGAGCCTGAGCCTCATCTAATCCATATTTGTATTCATTCCATAAGTATTCAGAATAATTGGCAAATGATTCGTTCAAGGTCAAATGCGTCCAGCTTTCACAAGTAGCTATATCGCCAAACCAATGATGGAATAACTCATGAGCTACAGTTTCATCATCATTATCATCCAATAATTCTCTTTTATCTTTTTGAAACATAGTATTAAAAGTAACAGCCGATGTATTTTCCATAGCACCTGAAACATAGTCATGAACGATTACTTGACTGTATTTTTCCCATGCAAATGGATAGTCTAATTTTTTTGAAAAGAACTCAATCATTTCAGGTGTTCTTCCAAAAATAGGACGAGCCATATCTTCATATTGCGGCTCCATCAAATAATTTACCGAAATATTTTTATATTTATCGCTTACCGTTTTAAATTCACCTATGATTAGTGCAGTCAAATATACTGCATGAGGTTTTTTCTGATTCCAAACATCTGTTTTTGTACCATCGCCATTCAATTTTGAACTCAATAAAGCACCATTGGACAATGAAGTAAATTTTTTATCATAGGTTACTTTTAGTGTTTGACTATGTTTTTCGGATGGGTAATCAAATGTAGGAAACCATCCTGAATTCGCTTCAGGTTCACCTTGTGTCCATAATTGAGTGGGAACATTTTTTCTTTTGCCATCCACATTGATGAAATACAATCCTTTATCCGCAGATATCGCTTTTCCACCCAGACTTTTGATACGTTCAGGATTGGCGGTATATTTTACATAAAGTTTCAACGTATCTTTTTTTGTAAATTCTTTTGGCAAAGTTATTTTTAATTTCAAACTATCGGTATAGGTAAAATTCAAAGAAACATTTCCTTTTTTCTGAATCCATTTCACCTCATGTATATCAAAAAATTTGGCATCCAATGTCACTTCGCTTTTTGGATAGAAATAAGGCACCATAGTAAGAATGGCTTCACCTTTCATTTGCTTTTCATTCCATAAAGGCACTAAATTTAAATCCGTGTGCAATAAATCAAAATCATGAGTTGGTATATACTTAGTAGTAAATGTTCCATTGGATTTTCCACTATTCTTCTGATATACTTTTTTCTTATGTCTCATACAAGTATGATCATTGTGAAGTGCAATGGAAGTGGTAATAATAATAAGAGAAAGTAATAATGTAAAAAATTGTTTCATTACGGATAATTTGAATATAAAAAAGGAGCCAAAATTAATTAGAAAAATATAAATAAATCCTTTTAAAAAGCGTCTTTGCATTTTATTTAAGTTTTTTAATGCTTTTTTGGTAAAAATTGTAATAATTTTTGCCAAACATGTCACAAACAGATAGCATAAGATTATTTTATATTATAAAGGATTATTTTCAAAATGACAACTAGCAATTTAGGAATACATTGCCGCTATAAAAATACAATTTCGGTATTAGATAAGATTTCAGAAATTCCCTCTAAAGAAAAAGAGCATAAAGCATAAAAAATAATTTATTTTTGAAACTCAAAAGATAAATTCTATTCGATTTTTTATGCATAAATCTATTAAACTAACTTTATATATAGATGGCTGGTGTATCCTCTGCAAAGCATTTGCAAAAAAGCTAACCAACCTTGACAAGCATAACTATATCGCTATTGAAGATATTAGAACCGCTTCCCATCCATTCATTGATGCTGAAAAAGCAATCAAGGCTTTGGCAAGTATTGATAGAAATGGAAATGTATACTATGGATTTGACACCATACATGAACTATGTTTCATCCTGCCAATCCTCTTTATGTTTTCCCCAATTTCTTATATCTTGAAAATAAGCCGATTAGGATCATTTTTGTATAATGAATTAGCAATTAGACGAGACATTGTTCCTTTGCATTGTGATGAGAAGAAATGCGAATAAATTTATTTTTATTTCTCTTCATCCTTATCTAATACCACACGCCCTTCAATTTGTGAAAACAATATTTTTTGGTGTTTTGCATAAGCTATCAAAATATCTCGAATCTTAATAATCAATAGCTTCTTAGGATATTTGATGAAGAAATCCATTCTATCGCCTCCAGTAGCTATATAATCCGATACGGCTATATAAAAACTATCTTTATGGGTTTTTTGCACATTCCATTCTAAGTTATTTTTGGATTTATTAAAAAAAACCTTGGCACCACGAGATATAGGCCAGCCTCTATGCCCTGACAATTTTTCAAAAGTTGTCTGCATCCCTGCACTGTCCAGAGATACAATAGCTATGGTATTGTCAAAAGGCATTAACTCATATATCATACGAAGCGATACATCCCCTTTTGGCAATTTTGGGATTCTGATACCTCCAAAATTGAGACACACAAAATCTACTTGTATATGCTCTACACTATCCAAATGCCATTTTATAGCGTCTGCCATCCAATTTCCCAGTAAACATTCCGGTTGTTTTTTAGTTAAATCCTCTTTCAATTCTGCTATTTTTATATTCATTTCAGCATCTAGTTGTTTTTTATAGGGTGCTAAATATCTAGATACTTGCGAATCTGCAGCATATTTTATATTATCTACTTTACTAGTTTTACAATCAACTTGTTTTGTATAATAATTTTTTGTCCCACAAGACGCTAAAAACAGAATTAAAACTCCAATGATATATTTCATTATTCTTTTTTTGTATAAAAAACTATCGACCTGCCATTAAGTCAAAAAAATCGGTTTTTAAAAGCTCAATTGCCTCGCTCGTAGGTAAATTCCCTTTATCGGTAATAGTTTGATTTAGAATGGCTATAGCCAAATCTTTTGACTTTGCATCAGCTTGCAACGAAGTAGATGTCTGTAAAATGAGCTGTATAGTTTGGTCTTTTGCCAATGTAATCATACGCCATGTTTTTGAGGGAATATATAATTGTTGGGAAAGATTGTGCTCAAATTCGTCGGAAATTTCTTTGGTTAGAAGATACTTAAACTCATTAGCAGTAAAAGAACTATCATTGAGCCTAGTTACAAGATTATTAGGCGATATACGCTCCAAAAAAAGCACCATTCGCTCATACGCTTGAACTCGTGTAGGTAAAATTAGGGATTTGTATTCTCGATTCATTTGCATTTTAAAACGAGCCATTTCTTGTTTTTTCCAATGCTCAAGAAATAAATAAGTCAGGGCTAAAAAAGCTATTAATGGAATAAAATATTTAACCAAATCTAAAAAACTATCATTACTCATATTAAAATATATAATTTTGGAACGCAAAATAACATAATTTCGTTTATAGTTTGAGCATTTTTTTAAAAATAGAGTTATCCATATGGAATATAAAGGTAATATCGTAAAATTTTCAACTTCCGCTATTAAGCAAATTCATAAGTTAATATCAAATGAATCTAATGAAAAACAATTGCGAATTGGCGTGAAAAATGGAGGTTGTTCAGGGTTTCAATATATATTTGAATTTGATATAAAAACAGATAATGATATTGAGTCTCCTATTGATGGATTTCAAATTTTGATAGATAAAACGCAAGCGGCGCTCATCAATGACCTCAAGATAGACTATGAAAATGGGCTAAACAATAGAGGATTTATCTATACCAATCCCAATGCGAAAACAACTTGTGGATGCGGAACAAGCTTTAGTTAATAAATATAAAAAAGCATCTTTTTATCAAATATTTTGTAAAATTGTAAGTTAAACAGAAAAATTTAAACATGATTCACATGAAAAAATCGTTATTGATTCTCCTTTCATTATTGACTATAGTTGTAAATGCTCAAATACCAAAACATATAAAATGGCAAATATCTACAAAAACCCTTTCTGAAAAAGAAGCGGAGGTTACTTTCAAAGCCGTTTTAGATCCACACTGGCATATATGGAGCGTAAATCCTGGAGATGAGATGCTGATTCCACCTACTTTTACTATTCAGGGAAATGGCGTAAAAGTAATAGGTAACCCTAGGGAAATTGGTAAAAAAATTACAAAAAAAGAAGAAGGCTACGATGGTAATTTACATTTTTTTGAAGGAACGGTTAACTTTGTTCAAAAAATAAGCTATACAAAATCGAGTGATATCAAGGCGAGTGTAGAATATCAAATCTGTGATGAACACAGCTGTCTTCCACCTAATTCTGAAGAATTTACAAGCAAAATAGCTGCTTTTGGCGAAACAGTAAAAGAAGATACATCGGTACAAGTAGTCGCAAGTACTGACACAGTAGCTCAAACTACCCCTGAAGCGACAACCGAAACTCCTGCAGAAGAAGAGATCAGCGAATATGGTATTTTCGGAAAAACATTGGCCGATTGTAGCAAAAAAGAAGATGTATTAAACGTATGGACGGCATTTTTGGCTGGCATAGCAGGTGGATTTTTAGCATTATTCTTCCCTTGTACTTTTCCTATGATTCCGATGACTATGAGTTTTTTCCTAAAAGGTAGTGCCGAAAACAAGAAAAAAGGAACTCGAAATGCCATTTTATATGGATTTGCTATATTTTTGGTGTATTTCTTATTTAGCTTACCTTTTACATTTTTAGGATTGAGCAGTGATTTTCTCAATGATTTCTCTACCAATATTTGGGTAAATCTTGCCTTTTTTGTCATTTTCATATTCTTTGCATTTTCATTATTTGGATATTACGACATTTCTATGCCTTCTAGTGTAGCTACCAAAATGGACAGCAAAAGCGATGCGGGAAGTTTTATAGGAATTTTCTTTATGGCATTGACCTTAGCGATTGTATCTTTTTCTTGTACAGGGCCAATTCTAGGATTAGTATTGGGAAATCTACAAAATGTAAACTTAATTATGCCTGCATTTTCTGGATTTGGATTGGGGCTTGGTATTCCATTTGCACTTTTTGCATTATTCCCTAATTTATTAAAATCATTGCCAAAATCAGGTAGCTGGTTGGATGTTGTAAAAGTAGTTTTTGGATTTATCGAATTGGCATTTGCATTCAAATTCTTATCCAATGCCGACCTTGTAAAACAATGGGGCTTTTTGAAAAGAGAATTGTTTGTAGCTATTTGGATTGTAATTAGTGTATTGTGTGGTATGTATTTAATGGGCTGGTTTAGCTTTAAGAAAGGCGCTACTATCAAGAAAACTATTACTACCTTTATTTTATCTGGTGTATTTTTTATCTTTTCAGCGTATTTGGTTACCGATTTCTTTGGAGGCGAATTGCAACTTATCAGTGGATTTCCACCACCAAAATCATACAGTTTTGCAAAACAACCCGAAAAATTCAACACGCATATCAATGATTACGAAGGTGCATTGGCATTGGCTCAAAAAGAAAACAAGCCTTTGATGATTGACTTTACAGGCTGGGCATGTGTCAATTGTAGAAAAATGGAGGAGCAAGTATGGATAGCACCCGAAGTCTATGATATTTTGAGCAAAAAATATGTAATCGTTTCATTGTATGTAGATGAAAAAAGAGAATTGCCAAAAGAAGAACAATATTTCTCTAAATCCTTGAATAAGCAAGTAGTAACGGTAGGAAATAAATGGACCGATTTTGAATTGACCAATTTCAAACAAGTGACTCAACCACTTTATGTAATTATTCATCCACATAAAAAACAAATCATAAACAAGCCAATAGGTGGGTTTATGGATAAAAAAACGTATTTAGAGTTTTTGAATTGTGGCTTGGAAGGTATGAAAAAATAGTAGTATATGACCGTAGAAACGTATCTAAATCACCTAGTTACAGAGCGCATAGAACCTATGCTTAAGATTAGACAAAGCATTTTGAACAACCTTCCCAAAGGTTTTGAAGAATGTATCAATTATGGTATGCTAGGCTACGTAATTCCGCATTCTATCTATCCAGCGGGCTATCATTGCGACCCAAAATTGCCGTTGCCTTTTATGGGACTCGCGTCTCAAAAAAGTCATATTGGGTTTTATCACATGGGGATTTATGCCGATGATACGCTTTTAAATTGGTTCCAAGATGAATATGCAAAGGCTTGTAAATACAAACTGGATATGGGCAAATCGTGCATTCGATTCAAAAAAATGGAGGATATTCCCTTTGATTTGATTGGCGAGTTGGTTCGAAAAGTCTCGGTTCAAGATTGGATTTCGATGTATGAAAACAATCTCAAAAGTTAAGCTTCTTGCAGGTATTTTAAACTCCTATTTCCCATATTGAATATCAAATCCAAAATAGACAAATCGGATTGAAATTCATATTTGTTTCTAAAAACCTGAGGATAGCTCGGAAGGGATTCGTAGACATTGGGTTCAAATGAAATGGGAATAGAAGCATTTTCATCCACGTTTGTATGAATTTCCACTTTCAAGATTTTTGAAATAGTATTGAAAAGTTCAAAATTAAATTCTTGAAGCGATGGTTGATTGGAGGCATATACTTTAGCGATTTTATCGATATAAAACTCATAAAAAGGGCTCTTGGAATACGCACTTTGAAGTGCCATCAGATGTTTTGCACGCCAATTTTCTTGATTTGACATTAATATCTCACGATAAGGAATTCGGCTTCCTCTTCCTCCTTCCAGCGGAATACTCAGCGTTTGAATACCATTGGCGGTAGCTATAAGTGTTCGATTGGTATACGATTTTTTATCTAATTTTCGAGAAAAAGAAAAAACCACTTCTTCTTGCTTCAAGATTTGTTTCCAAAAATTGATATTTCCACAAAAAGGTAATAAAAAAGGTCTTACATTTTCCATTATTAAAACAAAATTTCTCTAATTTTTTTATTGGTTTGAAGAAATCCTACAAAATTATCATTATTTAATTTAAATAGATGCGTATTTGTTGCCTTCATTGGATTTACTTGTCTTCCATGCTCCCACAATCTGTAGCACAAATGCGGTCCCGTAGCGAGTCCCGTCTGCCCTACATAGCCTATAATTTGACCTTTTTGAACCTTATGACCTACCGAAATTCCCGAAAATCGGGATAAATGCAAATATTGCGTGATAAAAGCTTCGCTATGTTTGATTTTAAGATACATTCCATTACCCGAATTTTGGGATTTTTCAATCAATACACCATCAGCAGCCGCCAAGACAGGCGTTCCAATTGGCGCTGCAAAATCGATACCTAAATGGGGTTTTATTACTTTTTCTATGGGATGAAATCGTGCATGACTGAATTGCGATGTAATTCTACCAAATGCTATTGGCATTGCAAGAAAATTTCCTTTCATCGAATGGCCTTCTTCGTCAAAATATTCGCGTGCTTTCTCAAACCAAAAGGCTATTTTGACCTCTTTAGTATTCAATAAAGCAGCACCTAAAATATGAACCGAATCTTTTGAAACTAATGGAATTATTTGATAATAAATAGAAACTTCTGTAGCGGAATCCAAGTTTTGAAAATTTACTTTATCCTTAAAAATTTCAAAAAATTGATTTTTTAGCATTTCATTTCCAATTTTTTGATCTAATGAGTCATAAATTGATAGACCTGCAATGCACTTAAAAGATTTTTCTTCAACATTAAATTTGTAAAAAGGCACATTTTTAACTTCTACAAAATCAAACTCTTTATTTGCTTCTTGAGAAATACATCCTAAAAAAATAAATAGAATTCCTAAACAAAAATAACTCATTATACTCAGCTTTTTTTTACCATTCTTAAAACAGAATCTTGACTGGATTTGTCCGCTACATTAACTATCGAAACCCAGCATACTTCATTAGATTCATTAGTGTCAAATAAAATAGGTAGGCTACTATCCGCAAAAAAAAGATAGCGTATATCATAATGATAGTGTGCTGGAACTCCTTTCTTATTTTGAGGGATTAAATGGACATCGATATCAAAAATTGTAAAAGGATTTAATTCGATAGGCGCTATGCCAGATTCTTCAATAATTTCACGCAAAGCGGCATCCCACACCGATTTATCCTCTGGTTCTATATGCCCCCCCAATTGAAACCAACTATCCAATGATTTATGATGGGTGAGCAAGGTTTGAGATTTATCCAAAGAAAGAACCCAAGCCGATGCAGTCACATGACCTTCTAGATTTTCTCGTTTCCAAAAGTTTGTGTTCTGCTCCACAAAAGCAAGCGTTTTTAAAGCATGGATATCATTGGGATATTGCATTAAATACTCATGCAACTGTATTTTCAAACTGGACACATCCATTTCTAATCCATTGAAATTGTGATTTTTACATTCTCTTTTCCTACGATGGCTTCCAGTTTTGAAATACTATCTGCGGATACATCTAAAAGGACATTTCTCGACAAAAATGTAAGCGCCTCTTTTAAAGGGTTTTCCTCAATTACTTGCTCTTCTTGAATTTCATACTCCAAAAATTCTTCTTTTTCTATAAGATCCTCGATAATATTGCCTTCCTCGTCCAATATTTCGCTATTTCCTTCTTTTGGAGCCATTATTTTATCTGAAACTTGCACTCCATCCGTAATATTGAAATAGATTGTTGTTTTTCCTTTGTGCTCCAAGAAATATGATTTTAAATCCAAAATTTTATTAGCTGTCAAAATTTTTGCATCAATCAATATGTCGACTCTTCGTACTTTCTCCCAAGCATTTTCTAATAAATAAATATCTATAATTTTATCAAATTCTATCTTATTTCCTCCGTCTTTAGGCGTAAATTCATCTTTCTTTATTTTGACAATCATATACATGCCATTTTTTAAAAAATTCTCATATTTCAATAAATTATCCCCTTTCAATCTCAAATCTATTTTACTATTAAAATTGGATAATGAAAATCTACCATATCGTTTGCCCTGCTTATCTATAGCTATATTTACTCCACTCACCATACCGGCCATGAGTACAGTTCCTAAACTCATACTAAATTTATCTAAATTCTGAAAGCTACAATCTTCAATAATTTTTCGATATGGATCCAAGGGATGACCACTCAAATACATCCCCAAAACTTCTTTTTCTTTATCCAAACGTTCAAGGACGTTGAACTCTCCCAAATTGGGAGGAATAGGTTTATCTACCATATCTACAAATACATCTCCAAATAGATTGCCACTATTGGTTTGGCTTGAGTTGACACTATTTGAAAATCGGATCAATCGTTCTATAAATGACCCTTCTTTTTCCGATACCACTTCATAATATTGCTCACGAGCAATATCTGCAAAACAATCAAAAGCCCCCCCCATAGCCAATGGCTCCAGCGCTCGTTTATTGACTACTGTAGATCCCAATCTGGAAACAAAATCATAAATATCTATAAAGTCTCCTTTAATAGCACGATTTTCCTCCATTTCTTTTACTAAATTCTCTCCAACACCTTTTAATGCAGATAATCCAAATCGAATTTGTCCTTTTTTATTTACTGTAAAACGATATGAGGATTCATTTACATCAGGGCCTAAAACTTCTATCCCCATTTTCTTAGCTTCTTGCATATACTTTCCAACTTCATCTATATTATCCATATTGTTTGAAACCAAGCCTGCCATGAACTCAGAAGGATAATGCGCTTTCAGATAAGCACAATGATAAGCCACCAATGCATAGCATGTAGAGTGCGATTTATTGAAAGCATATTGGGCAAATTTTTCCATATCTTGCCATATCTTATTGGCTTTATCTTCGGGATGTCCGTTAGCTTTACATCCGTCTATATAAATGGTATAGAGCTTATCCATTTCTTCTTTCACTTTCTTTCCCATTGCTTTACGGAGGCTATCGGCTTGTCCTTTAGTAAAATTTGCTAATTTTTGACTTAGCTGCATTACCTGTTCTTGATAAACCATAATTCCATAGGTTTCTTCCAATATTTCTTTTGAATCTTCTATATCATATGATACCTTCTCACGTCCATGTTTTCTATCAATATAATTAGGAATATAATCCAAGGGACCTGGCCTATATAATGCATTCATTGCAATCAAATCCGTAAATCTATCGGGTTTTAATCCCATCAAGCTCTTTTTCATACCAGCACTTTCAAATTGGAAGATACCATCAGTTTGACCCTTTTGAAAAACTTCAAAAGTCAATGTATCATCAAGCGGAAGCTTAGCCAAATCCAATTCTATTCCATGACGTTGGCGAATAATTTCTACAATAGATTTGAGAATATTAAGCGTTTTCAGTCCCAAAAAATCCATTTTTAGCAATCCTGCTTTTTCTACAAAACGGTTGTCAAATTGAGTTACCAGCATGCTACTATCCTTCGCGGTAGACACTGGAATCAAGGTTTCTAAATTCTCAGGGGCAATAATCACCCCACAAGCATGAACGCCTGTATTTCTTACACTTCCTTTTAGTTTTATGGCATAATCAATGATTTTTTTGGCCGTTTCATCCTCTTTGTAGATCAACTTTAAGCCTTCTGCCTTGGCTACTTCATCGGGTTTCATGCCATTTTTCTTTGATTTATACACTTCCTCATTGAGCAAATCTTTTAAGGTAATACTATCCGGAACCGTTTTAGCTATTTTATTTACTTCAAAAAGCGGCACATCCAGTACACGACCCACATCTCTAATGGCCGATTTTTCTTTCATGGTACCAAAAGTGATAATCT
Organism: Chitinophagales bacterium; assembly: GCA_040383345.1. GTDB lineage: Bacteria > Bacteroidota > Bacteroidia > Chitinophagales > JADJOU01 > CHPMRC01. Next base: position 3,426 of record JBEIDU010000009.1, on the reverse strand, counting down.
GCGATACATTATTTTTTCCGTATTTAGCCACTACATAGTCTAGCACGCTCTGTCTGCCTTCATCCTCAAAATCAATATCTATATCGGGAAAACTGACCCTTTCTGGATTGAGAAAACGTTCAAAAAGCAAACCATACTGAAGTGGATCTACTTGTGTAATATCAAGACAATACGCCACAACACTTCCCGCTGCAGAACCTCTTCCTGGACCTACCCATACATTCATTTTTCGTGCTTCGCGCAAAAAATCTTCAATTACCAGAAAATACCCTTCAAACTTACTCGTAAAAATGGTAGTCAATTCTAATTCTATTCGCTCAATAGCATGAGCAGGAATAATATCGCCGTATTTTCGCTTGGCACCTTCATAAACTAGATGTCGCATCAAATCCTGCTGATCCTTAAAATTATCAGGTAAAGAAAAATTAGGCATCATGATATCTTTTACCAAATTGATTTTTTCTACTTTATCTACTATCTGTTGTGTATTTTCGAGCGTATAAGGCACATCTGCAAAAAGTGCCCCCATTTCCTGAGTCGTTTTAAAGAAAAATTGATCATTGGGAAACCCAAAACGATATTCTTTGTTCATACCATCTTCATCACCATCTGACTTGATAGGTGTAGACTTTTTTTCACCCGTATTGACACACAAAAGGATGTCGTGCATTTCCGCATCATCCTGCTCTACATAATGACTATCATTGGTACAGATAGCTGGAATATTATATCGATGGCTCCATTTGAGCAATATTTGATTCAAGTCCTCTTGGCTCAGCCCTGTATTATTTATGTTTTGGATATTGTGTCGTTGAATTTCTAAGTAAAAATCTTCTCCAAACAAATCCCACCATTTTTTCATTTCTTTTTCGCCTTCTTCTTCTCCGCTTGCTAATATTGTCTGTGGAATTCGTGCGCCAATACAACAAGATGTTGCTATCAATCCATTCTTGTATTTTTTCAATAATTCCAAATCGATACGTGGATATTTTCCATACAAACCCTCTTTGTAGCCAAGACTACATAGCGTAGCAATATTTTTATATCCTTCCGTATTTTTTGCTAATAAAAGCTGATGATAGCGCTTGTCTTTTTTCCCTGTCCCTGCAAATGAAGTCACAGACATATCTTCCACCATATAAAATTCACATCCTACAATAGCTTTTACCCCTTGCTTATTGCACTCATTTACAAATTCAAAAACCCCAAACATATTGCCATGATCAGTAATCGCAACGGCTGGCATTCCATCGGCTTTTGCTTTGGATACCATATCCGCTATATTGGCCGCTCCATCGAGAACGGAATATTGAGTATGGCAGTGCAAATGACTAAATTGGGTCATAATATCTAATTGAATTTGCAAAAAATTGAATAGTAATACGACAAAATATGTATTACCAAAAATCTGAAGACAAAATTAAAACATTGTTTTTGGATTTTCAATTTTAATTGCATTTATATGTCTAAACAGCAATAAATCAAGTGAAAAAAAATTTAAAATTTGATTTTTTGTGAAAAATTGGAAAAAACTATTGCAATCGAGATTTCCAATCCATTAAAATACGCCAATTTTTCGGATACAAATTATTATGCCTACCCGAGATATTTTTAATCCAGCCCAGCGGAATATTATTGTGTATAAGTAGTATAAAACCCAAAGGCAATGCGCTAGTATCAAATGCTTCTTTAGAAAGAAATTGGAGCGCTTCGTATTTTGATACTTCATACTTCGATACTTTTTCTAAATCCAGCAACGAACACAAAGCCAAACCTTGGTCGGGGATAAACTTCCCTTTCATTTCGCTGCCAATGGGAAGCCCAAATTGCTTGAAATAAATATGTTTTCGGAGATTGCCCAGCTGTGCCAAAAGATTCTTGGGAACAATAGTAATAGACTCTTGAAAAGAAAATGAGGTAAAATGGAAGATACTTTGTGGTTGAATATATTTTTCTATCCATTCCTTTTTTTCAATAATACGAGCAGCTGTCCAATTTTTTGCTTCCGCATTAGACGTCTTTTTGAGTACACTACAAAAAAAGCCTTCGCCTTTTGTTTTATGTGGCAAAAACGCATAACCCACTATCCCATTAGCATCTACCTTGGTAATATTCCACGATGGATCTAGCGAAATTTCGATAGATTCAAATTCATATCCTTTTTGTTTAAAACGATACAAAAGCGTTTCATTTTCTTCGGGATTGTACGTACAAGTACTATAAATCAAATAACCATTGGGTTTGAGCCCTTCCCAAATATTTTCGAGAATATCCATCTGGCGAATACTGCATTTTTGTATATTTTCGGGAGTCCATTCCGCACGCGCTTTTTCATCTTTTCGAAAAAGCCCTTCTCCAGAGCATGGCGCATCTACAAATATCGCATCAAAATAATCCGTCATGTTCCCAAAATGCTTGGCATCATTCTGCGTTACTGCAAAATTGGGGAATCCCCACTTTGTCAAATTTTCGCGTAAAATCGCATTTCTATTATCTACAATTTCATTCGCTATCAAAAATTGATTTTCATTCAAATGGTCCAAAATCAATGTGCTCTTGCCACCCGGCGCAGCACACATATCCAAGACTCGGTCTAGGGAAACGTCTTTTTTGATATGCTCCAGCACCGTATCCAAAAACATACTACTGGCTTCTTGTACATAATATGCGCCTGCATGAAAGATAGGATCTAAGGTAAATCGAGGCCGAGAAGGCAAATAAAACCCCCGCAAAGCCCAAGGAACAGGCTGCATAGCGGATTGAGAAGAAGTTTTACGCTTATTAATCCTAATGGAAGTATGCGCTTCTCGCTCCAACGCTTCAAAAAAATCAGCATTTGCTTCTGGAAATTGAAGCTTGATTCTATCTATAAAAGCGGAGGGAAAGTTCATTTACTTTGTTTAAAACGAATTCCAAAATTAAGGGAAATTGAATAAAGAGAGAGTGAAAATAAATAACGACGTATTCTTAAACCTATCTTACTTCTTGCTACTAGCCGAAAAGATAGAATAGCCTAATCCGATAGAAATCCAAGGCTTATTTTTGTATATATATGAATCAAAATTTGAATTATTACTACTGAGCATATCGATTCCTGTGAAAATCCCGACTTGTGCATTCCCAAATTCTATCATTACGCCAATAGATGGCGTAAAAGCTAACGCTTCTTGCCTATTTCTAATTTTGCCTGCCGTAGTGAAGCTATCTAAGCTCACACTCGAAACACCCATCCCTAGCAAAGCACTAAAACTCACAGGCGCATAATCGCTTTTTGTATATCGTACTCCAAATGTAGTTCCCATAGTAAAATCCTTGGAAAAATCAAATGGATCTATCCGAAGCTTGAGTGGCGTAATGACACTGCCTAGCGTAAATGCATAACGCTGTGTATTGGCGGGCATAGCCTTAAAATCGAGCTGTGCCTTA
>JBEIDU010000008.1:0-54324 GCA_040383345.1 Chitinophagales bacterium | reverse complement strand
ATTCTCTTGGACCCGACCAGCCGTAACAAACATAACCACAAGTGCAACACCTGGATCTGGCAATAATATAGTAGACACCCTACGAAATAATTCAACCGCACCAATCGTGGTACGATATATATTCACCTTGAGTGCCAATGGCTGTTCAAGACCGGATACGGTAACGGTAACGGTCAATCCAAGACCGAAGTTACAAGCGCCAAAAACGACGACAGCAGCATGTTCAGGGCTAGTGACGTATTCACCGGCATCAGCTACGACAGGATCAACATTTACGTGGAATCGAAATGCTGTAGTAGGAATTGTTCCTGTTTCAAATAGTGGAATAGGAGCTATTTCAGAAACAATAACGAATACCACACCAAATATTATTATTACACGATATGTCTTTAGTATTACAGCTAATTCATGTTCGGAATTGGATACATTGTCTGTATCGGTAAATCCAAGCCCAGTATTAAGTTCAACTAAAACCCCAAATGCAGTTTGTAGTGGTTCACTATTTTCATATACTCCAACAAGTGCTACCCCATCAACGACATTTTCATGGTCTAGAGCTTTAGTCTCGGGTATAAGTAACCCTGCCAATATAGGAACAGGAGCTATTTCAGAAACATTATTAAATACTACTACAAATCCTATTTTTGTTACATATGTATATACATTAACGGCAAATACTTGTAGTAAAACAGATACGGTTCGAGTAAGAATAAATCCATTGCCAACGGCATTAATAAATGCCCCAAGAAATTATTTTTGTATTGGAGATTCTGTATTGTTAACTGCGGATACATTTCCAAAGTATACTTTCCAGTGGCGATTCAATACTACTGCAATTTCTGGAGCTACTTCAAGATTTTTGCAAGCAAAAGCTATTGGAAACTATGATGTAGTTGTAACAGATTCTAATGGATGTATAAGAACTTCCTCGGTTTTCAATATAGTTTCAAAGCCAAATCCAATAACTAAAATAGACACGTTAGGACCTGTCTCAGTATGTATTGGAGGGTCTATAGCTTTGAGAGCAGATACGCTTGCCAAAGCACGATTCCAATGGTTTAGAAATGGCATTTCATTAAGTGCGGATACGAATAGATTTATAAGTGCTTTAAGCGCTGGAAACTATACCTACAGAGTAGTAGATTCTAATGGATGTTCTTCGATTTCATTGCCAACGGCTGTCTTCTTTAATAATATTCCTAATGCTGCTGCTAGTGCATTGGGCTCTACGAATTTCTGTCAAGGAAGCAGCGCTACGTTGATGTCTAATATTTCACCAGGCTCTACATACCAATGGCGAAAAAACAACGTAGATATTGCGGGTGAAAATACAATATGGTACACTGCTACAACTACGGGAGGGTATACTGTAAAAGTATGTAATGGAGGGTGCTGTGTTGTATCAAATACTATCTTGGTCAATGCAGATACTCCACCAATAGCAACGATTACCCCCTCTACAGTACAAAATTTATGCGCGGGTTCTTCGGCCACACTCACTGCTTCATCGGGAGTAGGGTATACGTATCAATGGCAAGTAAATGGGATTCCGATTGCAGGTGCTACCAATGCTACTTATATTGTTTCAGATTCAGGAAACTATACTTGTAATATTACAAAAGGAGCTTGTACGGTAGCGCCACCAACGGTTCGTGTAGAAATTATACCAATTCCTCCTATACCATTCAATATAGGAAATAAAACATATTGTCAAGGTGATTTAGCGACTCCTGTAACCGCTTCCGCTAATTTGGGTAATATATTGAAATGGTATACCGTTCCTACAGGTGGTGTGGGAACAACCACCGCGCCAATTCCGAGCACATCTATTCCAGATACTATAAAATATTATGTAGTTCAAGTTAATGCCTTTAATTGTGAAAGTCCGAGAGTTCTTTTAACAGTAATTGTAAATCCAACGCCTCTAAAACCAATTGTAGTAAATATTTCTTATTGTCAAGGGGACATTGCTGTTCCATTAACAGCTTCTCTAACAACAGGAGATACCTTATTTTGGTATAATGTAGCCTCAGGGGGAGTGGGTTCTACTATTGCTCCTACTCCTAGTACCCTTTCTGTAGGAATTCAACTTTTTTATGTAAGTCAAAAAACAAAATTGGGATGTGAAGGGCCACGAGATACGATACGAGTAACTATAAAACCTACGCCAAGCTTCCCTATTGTTAATGATATTGTTTATTGTCAAAATTATCCTGCGGTACCACTTTCGGCTACCTTAACGACGGGAGATACACTCCTTTGGTACACAAATGCAATTGGAGGCGTGGGCTCAAAAATTGCTCCAACACCTTCTACAACTACTGTTGGAACATTCTTCTTTTATGTTAGCCAAAAAACGAGTTTGAGTTGCGAAGGGCCACGAGATACCATAAAAGTCACAGTAAATCCAACCCCTTTAGCTCCTAATGCAAGCAATGTAACGTATTGTCAAGGCGATTCTTCGGTGCCTTTAACGGCTACATTGACCTCAGATACGTTGCTATGGTATACTTCCGCTACGGGAGGAACGGCATTGTATATAGCTTTCAAGCCAAGTACTGCCGTTGCGGGTATTTTTAAATTTTATGTAAGTCAAAAAAATACATTTGGTTGTGAAAGTCAGCGTAAAGAAATAACGGTAACGATTAACCCAACTCCAAAAGCACCAAAAGTGGCAAATATTGATTATTGCCAAGGGCAAGTCGTTGGTAAATTGACCGCTATTGCAGATCCAGGAAATATCTTGCTGTGGTATACTACGGCAACTGGAGGCGTGGGAGATACGTCTGCCCCTACGCCAAGCACCGTTGATACTGGCATTACTACATATTATGTAAGTCAAAAAACGGCGTTGGGTTGTGAAAGTCCGCGTGATTCTATCAAGGTTCAAATTAACTTTAAAGGAAAAATTGCACCAACGACAAGAGACACTACATATTGTCAATGGCAAAAAGTAGATACACTTACTGCAGTTGCGTTTTTTGGCAATACCCTGCTATGGTATGCCGATTCTACAACGACAATATCCTTTGCCTCTTCACCAAAGCCTAATACCGCCATTGTGGGTATAGTAGATTATTATGTAAGCCAAATTACATCAAAAGGTTGTGAAAGTCCTCGAGCGTTGCTCAGGGTATTTGTGAATCCTACGCCTTTAGCACCAATTACACAAGGTATCAGTTATTGTCAGGGAATAGTTTCTGATTCCTTGGTGGCAAGTGTAACGCCTGGAAATGTTTTGATATGGTATGCCGATTCTGTAGGTGGGCTGGGAAGCACATTGAGTCCTTCGCCAAGTACGATTGACACAGGTATTTTTGTTTATTATGTATCGCAACGAAACAAGTTTGGTTGTGAAAGTCCAAGAGCAGCCCTCAACGTTAGGATATTTGCACCACATAAAGATACTATTCAAATAACCAATTGTGTCAAAATTACCTATAAAAATAAATCGTATTTTAGTCCATCGGTAGTTGGTGATACGATTAAAAGTTTTAGAGGCTGCGATTCTATTTATCGAACGGCATTTTTGAATGTATTGTTGTCAGATACAATTCGCCTATCTATCTGTGCTTACGGACAAACCTATCAATATAATGGTACCTTTTTGGGATCTTCGGGCATTTATCAGTTTAAATCCAAAAAAATTAATGGATGTGATAGTGTAGTGATTTTAGATTTGAAGCTACAAGAAGTAGATATTATAAATATAGATACAAATGTATGTGGTCAATTTAATTATAATGGCAATATGTACAATCAATCTACTAGACTTCCCAAAGATACTATCTTGAGCATTTATGGCTGTGATAGCGTGCATCGATTCTATAATTTCATTGTATCTAAGCCTACTTTATTAGCGGGAGAAATAATAGAAAAATGCGACTCTATATTCTTCCGAAATACTTGGTATTTTGCTTCTACCAATATTGAAGATACTATCAAGAAGCAAGCATTTCCATTCTGCGATAGTATTTATATTCTCAATCAGCTAAATGTAATATATCGTGCGCCTATACAAATTTATGCCAATCCTGATACTGTAATAATAGAAGGAGATACCGTAGAATTGTATGCTACAACTGCCAATACCTATAACTGGTCTTCGGGAAGTACAAGCGATATGATACGAGTTTATCCAATGACCTCTACGACATACACAATTACAGTATCCGATGCTAATAATTGTTTGAACTCAGATGAAATATTTATTCGAGTGAAAAAAGATGATAGCGAAGTATCGCTTCCAAATGCATTTTCTCCAAACGGAGATTTTGTGAATGATGTCTTCAAACCCGACTTCTATGGCAAAGCCACACTTGTAAGAATGATGGTCTTCAACCGATGGGGTGAAAAAGTATATGAAGGGACTGGAAATTATAGCGCATGGGATGGCACGTACTTTGGAGAAATGCAACCAAGTGGAGTCTATAGCTATTATATCGTATATAAAACTACGGTAAGCCAGTTTGAAAAGAAAGGAACGGTAACGCTAATAAGATAATTAAAATCTTATAAAGAATTTAAACTATGAAGTTTGATTAGAGCATATAACTCTTTATATTACTTATAAAATTAAGCAAATAAAGTTGTGTTATATTTTAGTTTTTTTTATTTAAAATAACTAAAGTTGTGATTCTTTTCGATTTTCTTCAAAGATTCAAAAATCAGTTGAATGACATGGGCAACATCCTCTTTATGAACCATTTCTACCGTGGTGTGCATATAACGAAGTGGAAGTGAAATCAATGAACTCGCTACGCCGCCATTACTATAGGCAAAAGCATCGGTGTCGGTTCCGGTCAATCGACTACAAGCGGCTCTTTGGAAAGGAATTTTGTTTGCTTCGGCGGTGTCTATGATTAAATCTCTTAAATTGTTTTGAACAGCAGGAGCATAAGCAATTACGGGGCCTAAACCACATTTTTGTTCACCTTCTTTCTTTTTGTCAATCATCGGTGTGGTGGTGTCGTGCGTTACATCCGTAACGATGGCTACATTGGGTTTGATAGTTTGGCTAATCATTTCAGCACCTCTTAGTCCTACTTCTTCTTGTACAGAATTTGTAATATAAAGTCCAAAATCCAATTTGATTTTTTGTTCTTTGAGCATTCTAGCTACTTCGGCTATCATAAACCCGCCAATTCTGTTATCAATTGCTCTACAAACAAAATAGGTGTCGTTTAGCACCATAAATTCATCGGGGTAGGTAATAACACATCCAACATGAATTCCAAGTTCTTCTACTTCTTTTTTGGTTTCTGCGCCACAATCTATCCATATGGTTTCTACTTTTGGAGACTCTTCTTTGCCACCACTTCGGGTATGAATAGCGGGCCACCCAAAAACGCCCTTTACAATACCTTTTTTTGAATGAATATTAACTCTTTTGGATGGAGCAATCATGTGATCTGAACCTCCATTGCGCACTACGTATATCAATCCATCGTCTCCAATATAATTTACATACCAAGATATTTCATCCGAATGCGCCTCAATGACCACTTTGTATTCCGCTTTTGGATTAATTACGCCATAGCATGTGCCGTAGATATCTGTTCGGATTTCGTCTACATAGGGTTTTATATATTCCATCCATACATTTTGTCCTGCACTTTCATATCCAGTAGGCGAGGCTGTATTTAGATAATTTTCTAAAAACTGCATCGATTTTTTGTCAAATTTATTCTTCTTGCTCATATTTAGGTATTTAAAATTATATTTAATTATTTATTAATTTTTCTATATCAAATTTTGTCATTTGCATAAAAGCATACATAGCTTTTGGTGCTTTTTCGGGGTCGTTCATAAGTTCTCCTAGTATTTTTGGTACTACTTGCCACGAAATGCCATACTTATCGGTAAGCCATCCACATTTTCCGGGCTTGCCTCCTTCGCTTAGTTTTACCCAATAATAGTCTATTTCCTCTTGAGTATCACAAGTAATTACATACGAATTGGCAGGAGAAAATGCGTATTGTGGCCCACCGTTTAATGCCATAAACTTGGTATCGTTTAGCTCAAAAACCACAACCATTGGATTTTCAGATAAAACTTTTGAGTTTTTGAAAACAGAACAATAAAAAGCAGCGGCTTCTTTCGCTTTGCCATCAAACCACAAACAAGGAAAAATAGGGTATGTCATATTATTTATGTTTAAAAGCTAAATTCTAGTATCTCAAATCTAATGTCTACTTATTATATTCCCAAGACTTGCCTTGATATTCCATAGCTACACAAGCTTTTTCGCTAGCTTCTACACGTCCAATTATCTGTGCTTTTAGTCCAAATGTAGCTACTAGATCTATGATTTCTTTGGCAAAAGTTTCATTTTCGAGATATATTTCCATTCGGGTTCCCATATTGAAGACCTTGAACATTTCTTCAAAAGAAGTTTGACTTTCTTTATGTATCCATTGGAATAAAGGGGGAACTTCTAATACATTATTTTTAATAATTTTGACACCTTCCACAAAGTGAAGTACCTTGCTAGAAGCGCCTCCTGTACAATGGACTACCGAGCGAATGTGCGAACGCCCAAGGTCAAAAATTTTCTTTAGGATAGGCGCATAGCTCATCGTTGGAGATAATAACATTTTTCCTAGTGCTTGATTTTCGAATAAAACATCCGTAATATTATGACTACCGCAGTATTGTACCGAACTATCTACAAGCAATTCTATGGTTTCGGGATATTTCTCAGCATAGATTTTTGAGAGCATATCGTGGCGAGCCGAAGTGAGTCCATTGCTTCCCATACCGCTATTGTAGCCATTTTCATAGATACAATTTCCGTAGCTAGCTATTCCCACAATGATTTGCCCAGCTTTGATATTGCCCGTTTGGATTATATGGTCTTTGTGCATACGAGCACTCATACTAGCGTCTACACTTACCGTGCGCACTACATCGCCAACATCGGCTGTTTCGCCACCGGTGTATATGATATTGAGTCCATATTCATTCAGTTTATCTATATATTCTCTAGTTCCGTCAATAATTTCTTTGATAACGGTAGCGTCAATTCGGTTTTTATTTCTATTGATGATAGAGGTGAAAAGAAAATTTTCGGAAACACCTACACACAGCATATCGTCTAGGTTCATAACTAATGCATCCTGTCCTATTCCTCTAAAAACCGATGCATCGCCTGTTTCTTTCCAATATAAATAAGCCAAGATAGATTTAGTGCCACTGCCATCGCTGCTCATAAGATTTACATAATTGGCATCATTGCCCATTACATCGGGAAAAACTTTGCAGAAAAGATTGGAATACAATCCTTTGTTTAAGTTTTGAATAGCAAAATGGACATCTTCTTTTTGAGCCGAAACACCACGTTTCAAATATTTATCTTCCAAAATAGATTAATTTTCCGCAAATTTAATCTAAATAAAATTATTGGAACGATTGAAAAAGAGTTTTTTAATGATAGCTATCTCACCAAATTCTTTTGAACAACTGAAGAAAGCGATGGCTCTATCTTTGTCATATATTCCCCTACTTTTTTACGCGTATCGGCAGGCTCGGATTTAAACATATTGATGACTTCATCTTGTTTGGCTAGCATAAACATACTTGGAAGATAGGTATTGTTTGATTGTTGGTATTGAGCCATTTCTTCTAGCGCTTTTACAATATTCGCTTTTGCTGTTTTGGCGCTATCTGTCATCAAATCCAGTCCATTGAGATGATAGTCATAGAAAGCTTTGCGGAATTTGTCGCCTCTGGAGTTCATCATAGTAAGCACCATACCAATTTTTGTTTTGGCTCCTGATATGCTTTGAGCTTCTTGTTGTCTCCAGCCATTCAGGGATTCGCCTCCTGCGTTGGCTCCAAAGGGTACTATATTGCACACATTTTCGGCTTTTTCCAAAATCGTTTGACCGGATTTGTAAGAAAAAGACTCATTGTCCAACGCAATAATAAAATAAGAAAAGAAAGCCAAAGTAGATGCCAATCCATTATTAAATACATTGTCAGAATATTCGATGGGATCATTTTCTATATATACAAAAGGCACTCCCGCTTCTTTGTGTCTAAAAATTTGAGAAGCATAATTTGAATTAAAAATAGGACGCTCCGATTGAATAGTAATATCTGCTTTATAAACATCTTGTCTTGGAATTTCCGTAATATTGATAATCAAATTGCAATTGATTTTTTGATTGATATTGTAATTATCATTCGTCCATTTGCGAAGATTTATGAAATCTTGTATGGTTTTCTCCAAGGTTTTAAAAAGTTTGGGACTAACTGCAGTAGAATTAGTGTTTGTAGTGGTATTTACAGTAACAGAACAATTAAGTTCTTGAGATTTTAATTGAATCGAAAAAAAGAATAATAAAAGTATATAAATCCAGGTTTTCATTTAGTGTTGATTAATGTTTCAATATGATTGAGAATATCTTCTGCCACATCTTTTTTGTCTTTTAACTCAAAATATAGGGTATTATTGTATTTGTCAAAGATTGAAATTTTATTGGTACTATGTTTGAATCCTGCTCCAGCATCGTTTAAGGAGTTTAGCACTATGACGTCAAGATTTTTTCGTTTTAATTTTTCTTGAGCATTCTCCGCTTCATGTTGGGTTTCAAGAGCAAATCCAACCAAAAGTTGATTTTCACGCTTTTGTTTCCCTACACTTGCCAAGATATCAATAGTTTTTACCAATTCAAGGGTAAATGAATCTTCATTTTTTTTGATTTTCTGATTAGCTACATATTTGGGTGTATAATCTGCCACGGCTGCGGCAAAAATTCCAATATCATATTTATCTAAATAAGGCAATACCGCTTGATACATATCAGCTGCGGATTCTACCTTATGAACCGTAAGATTTGGATGCTGCGGAATTGTCAAATTGACAGGACCAATGATTAAAACTACCTCTGCATCTCTTGAAAGACAAGAATTGACAATGGCTAAGCCCATAGCACCCGAAGAACGATTGCCAATAAATCGAACGGGGTCTATGGCCTCATACGTAGGCCCGGCTGTTATAACTATTTTTTGTCCTTTCAACATTCCTGCAAAAATAGGGATTATTTATCAATAATTAATTTTCAATTTTGGAGTTGCTGTTCAAAAAATAATATCCGTGTGGACTCATAATTGCATTTGGACTTAGGGCGTTTTTTGAAATGAAGAATCCTTTGAAATTTTGAATGGAGTCTGCGGTGTACATTCTTATTTCTTGAGGTATAGCTCGTGCCAAATAGGCTTGTTCGTAATAGTTATACGCAAAATCTTGACTTAAATTGATGTATGAAATACGCTTTGAGCTTTTTCTTTGAGCAATTTCAGAGGCTATAAACTGGCTATCTTCTATTAAATTTTTGTCTCGGTTTATGTTGCCAAAATGAATTATAGACACAGTAAATCCTGTGATATTGAGCAAAATCAGTAGAATAAAAATATATTTTTTGGTTGAGTTGTGGACTAAGAATTTTTCAAAAATGATTTCGAAATTAGAGAAATACGATGAGACACCCAAAGCTAAAAAAGGGGCAGCAATTGATAGATAAAACCCAAAAAATTTCTTAAAAATAGAAAAAGGAATAATGGCGAAAATAAATAGTAAAAAGAAAAATGTAACGTCTTTATGTAGGGGAATGTTAAGTTTTTTTCGACTTTTTAATACATAAAGCAGACTTAATATGAATAATTGAGGCCAAAAATTCATAAGAATTTCTTTAAGAAAATTAAATTTGCTGAGCCAAAAAGAATTTGAAACTAAATCATTTGAATGCAACTGATATTCAATGATTTTCTCCCATTGAATCAAGGCGGGTTCATAGCAAAATAGAAGCCCAAAAACAACCCCAATACAAGATAAAAGTATCAGATATTCTTTTAATAATTTTTGAAATGAGATTTTTCTATAAATAAAAAAATGTACAAATGGAAAAATTAACGGAAAAAATCCTACAAAGGCTTTGCTATAAGAAGCAAAAATGGTAGCTAAAACAAAGTATATAAAATAGCTTTTTTGATGATTTTCTTTATATTTTAAATAGAAAAAGAGAGATAACAAAAAGAAAAACGAAACCGTAATTTCCATTAAATTGTTTGTAAAAATCCAAGGAATACTAGGAGAAATCCACCAAAAAAGTATAGGTATTGCCGATGACTTATGTTTAATTTTGTAGATACTGTGAAGTAAAACAATATTTAGAATAAGAAAAACCGCATTATGCAATTTTTCAACCCAAAAAAAATCGCCAAAAATTCTGAAAAAGAACGATTGAATGAAATAGGTCAGTGAAAGATTGCTCTCAAAGGAGTCCACATAGATGGGTTCAAAAAAACTGCCAATATGTATCGCTAAATTTCGGGAAATAGTAGCATAAATTATGCCATCCATAAACATTCCACGTCCCGAATAATGCCCAATTACAGAAAGAAAAATAAGCGTAAAAACAGCAAAAAAATGCAATTTTTTATAAGACATAAATCTTATATTTCCTTGTCTATCAAATAGTTGTTTCTATCAGTAGCACTGCGAGAAACCAATTCTCCCAAAAATCCCGCTAAGAATAATTGCGTTCCCAAAATCATCATCGTGAGACCAATATAGAAAAAAGGACTATTGGTAACTAAAGGCGCAAAATTGCCTTGATTTACTGCTATTAATTTATTGATTCCTAGCATCAATGCCATAAAAAAGCCAATGCTAAAAGCCATAAATCCTACCGTTCCAAAAAAGTGCATTGGACTTTTGGAAAAACGAGAAACAAAGGTGATTGACATCAAATCTAAAAAACCAAAGATAAATCGCTCTAATCCAAATTTTGTAACGCCATATTTGCGAGCACGATGTTGTACAACTTTTTCGGTTATTTTTGTATAACCCGCCCATTTAGCTAGAATAGGAATATAACGATGCATTTCGCCATAAACCTCTATAGATTTAATTACTTTGCAATTATACGCTTTGAGCCCACAATTGAAATCGTGAAGATAAATACCACTCATTTTGCGTGCGGCCCAGTTGAATAATTTTGTTGGAATCGTTTTAGAAATGGGGTCGTATCGTTTTTGTTTCCAACCACTTACTATGTCATATCCCTCTTCTTTTATCATTCGATAAAGGTCAGGAATTTCATCGGGACTATCTTGCAAGTCGGCATCCATTGTTATCACCACATCGCCTTGAGCACGCTCAAATCCGATATAAAGCGCCGCACTTTTGCCATAATTTCGTTGAAATTTTACACCTTTTAAGTTTGGATTTGCAGCAGAAAGACTTTCAATCACACTCCAGGATTTATCCTTGCTCCCATCGTCTATCAGCAATACTTCATAAGAATATCCATTAGCTTGCATCACACGGTCTATCCATTGCGTCAATTCGGGCAAACTTTCGTCTTCGTTGTATAAAGGAACTACTATCGATATATCCATTATTTAGGGTTTTTGGTCATTAAAAAACTCGTTAAAACAGCCCCAAATATAGCACTTAAAATTGAAAAATAGATAATAGCTATGTTTAACTCCAACAAATAATCCTTGAGACTATATAATTTGGGGAAGTAATTTGGTGAAATATATTTTTGAATCAATACCTTGGAAGAAAAATAAAAAACGGATTGAATCATACCTGATTGAACTGCAGCTTTGAACCCTTGAGAAAAAGTAAGGGTATATTGATGCGCTTTTTTTGTAAATAATATGGAGAAATAAATATTAAAAAATAAAAGTCCTAAAACAAGTATAATTCCTATTTCTTTTTCTTTAACCTGTGTAGCTAAAAAAAAATTGTTAAAAAGAGAAATTAATCCAAAAATAAGAGAAATAAGCACAACTGGATTCATAATAAGTCTTTTATTTAGGGGTTGTTTATATAAAAAAACAGGCATTTTCTTCTTGAATAATTCCTTTGATTTTGCCTTCAAATTCTTGATTCCAAAAAGGACTATTCTTGCTTTTGGAAGCGTTTTCATTTAGAGAAAAAAGCGTTTTTTCTCCTAAATCAATTAATGTAAAACTCCCTGAATTTCCCACGGCAATACTTCCCATTTCCAATCCCAAATATTCCGCAGGATTTTTAGAAAATACGGAGATAATTTTGTCAATTGCCTTTTTGCCCAATTGGTTTAATGCTAGTAGAAAAGAGGTCTGAAGATTGATAATTCCAAATGCCGCTAAGTCAAATTCTAAATGTTTTTCTTCTACGGTCCAAGGTGTATGCTGCGAGTATACAAAATCAATAGTGCCATCCAAAACAGCATTGCACAAGGCCACGCGGTCTGTTTCGCTTCTCAGTGGAGGATTTATTTTATAATTTGTATCAAAATCGAGGATTTTTTCATCATTCAAAGCCAAATGAATGGAAGATACGCCACATTTGATAGGATATTCCTTTTTTATTTCTCTAATATAATCAATACTTTCTGCAGTAGAAATATTTATAAGCGTAGGGTATGTTTGTGTATATTGAGCCAAGGCAACCACTTCTTTGATAGCTATAAGTTCGGCTTCTTTTGGAATGCCCTTGAACCCAGTCATCAATGAATATAAGCCTTGATTTACTTGTCCATTTTTTGTGAGTCTATTTTTTTCGGCATGAATAAGCATTTTGCCACCAAAAGACTTGGAATAGTTGAGTGCATTGATTAGTGTATCCGAATCCATGCCTGTTTCGTTCCCATTGGTAAAAGCTACCGCACCCGATACATACATATCGTATAGCTCTGCCATGTTTTTTTGATTTTTTTTCTGTGTAATGCTTCCCACAGGCAATACTTTTACGAGGCCTTGATTTTTGCTTTTTAGGAAAAATACATCAGATTCATTTTCTATAAAATGATTCTCGTGAGGAAAATGACAAACATGGGTAAAACCACCTTTTGCAGCAGATTTTTCTAGAGAATCCATATTTTCAGCAACCGAAAAATGAGGCTCGCCACTCTGCGCATTGAGGTCTATAAATCCTGTAGCAATGCACAATTCCTTGCCTTCAATAACCTTGAAATCAACTTTGGGTTCAATATGCGAATCAATTTGAGTAATTTTCCCATTGGAAAATTCTATATCTACAACCTTTCTGTAGTAGGTTGAGCGAGGGTCTAAGACGTTAACGGATTTTAATAGAAATTGCATCTAAAGCACAAAGATAAATAAGATTTTTAGAATGAATTGGAAATAATTTAAAAAAATGCGTATTTTTGCGAAAAAAATATGAACAAATTCACTTCCTTTGGAGAATTTTATCCCTTTTACCTTATGGAACATAGAGATCCACTCAATAGATTGTTTCATTATATGGGTAGTCTTTTGGTAATAGTATTGTTTTGTATGTTTTTGGTATCTCGAATGCCCATTTTTTTATTATTAATGCCTGTTTTTGGATATGGATTTGCATGGTTTGGACATTTCAAAATTGAGAAAAACCGTCCCGCTACATTTAAACATCCATTTTACAGTTTAGCATCTGATTTTGTAATGTTGTATCATTTTTTTACCTTTGAAATTGATAAAAAAATAAAAGAAGCCGAAGAAAAAACAAAAACTCCTAATTAGGTTCCAAAAAATTCATCTTCATTAGACCTTTTTTTTTATCTTTGCCCAATAAGTAAAAATTATCATGGAGTTAGAAAAAAAAGTAATGGAAAGGCTAAAAGAAGCCATGAAAAGTAAAGATGATGCTGCATTGAGAGCGCTTAGAGCCATAAAGGCTGCTATTCTTACTGCAAAGACAGAAAAAGGTGCTGGAGAAATGGATGAGGCTAAAGAATCGCAATTGGTGATGAAATTGGCGAAACAACGAAAAGAAAGTATAGAAATTTTTGAAAAACAAGGAAGAGCAGATTTGGCACAAACCGAACGTGAAGAGTTAGAAGTCTTGAATACATTTCTTCCAAAACAAATGACCGAAGAAGAATTGACGCCTTTGATACAAAAAATCATAAGCGATTTGGGCGTGACCGATGCTAAAGAAATGGGAAAAGTAATGGGTGCTGCCAATAAAGAATTTGCTGGAAAAGCAGATGGTGGAACCATTTCTAAAATTGTGAAACAATTATTGGCACAATAAATTTTAGGAAATATGTGGCAAGAATTAGATAATAAATGGGTAAGAGAATTTGAGTTTGCGGATTTTATCGCAGCTTTTGGATTTATGACTCAAGTGGCTTTTCTAGCCGAAAAACACAACCATCATCCCAATTGGTACAATGTATACAACAAAGTGCGAATTGAGTTGACCACACACGATGCTGGTAATATCGTAACCGAAAAAGACAAAACGTTAGCCCAAGAAATAGATAATTTATTAAAATAAAAACATCATGAGAATTAAGCAATTATTGATATTGACTTTAGTAAGCATTAGCCTTTTTGCCCAAGCGCAAACTATAGAAGATTTGTCCAATAAATTTTGGAGATTGAAAGTAGCTACTATCAGTGGAATGGTATATGATTTTTCTAACAATATCAGCGATGCGCCTACAATGCAGTTTAGCGGAGGCAATATTAGAGGAAATGGAGGCTGTAATGCCTATCATACAAAATTTACATTGAATAATAATTCAATCGAATTTGGAAATATTTTATCTACCCGAATGGCATGTGCTAATTTGTCTTTGAACGAAGCGGTATATTTTCAAGCATTATCACAATTGCATTTGATAGAATATTTTCCAGGAAGAAATGAGCTCATATTTACGAATCAAAGTGGCGATAAATTGACATATTATTCACAATTTTCTCGTTCCGAAAATTCATATACGCCACCACCACCGCCTTCTCGCAATTATAATTCGGATGAAGATAACAGCTCAAGCTACAGTCGTTCAAGACATAGCCGCTATAAGCATGGAAAAAAATTGAGCCGAAGAGAACGCTTACGTCTTCAGCGTGAAGAGCGAGAGGAGGCTAGAAAGAATAAAAAATCTCGTGGCAAAAAGGGTAAAAAGTTGAGCAAAAAAGAGCGCTTAAAAATGGAAAAAGAAGAGCGTCTTCAAGCCAAAAAAGACAAAAAGAAAAAAGGTAAAAAAGGAAAACGCGATAATAGCGAAGACGAAAAGCCGACAAAAAAGTCCAAAAAAGATAAGAAATCTAAGAAAGAATCAAATAAAGATTCAAAAAAATCTAAGAAAGATAAGAAAGGGAAAGACAAAAAAAAGAAGTAAACGATGCGTGAAGAACACAATTCTAATAATTTTTTAGAAGAAATAATAGAAATTCATTTAAAAGAAGGAAGATATAAATCAATTGTCACTCGATTTCCGCCTGAGCCAAATGGATATCTACATTTAGGTCATGCGAGTAGTATTTGCCTAAATTTTGGATTGACCAAAACGTTTCCGGGATATACAAATCTTCGATTTGATGATACCAATCCTACTACCGAAGATACAGAGTTTGTAGAAAGTATTAAGCAGGATATTAAGTGGCTGGGATTTGAATGGAAAAATGAATTGTATGCCAGTGATTATTTTGATACGTTGTATGAGTATGCAGTGACCCTTATCAAAAAAGGATTGGCATATGTAGATGATAGCACGAGCGAAGCAATAGCCGAGCAAAAAGGTACGCCTACTAAACCGGGAAGAGAAAATGAATATAGAAATAGAAGTATAGAGGAAAATCTTGCTCTATTTCAAGCAATGAGAAATGGCGAATTTCCCGATGGTGCCAAAACCCTTCGTGCCAAAATAGATATGCAGCATGTAAATATGCTCATGCGCGACCCCATTATTTATCGAATCAAACATGCGCATCATCACCGTACGGGTGATACATGGTGCATTTACCCCATGTATGATTTTGCACACGGACAAAGCGATAGTATTGAAAATATTACACATTCTATATGTACTATGGAATTTATTCCCCATAGAGAATTGTATGATTGGTTGATAGAAAAATTGGAAATTTATCCTTCCAAACAATATGAATTTGCCCGTAGAAATATAAATTATACCGTCACCAGCAAGCGAAAATTGCTACAATTGGTTCAAGATAAGTATGTAGATGGCTGGGACGATCCGCGAATGCCTACTGTAAGTGGACTTCGAAGAAGAGGTTATACTCCAGAAAGTATTAGAGAATTTTGTACGCGAATAGGGATAGGCAAGCGTGAAAATATGGTTGATGTTGGGTTGTTGGAATTTTGTCTTAGAGAAGATTTGAATAAAAAAGCCAAGAGAGTCATGGCGGTTTTAGATCCCGTCAAATTGACTATAACTAATTATGATGCAGAAAAGATTGAATATTTAAAAAGTGAAAATAATCCCGAAGATGAAAATGGAGGCTTTAGAGATGTTCCCTTCTCAAATACATTATGGATAGAGCGTGAAGATTTTAAAGAAGAAGCCGAAAAAAAATGGTTTAGATTGGCTCCAGGTGCTACAGTAAGGCTAAAAAGTGCCTATATTGTCCAATGCGATGATTTTGTAAAAGATAGCGAAGGAAATGTGGTAGAGATAAAAGCGAGCTATATTCCTGAAAGTAAAAGTGGTTCGGACACCAGTGGTATTCACGTAAAAGGAACTATACATTGGGTTTGTGCCAAATCAGCAGTAGAAGCGGAGTGCAGACTCTATGATAGACTATTCAAAGTAGAAAATCCGTCTAGCGAAGAAGGCGATTTTAAGGATTTTATAAATGAAAAATCATTGGAAATTATTTCTAAAATATATATAGAACCCTCTTTAAAAGAGGCAAAACTAGGAGAGTATTTTCAGTTTTTGAGAAAAGGATATTTTGTATTGGATAAAAATGCTACCTCGTCTCATATTGTATTTAATAGAACGGTAACGTTAAAAGATACTTGGGCAAAGTTGAATAAATAATCAAACGATTGCTCATTATTTAGCTATATAACTATGTACTATGCAGCAATATGCCCAAATCTTATTAATTGCAATCCCAATCTTTTTGGGATTGATAGGTATTGAAAAAGCGTATGGACATTTTTTCAAAAAAGATACGGTTCCCGTTATAGATGCAATATCAAGTCTGTACTCGGGTATCACCAATATTGTGAAAGATATATTGAAGATTTCCGTTACATTGGTTTCTTATGAATTTTTGGTACATAAATTAGCGCTATTTTCTATCCCCAATTCAGTTTTGGTTTATATAATTGCTTTTATTATTATTGATTTTCAGGGATATTGGGTGCATCGTTGGTCGCATCAAATCAATTTTTTTTGGAATAAGCACGCTATTCATCACAGTTCCGAGGAATTTAACCTTGCGTGTGCCTTGCGTCAGTCCATTTCTAGCTTTTTAAACCTTTTTACGTTTCTTCTTATCCCTGCGGCTATTCTAGGCGTGCCCGCACAAGTTGTTGCTACAATATTGCCTATACATCTTTTTATGCAATTTTGGTATCATACACAGCATATAGACAAAATGGGAATTATAGAAAAAATACTTGTAACGCCTTCGCATCATCGCGTGCATCATGCTATAAATCCTGAATATATTGATAAAAATCACAGCCAAATATTTATAATTTGGGATAAATTATTTGGTACATTTCAGGAAGAATTGCCTAATGTTCCCGCGGTTTATGGCATTACGAGACCTGCTCATACGTGGAATCCAATACATATCAATTTTCAGCATCTATTTTTATTGATTCAAGATGCTTTTCGAGCTAAGAATTGGAGTGATAAGCTGACAATATGGTTCAAGCCTAATGGTTGGCGACCAAGTGATTTGGAAGAAATAGCTCCTAGTTATAAAATTGAGAATGTATTTGATTTTCAAAAATATACAACGCCTTTGTCTAGACAACAATTTGTATGGATAGTCGTTCAGTTTTTTCTTACCGCTTTTTTTCTTTTCCATTTTTTGGGAAATATCGGAACACTCGGAATTCCAAAAATTTATATCTATGGATTATTTATATTTTCTATAGTCTATAGCACTACGGAGCAAATGAATGTAAATCCAAAGGCTGTCTTTTTTGAAGGCATTAAAATGCTTTTTGGGATGGGAATTTTGATCTATTATAGCTCGTGGTTTGCAACTAGCATACAAGGAGTATTTATGATAGGATATTTGATTTTATCTTACCTAATTACTTGGAAACTTTTTAGAAATAAGTAGATTCAATCCCTTCTAAGCCAACCCGTAATGCTCAGTCTATTGACATGAGTTTCCAGCACTTCGTGAAGCATGGTGTGGCTGTCAAAAAATATTAACGTATTCTCCTTGGGCGCTATTTCTAGCACTTCATTATCAATATAAAGCTTCAGTTTGCCGCCGTCAGCTTCTTCCCAGTCAGGATTTAGATACAATATCATACTAAAAGCTCTCGTTTGATTGTCTTTGAATTGGTCGAGATGTTTTTTGTAGAAATTGCCTTTTTTATAGTGTGAAAAATGAAACTCATGTTTTGTAATCCCCGTATAGCACGTGGAATTTAAATGCGAAACGAAGTCGTCTATT
The DNA here is from genome assembly GCA_040383345.1 of Chitinophagales bacterium. Taxonomy (GTDB): domain Bacteria; phylum Bacteroidota; class Bacteroidia; order Chitinophagales; family JADJOU01; genus CHPMRC01. The sequence continues at coordinate 35,916 of JBEIDU010000008.1, read as the reverse complement.
ATACTGAGAAATTCATTTTCGATATTATTGGTGCGATGAAGCCATTTGATTTTATCATTTCTAATGGTTTCATTTTGTATTTTATTCGATTGATTTCCAATGCTCGCATCAATAAATATTTCGGAATTATAATCTTCTAAAAGATGAATTCTAAGTCTATTTATCAAATTTTGAGTGAGAAATTGATCGCAATAGCCCCATTGGTTTTTTATAAAACTACTAATTATTTGGTCAAATATGTCTTTCAAAAGGGGCAATTTTATCAAATTGCCATACAAGCAAAATCGATGTAAGATACTTTTAAAAAATTAATCGAGACAAATCATATCAAATCCATAAAAAAAAGCCTTGAACAATGTCAAGGCTTTTTTTTAATGAATCCAGCTGTATGCGTATTCCCCAAATTCTATTTCAGTAGCAAACTTTGTGAGCTTCAATGGCTTGAACGTGTCAATCATGACGGCTAATTCTTGCGTTTCTTTTTTCCCCAAACTTCTTTCAATAGCACCAGGATGCGGACCATGAGGAATTCCAATTGGATGAAGGGTAAACATCCCTTTTTCTATATTATTTCTACTCATAAAATCGCCATCAACATAGTATAATACCTCGTCACTATCGACATTGGCATGATGATACGGTGCAGGTACAGATTCTGGATGATAATCGTACATTCTAGGTACAAAACTACAAATTACAAAATCTTTTCCATCCCATGTTTGATGAATAGGAGGTGGCATGTGAATTCTTCCGGTAATTGGCTCAAAATTAAAGATTGAGAAAATGTAAGGATAATGGTACCCATCCCATCCAATAGCGTCAAAAGGATGATATTTGTAGTAGGTAGGGAACATGGTTTGGTTTTTCTTAATATAAACCAAAAATTCCCCTTCTTCATCATGGGTAATTAGATTATTTGGAACCACAATATCTCTTTCACAGTATGGGGCATGTTCTAGAAATTGACCAAATTTTGATAAATATCTTTTTGGGAAGTCATAAGGGCCAAAAGATTCAACTATTAAAAGTCTATTATCTGTAGTATTGAATTCTAATTGATAAATAATTCCTCTAGGTATCATAATATAATCCCCGTATTTAAAATTCAACTCACCATAGATACTTTTCATTTTTCCTTCTCCTTTGTGGATAAAGATAAGCTCATCGGCCGATGAATTTTTATAAAAATAGGAAGTCATGGACTTTGAAGGGGCACAAACCGTAATTTCACAGTCATTATTTACCATTAAAGGTTTTCTACTTTTGAGAAAATCTTCCTCTGGTTTTACATCAAATCCTTTGAAGCTTCTTGGCTTGCAATGATTATCTTCCGCAATGGGAGGTGCTACCGAAAAAGGCTCTTCATAACGAATAGCTACTGTAGGAGGATATGTATGATAAATTAGAGATGAATTATTCGAAAAACCTTCCGTTCCTACCAACTCTTCTTGATATAGGCCGCCATTTGGCTTTCTAAATTGAGTGTGTCTTTTTGCAGGAATGTTACCCAATGACTGATAATGTGGCATAAATTATATTTTAATAACGCAAAGATAACAAGTTTGAAATTAAAAAAAGAGATAAAAACGTCTTATTTTTTCTTACAATCAAACCCTAATTGTTTCACTTTCATTAAAAGTGAATCAATCGATGAATGCTCAATATATTTGAGGCTTGTACAGTCTTTACCTATAAAAATGGCTTTATTGTTTTTTATTATAACACTACATGCTTCCGCGCCTATACTTTGGCATTCGTAGCAGGGCTCTTGGCATGAAAAAAGTAACGTTAGAAAAATAATGAGAATGGTTCCTTTCATGGATTTATTTTATTGTAATCTAGCAATGGTTTTTTCTAAGGCATTTGCAAAAAAGTCAATTTCTTCTTTTGTATTGTATATTGAAATAGAGGCTCTACAAGTGCCTTCTATCCCCAGTTTTCGCATCATAGGCTGACAACAATGATGCCCCGTCCTAATAGCTATTCCTTTGGCGTCTAGCATTTGTCCAATATCAAAAGGGTGAATATTTTCTACTATAAAAGATAGCGCGCCTATACTTTTGTTTTTGGGAGACAAAATTTTAATAGAAGCTATATTTTCTAATTTGTTGTATAAATATTCATATAATTCTTTTTCAATAGTTTCAATCTGATCCCAGCCTATAGATTCCACAAAATTTATACTCTTTTGGAAAGCAATTACATCGCCGATATTAGGAGTGCCCGCTTCAAATTTATAGGGCAATTCATTATAGGTGGCGTGGTCCAAAAAAACCTCTTTTATCATTTCGCCTCCATAAAGAAATGGATTCATTTGATGTAGCCATTTTTCCTTACCCCAGAAAATACCTAATCCAGTTGGGCCAAATACTTTGTGTGCAGAAAAACTACAAAAATCTATGTTTAATTTTTCTACATTTATTGGGAAATGTGCTATCGCTTGTGCCAAATCCAAATGAACCAAAGCTTGGTGTCTTTTAGCTTGACTTATTATAGTCTCAATTGGATGGATCGTGCCCATAGCATTAGATATATAGGCCAAAGAGACCAATTTTACCTTTTCGTCTATAATTTTTTCGAGTGTATCTATTTCCAATTCACAGTTTGAATTCATATACAAATATCGAATTTCAATACCTATTTCTTCTTTTAGATAAAGCCAAGGTACTAGATTAGCATGATGTTCCATTTCGGAGAGGACAATGGCATCGCCTTTTTTTAAGAATTTTTTCCCAAAGCAATACATCAATATATTGATAGATTCGGTAGTCCCTTTGGTGAAATTGACTTCATGTGGTTTCGCTCCTATAAATTGTGCAATAGTATTTCGAGAATTTTCGTATAATTCTGTAGCTTTATTTGCTAGATGATGTGCGCCACGGTGAATATTGCTGTTTTGGGCAAGATAATATTCGTTCAAAGCCTCAATGACCGAAAGCGGTTTTTGGGTTGTGGCAGCGTTGTCCAAATATATCAATGGATATTTACCAATGGACTGGCTTAGAATGGGAAACTGACTCCTAATAGAGTTCATATATGGTTACATTTATTTGGTAATGGTAGAATTATCCGGTGCAAATGTATCTAATTCTGGTGTATTTTCAAATATTTTTTGGTAAAGCAAATCTAGTAAGATTTTATTGTCTTTAATGATATAAGCATATCGGTCTTCTATTGCTATTTTTTCCATATCTTGAACATTGCCTACTTCTGAATATTTTTGGTCAATCATTTCTACAGAAACTCTTGCAACTCCCATTTGTGTGATTTTCAAATCTTTCGCGGCTTTAATAGAAAGGTCCAAAACTCTCCCTTTTATGAAAGGACCGCGGTCATTGACTTTTACAATAACGGCTTCACCATTTTTTATATGGGTAACTTTTAAAAGCGTTCCAAACGGAAGCGTTCTATGGGCACAAGAATAAAGATGTTCAGTAAAAATTTCTCCTGATGCTGTTTTTTTTCCAATAAATTTGTGGCCATAGAAGCTAGCCTTACCTTCTTCAATTATATTTGTAGTAGGTTTATTTTTCTTGGTATACGAGGGCAAAGAAACACCAAGAAGCAATATTGTGAAAATAGCAATGACGAACGTAATTAGTTTGTATTCGCCACGGGTGTTTTTTTTCATAGCATTTAGTTTAAAAAACTAATCGCAAAAGTAAGCCATTTAAAACAAAATATGATGTTTCATTTCAGAAGGGGGGAAGATATTTTTAATATCATCGAACATGATATTGCATATAATTTTTCTTATTTTTTCTTCAATTCCAATTCTACTACTTCGGGACTCTTTCTATTCATAGTCAAAATACGAATGATATAATGTTCATTTTCAAAAACATCATCTTTCTGAGGCAAATCTTCGCTCAATGTAGCAATATAACCCGAAAGTGTTTCATAACTTTCATCCGTTGGGATGGAGTAAGGGATAAATTCATTAATGTCGTCTAAAGAATTGAGAGAATAGATTCTATAGGTACCTTTTTTGATTTCCTCTACTATTGCGGTCTCATTATCATGTTCATCTTGAATTTCACCTACCAATTCCTCTAAAATATCTTCCATAGTAATAATTCCAATAGTAGCTCCAAATTCATCTACTACGACTCCAAATTCTGTTTTATTTTTTTGAAACGAACGTAATAAATCTAACACTCGTTTATTTTCATTTACAAAAAGTACGTCGCGCTTGATGTCGCTGATACGTTTGCCTTCCTTGTGAATATTGCTTTTGAGAATATCTTTTGAATGCACCATTCCAATTATATTATCCAAGGAAGCATTATAAATAGGGTAGCGCGAATATCCTTCAGATAGCACAATGTCTGTAGCTTCGTCCATGCTGGCTTCTATTGGAATTCCTGAAACTTTACTATTGTGAATAAAAATTTGTTTTACCAGTCTATTGTCAAATTCAAATACATTTTGGATTAATTCTCTTTCGCTATCTTCGATAGCGCCTCCTTCAGCACTTTCGCTAATGATTAATTTCAACTCTTCTTCGCTATGAACATCGCCTTCTTCATGCACTTTTATGCCCATTAAATTTAGGATTCCATTGGCTATGCCATTAAACAACCAAATCAAAGGGAGAAATAAAGTACGGAACAATTTGAGAGGAGTAGCAATAAACATAGTAGTTCTGTATGGATTGCGAATAGCTATTGATTTCGGAACCAATTCCCCCAATACAATATGAAGAAACGTAATGATAAAAAATCCTATAGGCATTGCAATCTTATGGGATAAAGATATTGCTGTTTCTGCTTCAAATAATCCGGAATGAATTAAAAAATTACTGATAAGATGGTGCATTACTTCTTCTCCTACCCATCCTAATGCTAGAGAAGCCAATGTAATCCCCAATTGAGTAGCGGCAAGATAGGCATCTAATTTTTGTAAAATCCCAATTGCTATTTTTGAGACAACGGAATTTTTTCCTAATGATTCTAATTGTGAACTTCGAACTTTAACTATAGCAAACTCTGCGGCCACAAAAAAACCGTTTAACAAAACGAGAAAAATTGTGATAAAAAGTTTGCCGTAACTGACCGAGTCTGAATCCATAATGATTAGAGTTTATTTTTTATGCAAATATTGAGATTTTTTATTAAAATCCAAACAATTTTTTTGTATCTAGTTCTGTAATTTCTCCAAAATCTTTTATTTCGTCCAATTTCAATTTCGTTTTATCGCCCATTAAAACAGTATTGAATGTTCGACCTGAAATTCTAGCTTTGAATTCTGATCCAAATTGATCAAGTGATTTATTTTGAATTGCACTAAAAATGTCTTTTCTTACATCGTAGTCAATTCCCAAATCTTTGTATCTCAGATATTGCCAGAAAATATTATCACGAACAATTCTATCAGATGCTATTTGTTTCAAAGCACTTTCTTTTGCATTGCCAAACTGGATAGGCACACTGCTCATATTATCCAAAAGATTTTTGAATTCTCTTGCCGCTACAGGCATTTTGTCCGCTTGTGTCCCAATAAATGCTTGCAAAAAGAACTCTTCATTTTTATTAGCAGGTGTACGATATGCAGAATAAGCAGAGTATGCTAATGCTTTTTGTTCTCTCAATTCTTGGAATACGATACTGCTCAATCCACTTCCATAATAATCATTGTATGTATAGGCAAATGGAAGAGACTCTTTTGAGAATTTTTCACTTTTTGCAGTCAACATGATTTGTGCTTGAACCATAGTAGGATAGTTGTATAAAAATACTTTATTCTTATCACTTGGCTGCAATTTGAATGAATTGTTTGAGGTTACTATAGCTTTTTTTGCTTTTAGTTCACTGGATGGAATTCCAGATTTAATAGCATTCAATTCCATTGCATATACAAATAAGTCATGTTTGAATCCCAATAATCCATGGATTTTATCTATGATTTTTTTAGAAGTCAATTTTTCTAATTCATCATTGCTCAAAACATAGTTTGATGGATTAGATTCACCGTATTTTGCATAATTAGCCAGCGCCCCAAAGATTACACCTTTGTTAATTTTAGCATTTTCACGTTCTTTCAATATGTCTTTTTTCATATTCATAAATGCCTCTTCGTCTGCTACACAATTGTTGAATAAATTGTACAAAAGCTCAACACCTTTTTTCATATTGCTTTCAAGACCACTTAAGGTAATAATGGTCTTGTCGCGTTGTACCATATCCGAAATTTCCAAACCATTTTTGAATAATTCTTTTCGGAAGGCTTCGGGATTCAATGTAGCGGTTCCCAAATAGTTCATATATTTTGAAACAATAGAAATTTCTTTGTCATTATCCGTTCCCATTGGAAGGATAATACAGAATTTAGCTAAATTATTTTCAACATTTTTTACGTAGCTAAGTGAAATATCTTTGCTCAATGCATTTGTTTGAATTTCTTTTTTGAAATCAATAAATAATGGCTCAGTTTGTCCACTTTTCATTGCTGCAAATTCTGTAAAGAATTTTGATGATTGATCACGATTCATTTTTACAGGTGTAATCTGTGGTTTTTCAACCTTGGGTCTATCTTCTTTCCCTTTTCTTTTGTATGAAATTACATAATTATTATCAAGGAAATATTGATTGGCAAAATCCAAAAGTTCTTTTTTAGTAAAACTACGCATGGTAGCGATTTGCGCTACATAGTCTTTCCATTCAATATTATTTGTAAATGCTTCTACAAAAGCACTCGCTCTTCCATTGTTGCTTTCGTATTTTTTGGTTGTTTTTAGTTCTATATCATTGATAGCGGCTTCTATCATCCAATCTTCAAACTCTCCTTTTTTGAATTTGTTTAATTGCTCAAGCAATAAAGTAACAACTTCGTCCAAATTTTGACCTTCTTTTGGTTTCCCATACATGCCATACATACCATAGTCATGCAGTAATTGTGGGAATGAATAGGCTTCCAAAACTTTTTGTTTTTGCACCAAATTAATATCAATCATTCCTGCACTTCCATTTGCCATAATTTGGTCAATCACTCTTGCCTTCAATGATTCTTTTTCATTTGCTGCAGGGATTCGGAATCCTACATATACAAATTCTTCTTGTGCGCCAAAATTTTCTAACTTTATAGGGCTTGTAATTGCTGGCAATGTTGGTTTTACAAAAGGTTCAATAGCTTTTCCTTTCCATCCTCCAAAATATTTATTAACCAATTCTAATGTTTTTTCAGGATTGATATCTCCAGAAAGACAAATAGCTATATTATTGGGGACATAATATTTTTCAAAATAATTTCTAATATTGATCATAGAAGGATTTTTGAGGTGTTCGCCCTCTCCAATTGTAGTTTGAGTGCCATAAGGATGATTTGGATACAATCCTTTCATCAAATTGGCATAAGCCCATCTTCCATCATTGTCTTGGCTAATATTGTATTCTTCGTATACCGCTTCTAGCTCCGTGTGGAATAGTCGCATTGTTAAATTTTGGAATCGTTCGGCCTCAAGTTTCATCCATTTTTCCAATTCATTACTAGGAATGGTATTGATGTATACGGTTTGGTCATTGCTTGTATACGCATTGGTTCCTTGAGCTCCAAATGACGTTACCATTTTATCATATTCATTTGGGATAGCATATTGCGAAGCCTCAAAACTTGCTTTATCAATTTCTTTGTAGATTTCTTTTTTCTTTGCGGGATCTTTTTCCGCTTTGTGTTTTTCGTATAAATCCGCGATTTTATCCAAAAGTACACGTTCTTTTTCCCAATTATTGGTTCCTAAATTTGGCGTGCCTTTAAACATCAAATGCTCTAAGTAATGCGCCAATCCTGTGGTTTCTTTAGGGTCAAATTTGCTTCCTGCTTTTACAGCTATTAGTGTTTGAACTTTTGGCTCTACTTTGTTCACCGAAATAAAAACTTTGAGTCCATTAGCGAGCGTATATTCTTTTGCGTCAAGTGGATCTTTTGTGGACTGTGCACTCATATTGTTCATGATTATTGAAGTCATTAATAAGTTTAGGATTATTTTTTTCATATTAAAGGGTCTTAAAAATGTTTTTTGCAAATATAATTGAATGTAATTTGTTGTTTTAAATTTTAATTTTTTGAATAGTGTCTTTACGGTTCATCTCAAAAATTTTCGTATTAATTTTTTTTCTTTTTAATTCAATATCGCATGGGAAATCAAAAAGACATTTATCCTTGATTAAATGTTCTACTTCTGCTGGAACATCTTTTTCCCATCCTTCAGCATTACAGCGAATTTTATCAATAATTTCGGTAGAAAGTATATTGAGATTGCTTGCATTATAGTTTTCAATATCGGAAATCAAGTTATTCTCAAGCATAAATTCATATAATGAACGCACATTGTTGTGCATCTTTACGGTTCTTGAATTATAAATAGTTTCTTCTCCATTTGGACGATACGGATAAGCATATAGTTTTACGTTTTGAGAAAAAAGGTTGCTAAATTGAAGCAACATTTGACTTATTGGATTTTCATATTGCGTGGAATCAAGTATTTGTAATAAATTCATTACACCAAGAATAATTGCAATTTTTTTAGGTTTACATTGTGTCAAGAAACTTGTAAGTTCATGGTGTTCGGAGAAATTTGAGACCAATACGGGATAGCCAAGAGAACAGAGCATATCGGCTCTATCCAAAAAGTCTTGAATATTAATGATATTTTCTTGAGATACAAGGTTGTTGAGTGTAATTTCGCCCATCATTAAGATGTCTTCATCCTTGAAATTATTATCTTTTTTGAACAATGCTAATCCCGACTCTATCATGTCGATATTAAGATTGGTTACCGGTCTAAATCGTGCACGAAGAATCGCCAAATTCTTTTTGTAAAGAAGATCTTTTGGCTGAGTAACAGAGCCATCTGGAAGGAAGCAAGCTACTTTGCTATACCCTTTCGTAACCAATATTAAACTCAAAAGCCTATTATCCACTTCCATGAAAGCGTCGCCTTTCATACTAAGCATATCTATTTCTATACTATTGAATGGAATATTATCCATCAAACTATCCAAAAAATCATTAGGAGAGTCTGTGAAAAAATCACAGGCATACAATAGATTTACACCTAATATTCCTAGTATTTTTTGCTGAAGACTGCTATCGCTATCGAGCAATTTTACATGAAGTATTACCTCGTTGGCAGAAGAATTCGGACGGGTTTGAAATTTTACACCCATCCATCCGTGAGGTTCATTTGTTTTGCTAAAGTTCAATGTAGTTACTGTATTGGCAAATGCAAAGAAGCGTTTACCTTCATATTTTTCACCTTTTAATCGTTCAAGCAATAACTCATATTCATGATCAAGCATTTTGTGAAGTCTAGATACTGAAACATAACGTCCATTCGCTTCTTCCCCATAGATAGCATTACTAAAAATCATATCGTAGGCACTCATAGTTTTAGCTATAGTCCCTGAAGCACCGCCTGCCTTGAAGAAATTTCGAGCGACTTCCTGTCCAGCTCCAATTTCGGCAAATGTGCCATAAAAATATTGATCTAAATTGATTTTTAGGGCTTTTAAATCGGTACTAATTTTCTCTTTCATGATGACTAAAGATTTTATTTTTTTCTAAACTCTATAACTTCAGATTGGTCTTCACATTCCATTAGTAAGTCTAAGATATTTGCTCCCATGATAGGATGATATAATTCTGGAGCAATCTCGGATAGTGGAATTAGGGTAAATTTTCGCTCATGTATAAATGGATGTGGAATGGTTAAATCCACTTCGCTTATCATTTCTTCTCCATAGAACAATATATCAATATCTATTTCACGAGGGCCCCATTTGTAGGTTTCTTCTCTATCCAATAATTTTTCAATTTCATGAATTTTTTCCAATATTTTCTTTGGCTTCAATTTCGTTTCTATCTCTACAGCAATATTTAAAAAGTCTTCTTGTTCTTTTTCTCCCCATGGTTCTGTTTGATATGTTTTGGATTTTTTAATAATTTTTCCAATTTTGGCATCAATTTCAGTTAATGCTTTGCTGAGAAAAGCTTCTCGGTTTCCCATATTACTCCCCAGCAAAAGATATGTTTTTATCATTTTTTTATAGATTATTCTGCAAATTTGATGATTTTTTTTGAAATAAGGTTATATTTGTTTTATCACCCAATATATTGCTTTGGTATCCCAAAAATAAATACGATAGTATTATAAATATATACTCAAAAATTAATTTTGCATCTAACTATTCAATATTATTCTAAATCATTTATATTTGCATAAATTCAAAACAATCATGAGACAATTTATAAAACAACTTTTAGCCGTTCTGATTGGCAATGCTATATTTTTCGGACTATTTCTTCTAATTTTTATATTAGGGCTTGTAGGCTTGGCCATGAAACAAGATAAGGACTCAAACATTATTGTAGATAATTCTATTTTGAAAATAAATCTACCCATGGAAGTAGCAGAACTTCCCTCAAGTGATAATAATCCATTTCTTTCAGATGAAGATATAAAAATAGGATTACATCAAATTACCGAATCTATAGCCTCTGCAGCAGAAGATTCAAAAATCAAAGGATTGATTGTAGAGCTTAATGTAATGGAAAATTTATCTTATCAGCAAATGGATTTGATTCGAAATGCTATTTTAACATTTAAAAAATCAAATAAACCAACGTTTGCATACGGAGAGCTTAGCTCCCAAAAAATGTACTATTTGGCTTCTGCATGTGATAATATATATCTAAATCCTCATGGAGGCATGGACATGAGAGGATTTGGGGCACAACTCACTTTCTTTAAAAATACAATAGATAGGCTAGAAATTGAGCCACAAATTTTTTATGCGGGCAAATTCAAAAGCGCCACAGAGCCCTATCGTTTTACTAAAATGACTGAAGAGAATAAAGAGCAAGTAAAAGTTTTTATGGCTGATTTCAAAAAAAATGTATTGGAAGATATTGCCAAAAGTAGAAAAATAGATGTGGATTCGTTGGATCAAAAAATCAACCAAATGGAACTCATGAGGCCAGAAGATGCGCTTAAAAATAAATTGATAGATGGGGTTTATTATGTAGACGAAGTAGAACGATTAATTATTAAAAAATGTAATTTACCCAAAAATAAAAAGATAAATATCGCCTTGATTTCGGACTACGCTCAAAGTGAGATGGAATATAAAGAAGAGGCGGATGTAGCAGTATATATAGCAGAAGGAGATATTATTGATGGAAAAGGCAGCGAAGGAAGTATTGGCTCTAAAACAATGATTCGTGATATCAGAAAAATCAAAGAAAACGATGATGTAAAAGCTGTAGTTTTGCGTATCAATTCACCTGGGGGAAGTGCGCTGGCTTCTGCCGTAATTTTGAGAGAAATAGAGCAGCTAAAATTAAAAAAACCGGTAGTTGTGTCCATGGGCAATGTAGCTGCATCGGGAGGGTACTACATCGCTTCTTGTGGATCAAAAATTTATGCGGAGCGCAATACTATTACGGGTTCAATAGGTGTATTTAGTATTATCCCCAATATAAAAAAATTCATGGAGAATAAACTAGGGTTAACTTATGACGAAGTAGAACTTAATGAACACGCGGTCATGTCCATAAATAAACCTTTAGAAAGTACAGAGGCGGCTAAAATTCAGATAGAAACCGAAAGAGTATATAATACTTTTAAATCCGTAGTAGCCAAAAGTAGAAAAATAAACATGGACTCGGTAGAGCGAATAGCGCAAGGTAGAGTATGGAGTGGAATTAAAGCAAAAGAAGTAGGATTGATAGATGAAATTGGTACAATGGAAGATGCCATCTTAGAGGCGTCAAAAATAGCTAAATGCAAGCCAGAATATGCGATAGTGAATAGGCAGCCCGATTTTTTTGAGACGTTGAAAAATAAATATAATTTTGGAGTACAAATGGACTTGTTTTTGGAGAAATGGATTAAAAATAAATTAGGAGAAAATTATAAAATATTTAAATCCATAGAAAAAGCAAAGCAATCTTCAGGTATTCAGGCAAAAATGCCTTTTGAATTAGATATAAAATAAGACAATTCTTGGAAAAAGCGGCCATAAAAATTGAAAAAACAGCTATTGAAAAACTACCTTTTTTCAATAGATTAATAAAAGACTATTTTTTTGAAACCAATAAATTAAAACATTTATTTAAATGCCCTCCTACTTTGGAGGGCATTATGAATGCTAGTGTATCAAAGCAAGCCCAATTTAATAATAGGAAACTTTTAGCTTCCATTATTGATGAAAACTACAAAAATTTTCAGATTTCTGAAAAACTTCAATCTAATATTGTAAATTTAAAACAAAATGCCTTAGCTATTGTAACAGCACACCAACCCAATTTGTTCTTAGGCCCCTTTTATATTTTTTCAAAAGCGGCTTCTATTATTGCCACTGCAAATAAACTTAATGCTATTCAAAAAAAGTTTACATATGTACCTGTTTTTGTCATTGGAGCGGAGGATCATGATAAAGAAGAATTGCTTCATACCTATTTGTATAATCAAAAATATGAATGGAAAACAGATCAAAAAGGATCCGTTGGAAAAATGATTGTGGATGATTCTTTAATAGAGTTAATGCATGTGTTTATTGGAAAATTTGATGAAAGCGAGGAAGCTCAATTCTTAAAAAAGGTATATATTAATGCTTATAAAAAAGGAAATACGTTGGCAAAAGCAACCCAATTAATTTTGAATAGCTTGTTTGGAGAAGAAGGATTAATAGTATTGGATATAGCTACAGATGCTGTAAAAAAAGAAATGTCTACTTGTTTTCTAAAAGAATTAGAAGAAAAATGGGTATATCGTACTACTGCGGATGCCATTTCCTTCTTAAATGAAAATTATAAAGTTCAAGCTCCACCAAGAGAAATCAATTTATTTGAATATAGAGAAGGTGAGCGAATTCGTATTGATTCTTTTTCGGACAAATCATTGAATTTGTGGAAAGAAAACCCGGCTCTTTTGAGTCCCAATGTAATGCTTCGTCCTTTGATGCAGCAAACTGTATTGCCTTCGGTAGCTGTAATTGGCGGTGGAGCAGAAGTTGCGTATTGGCTTCAACAGAAATCCATCTTTGATGATGCGGGAATTGATTTTCCCGTGGTTTTGATGCGAGATATTTTTTCTATTATTGATCTTAAATCATATGACAAGTGGCTGCAATATGGATTTGACTTATTAGATTTTTTTGAAGAGAAAGAATCATTATTTAAAAAATTTGCGCTCAAAGAATTTAATTTTGGACATGAAATAGAAAATGCACTATGTAAAGGAGAGGCTATTTTTAATATATTAAAAGAAGAAATTGAAAAAGTAGATAAAACCTTAGTTCCAACTGTAGAAGGAGAAAAAAACCAATTTATAAAATCAATAAAGCATATTCATCAAAAAGCGTTAACTGCTGAAAAAAGAAAAAACGAACAAGATTTACAATCTATATTAAAAATAAAACATAAAGTTTTTGAAAACAACTATTTGATAGAAAGAAAAGAAAATTTTAGTGCTTATTTTTTAAAGAAAAATTTTGATTTAAGACAATCAATCCTTAATTCTAGTGATATTTTTGATAGTAATTTTAAATTGGTAATATTCGACTAATTCCTAATATTTTTTTTGAACAGAAGGTATAAAAATTGATTTTTCAATAAAAAGGAGTAATATAATTTTTTTGATTTGTTAAATGTTATTAGATCAAGAGGCGGTTCATATATTTGATTCCTTTTTTTTATGTTTGATTCTTGAGAAATTAGTATTTTTGAAAAAACTTTTCTATGACTCCCGAAAAACATCTTGAGCTTATTTTAGAATATAAAAATAGTTTTACCGAAGAAGTAAATAATTATATAAATCATCATTTTTCAGACACTTTTGTCCTAATAGCACAAATCGCTATAAAATCAATAATTATCGTTCTTTTTTTCGTGCTACTCGATTTTTTGTTTAGTAGATTATTAAATCCTTTCTTAAAAAAAACAATAAAAGATAGTGAACAGCCCATGCTCCCTATTTTGATAAAAAGAAAAATATTTAGGAGCCTTTTTCGCCTATTACCAGCCTTTCTTGCATTTATGCTTATCCCTTATGTTTTTTATCATCATCCAAAGAGCTTTGAAGTTACAAATAAAATATTTTCTGTTTTTTTATTGGCAATTTTGATGCAATTAGGGCATCGACTTTTGAATGTTGTTGAGGATTTATCTACCGATGAAAATAATTATAGAAGTATTGCGGTAAATTCCTTTGGGCAATTAATACGAATTGTAGGGTTTGTAATAGTAATTTTTGTAATTATCTCTATCGTGTTTAACGTAAGTGCTTCCCAAATTTTTACGGTAATTGGAGCCATTACGGCTATCTTTCTATTGGTTTTTAGAGACCCTATACTTGGGTTTGTAGCGGGCATTCATGCCGCGTCATCTCGGATGGTTAAAAAAGGAGATTGGGTTTATTTTCCCAAATACAATCTAGAAGGTTATGTAAAGGAAATTAATTTAATTTCCATAAAAATTGAAAGCTTTGATAAGACTTTTTCTACTATTCCTACTTATGATATTATTTCTTCGGAGCTCAAGAATAATGAGCCCATCCATAAGAACAATCGAAGGATGATAAAACGATCTATTTTCTTGAATATCAATAGTTTTAAATTTTTAAGCAATGAAGATCTCGAAAAATTTGAAGAAAATATTTTGATAGGAAATTATATTAAAAAGAAGCAAAATGAATATTCTCAAATGAATTTGAATCAGCCTGCTACACCCCAGTTGGTTCAAAAACAATTGACAAATGTTGGACTATTTAGGGTCTATGTGTATCAATATTTATTGATTCATAATCATATTGTCAAAGATGATATTTTGCTCGTAAGACAGCGTGAGATAAGCACACAAGGACTTCCTTTGGAGATATTTTGTTTTACCAATACCTCGGAATGGGAAGCTTATGAAAAAATTCAATCGGACATTTTTGATTTTATACTCACTAGCGCAAAGGACTTTGGATTAGAAGTGGTACAAACAGGCCTAAAATAGAACTTTTTGCATCAAAACAATGTTCATACCAAAAAAATAGGAATGGAAAATCAAGTAGAAAAAAAAGCAATTGTTCAGTTGGACTTGGAAGCGTTTTATCCTACTACCAATGAATTGGCACGAATAGACATCAAAGATTTTTTGCTTCAAGAATGGTTATTGAAAGAATCTGATTTTAGACTCGCTCTTGAAAATATAAATTGGCAAGCCTACAAAGATAAGCATACGCTCATTTTTTGTTCCAATGACGCTATTATTCCTCAGTGGGCTTATATGTTGATAGCGCATTATCTTGAACAAATGGATTCAATAGCATACTTCAAAAAAGACACGTTTGAAGAAGATGTCTTAATCTCAAAAATTCAAAATGTATCGCTAGAACCCTATCAAAACAAGCGAATTTTAATAAAAGGATGTAGCAAAAAAAACATATCGCCTTATCCATATATTCTCATTACCCAAAAACTCAATCGAGTAGCAAAATCCGTAGCTTTTGGAGAAAGCTGTAGTAGCGTGCCTTTGTTTAAAAATTTATAATTAGCGGGACAAATAATTACTTTTTAGCGTTATTTTCTATTAAAAATATCTATTGTGGGATCATAGATATAGTTTTTGCCTTTGTGCCAAACTGTTTTAGCTGCAGGAGTGAGATCATAATAAACGACACATTCTTTTTGTAGTTCCCAGCCTAATACAATATTGTCCGAAATAGGTATTTTTTCGCCATTGACAAATCCCCATAGTTTTCCATAAAAATCGGTGTATACTAGAATATCATCCCATATTTCTAAACGGGCAGGTTCGTAATTTTCAAGAAGGGTTACTTTCCCTTTATAAAATACATAAAAGCGATTGGCAAAATCTATATATGCCAAGACATTTCGCTTCAAAAATTGTTTTTTGGGCTTGATAGTAAGCAGTTTTGATTTTTCGCCATTATAAAAAACCATCCATTCCCCAATATTATTTATATAGCTTACTAGTTCATTGGAAACATCATAGATTGGAGTTTCATAAATCTCAAGGGTATAGATATTTCCATGATCAAAAACCTTAAAATTACCCATATAATCATTATATGCAATAATATTTCGGGCTACTTTGAAGTTTTGAGGCAAATAATTATCTAGCTCCACTACTTTTTTATTGTATAATGCAAAAAACCCACTATTATCATATGAATATGCCATAAGATTATCACCCACTTCAAAGGGCTCATTTCCCCAGCGCATCAGCGTAATTACCGTATCAAATACATAGGCTTTTAGCAGATTGAAATTATCTACATAGGCTATAATACTATCGCCTAGCTTAAAATCACCTTGTGTAAAAGTTTCTACTTTTTTAGAAGCTTTTCCGTTAAATACACCTAGTTGTCCACCTTGTGTATATGCCATAAGATAATTAGAAACCTTAATACTTGTTGGTCTTATAGGAAAAATAGTATATAGTCTGGAATTATAATACAATTTAAAATTACCAAAATTATCAATATAGGTAATATAATCCTTTCCTGTCCAAAAGGTTTCTATATTGATAAGTTCTAGTTTGGAAATTCGACTGTTGTTATAAACAAAAAAAAAGTTTTGATCATTTTTGAATCCTGCAGCACCTCCTTGTGCCCATGCACTATTAGAAATAATTACTAATAAAAAAAGAAATTTAATATGATTCAAAAGAGAGAAATTTTAGTATATGACATAAAAACGTATGTTTGATCTAAAAAAGTTTAAAAAGTTAAAAATACTTTACCTTCTATCAATTCCGCCGCCCCATAATGAGTTTTTAGTTGAGCACCTATTCCCAGTCCTATTTTGTTCCATGAAATGGGCAATTGATAATTAAGACTGTATTTTTGATACCAATATTTGTTCTGAGATGATATAGGATATAGATAAATTCCCAACATAGGAACAAAACTAAATCTACCAAAGAATATTTCATCGCCAAAATTCAAAGAAATATCGCTATTATTTGTAAATCCATATATATTATAGTCTATATCATCATTTTTATATGCAAGACTTACGCCTCCTAGTAAGGCATTGACTGGACTTGTAAAAAACCGTCTTGCATATTGAATACTGTAAGTAGGTAGTACTACAGAATTAACTATGTTTCCTTTATCCGATGCTCCAATTCCAAGAACCACGACATTTTTATGTAAACTACGAAGCGCATCTTTTTTCTTGAATTTATAGAAAGGTTTCTCAGCATTGAGGCTGTAAATGAAACCTGAATGAAAAGATATAAAATTGATACCTAAGTTGGGTAAGGTAGTTCTTCCATTGGAAAAATGTGTAACGCCTACTCCTAATTGTGCTTTCAAATTTTTAGATATATGAAACAATGCGTTGGCTTGCACCTGTGCCAAAATATTGAGATGAGAGCCTATAGCATTATTTTCGGCGGTGTCTGAAAAAGTACGAGAGAGATAGCCCAGTCCTATAGCATTTTTCCAAATTAATGAAAATTGTTTTTGTTCAATTATATGAAATTGGATAGAGCCCATGGCACCTATTCCTTTCCCAAAAAGAGCAGTATTTCCCAATTGTGTGCCAAAGATATGAATCCCTATTGTAGGATAATTGAAATAAGCCATAAAAGGATTTTGGTTGTTCCGCCATTGGTATGAAACTTCAGCAGCCACTGAATTTTCAGTAATTACGGGCTTGAAAATAGGAGAATGTTTGAAAATTCTTCCATAATAAATTTGAGCCTCAATGGACTTTTCCGTAGTAAAGGAATCCATATGAGCGTCCAACGAAGTATAAAAACAAAATAAATAAACAACAAACCCAAATTTCATGTGTACAAATGTAATTGTTTTTTTGCATATAATCGAAAAGTCACAATCTCAAATCAAATATTGCTTACATTTGTAAAAAAAAAAATTGGCGTACTTTTTTGATTTTTTCAATTTTATCAGTAAACTTAGTTTGTATAAGTTATACAATGCGTTGATTATATATAGTACATTTTACATTTCCCGATTTCTTAAAAAACC
Source organism: Chitinophagales bacterium (assembly GCA_040383345.1). GTDB lineage: Bacteria > Bacteroidota > Bacteroidia > Chitinophagales > JADJOU01 > CHPMRC01. The sequence goes on along the minus strand of JBEIDU010000008.1, from coordinate 17,912 downwards.
AATCATCTGGGGACTTCCATTTACCTTGAGCTTTGAGCCCACTACTACTTGCAATCTTTCCTGTCCCGAATGTCCAAGTGGACTCAAGAATTTTACACGAAAAATAGGGGATTCAGAATGGGAAAAATACCAAAAATGGATAAATGAAGTAAATGCCCACTTGATATATTTGTATCTATATTTTCAAGGAGAGCCGTTTATGAATAAGGATTTTTGTAAAATGATAAAGGAGGCTAATGATAAGAACATATATACCGTTACCAGTACCAATGGGCATTTTTTGACGCTAAGAGTGGCGGAGGAGGTCGTGGCTTCGGGGCTGGATAGGCTTATCATATCAATAGATGGCAGTACGCAAGAGGTATATGAACAATATCGAAAAGGCGGAAAATTGGAAAAGGTGCTTCTAGGCACTCAAAATATCATTGATGCAAAACGAAAAGCACGTTCCAAAAAACCCTTTATCATTTTTCAAATGCTTGTAGTAGCGCCAAATGAACATCAAATTGATGAAGTAAAAGCTATTGGTAAAAAAATGGGAGTAGATAAAGTTATCCTCAAAACGGCTCAAATTTATGATTTTGAACAGGGAAATGAACTGATTCCCAAACAAGATAAATATTCCAGATATAAAAAACGTGCTGACGGAACCTATGCTATCAAAAATGAAATGAAAAATCAGTGCTGGAAGTTATGGCATTCTGCGGTTTCCACTTTTGATGGGCAAATACTGCCTTGTTGTTTTGATAAAGATGCACAATATACAATGGGAAAATGGGATGAAACGGATTTTCATAGTATTTGGAAATCCAAAAATTATGATGATTTTAGACAAAAACTCCTTCTTTCTAGAAGCCAAATAGATATTTGCAAAAATTGCAGTGAAGGTACCAAGGTGTGGGAATCTATATAGCGAAATCTATTTTACAGATTTTGGAATTATTTCAAATTTATGTTTGGAAAATTCATTATCTTTGCCGAATTCAATAAAATTATAAAATTTTCTCAAATTATGGCATTTGATATAGACATGGTCAAAAAGGTATATGAAAATTTACCAGCAAAACTTCAAAAAGTAAGACAAACAATTAATCGTCCATTGACACTTTCCGAAAAGATTTTGTATTCGCATTTGCACGAATCACAAAAAATTGAGGATTTTCAAAGAGGTGGAAGTTATGTAGATTTTGCACCCGATAGAGTAGCTATGCAAGATGCTACTGCTCAAATGGCACTTTTGCAGTTTATGACCAGTGGAAGAAGCAAAGTAGCCGTTCCTAGTACCGTTCATTGCGATCACTTGATTCAGGCTAAAGAAGGTTCAAAAGTAGATTTAGAATTTGCAAATAATGAAAGTAAAGAAGTTTTTGATTTTTTGGCTTCAGTATCTAATAAATATGGTATTGGTTTTTGGAAACCAGGCGCAGGTATTATTCACCAAATCGTACTAGAAAATTATGCATTTCCTGGAGGAATGATGATAGGAACCGATAGCCATACTGTAAATGCAGGTGGATTGGGTATGGTAGCGATAGGTGTAGGTGGTGCCGATGCAGTAGATGTAATGGCTGGATTGCCTTGGGAGCTTAAATGGCCAAAATTGATTGGGATCAAATTGACTGGAAAATTGAATGGATGGTGTAGTGCCAAAGATATTATCTTGAAAGTAGCTGGAATCCTTACCGTAAAAGGTGGAACCGGTGCAATTGTAGAGTATTTTGGAGAAGGCGTAACCAATCTAAGCTGTACCGGAAAAGGTACTATTGCAAATATGGGTGCTGAAATTGGAGCTACAACGTCTACTTTTGGATATGATGAGAGTATGGAACGTTATTTAAAAGCTACGGGCAGAGCTGATGTAGCGGAAATAGCAAATTCTGTAAAAGAGCATTTGAATGCAGATCCTGAATGTTATGCTTCTCCAGAGAAATATTTTGATCAAGTAATTGAAATCAATTTGGATGAATTAGAACCGTATATCAATGGTCCTTTTAGCCCAGATTTAGCTACACCTATCAGCAAAATGAAAGAAGCAGCTGCTGCTAATGGATGGCCTACAAGAGTAGAGGTGGGATTGATAGGAAGTTGTACCAATTCTTCGTATGAAGATATCAGCCGTGCAGTAAGTCTTGCAAAACAGGTTTCAGACAAAAATCTAAAAGCTAAAGCAGAATATACCATTACGCCGGGTAGCGAATTGATTCGTTATACAATAGAGCGTGATGGATTCTTAGATATTTTCAATAATATTGGCGCTAAAGTATTCTCAAATGCTTGTGGCCCTTGTATTGGAATGTGGAATAGAATGGGTGCGGATAAGAAAGAGAAAAATACGATTATTCATTCTTTCAACAGAAACTTTGCCGCTCGTCAAGATGGCAATCCTAATACGTATGCATTTGTAGGAAGTCCCGAAATCGTTACAGCTTTGGCTATTGCAGGGGATTTGACTTTTAATCCATTGACCGATACCTTGGTAAATGAAAAAGGCGAACAAGTAAAACTAGACCCACCTACAGGCGAAGAATTGCCTACAAGAGGATTTGCGGTAGAAGATGCAGGATATCAAGCGCCTTTGGAAGATGGAAGTGGCGTAGAAGTAAAAGTAGACCCAGCTTCTAGTCGTTTGCAATTATTGAGTCCATTTGCAAGATGGAATGGTCAAGACCTTACCAATTTATTTATCCTTATCAAAGCGAAAGGAAAATGTACTACCGATCATATTTCTATGGCAGGTCCTTGGTTGAAATATCGTGGACATTTGGATAATATTTCTAATAATATGCTTATTGGTGCCACCAATTTCTTCAATGAAAAAACCAATTCTGTAAAAAACCAATTGACTGGAAATTATGAAGAAGTTCCAACAGTTCAGCGTCAATACAAAGCCAAAGGCATTGGAAGTATCGTAATAGGCGATGAGAATTATGGCGAAGGTTCTTCTAGGGAGCATGCAGCTATGGAGCCGCGTCATTTAGGAGTACAAGTAGTATTGGTAAAATCTTTTGCACGTATCCACGAAACCAACTTGAAAAAACAAGGAATGTTAGGATTGACATTTGCCGATAAAGCGGATTATGACAAATTCCAAGAAGATGATAAAGTAAGCATTTTAGGGTTGAATGATTTTACAGAAGGCAAACCATTGACATTGGAAATTACCCATAAAGATGGTAGCAAAGAAACTATTCTAGCAAATCACACATACAATTCTCAACAAATTGAGTGGTTCAGAGAAGGTGGCGCTTTGAATATTATTCGCAAGCAATTTGCTAATAGCTAACATATAAGCTAATTTTTAATAAAATAAAAATCCCACTTCATTTGAAGGGGGATTTTTTTGTTATACTTAAAAGTGAAAAATAATATGGATACCAATTATACTATGTATACGAAGGCATTTATATTCATACCAGCTCCAACCGAAGCAAAAACAATCGCATCACCTTTTGCCACATTATGTTCTTTCATTTGATTGCGAACAACCATATCATATAGTGTAGGAACGGTAGCTACAGAGCTATTCCCAAACTTATGAATACACATGGGCATAATTTTTTCGGGGACTTCTCTGTTATAGAGCTTGAACAAATCTCTTACTATAGCTTCATCCATTTTTTCATTTGCTTGATGAATAAATATTTTTTTGATATTTTCAATACCAATTTTAGAGTCGTCTATACATTCTTTTATTGCAAGAGGAACTTGTTTCAATGCGTATTCATACACCTTGCGTCCTTTCATTTTAATATATCTATGATTTGGACAGGAATCGGGCTTATAGGAAGCACCAAAATATATATAATCTACCTCTTCCATGCTATGTGAAAGGGTACAATGATTCAAAAGTCCCGAATCGGAGTCTACAAATTCTAGAACACAAGCGCCAGCACCATCGGAAAATATCATGGAATCTCTATCGTGTGGGTCGGTAACGCGGCTAAGGGTTTCGGCACCTATTACAAGTGCTCGTTTACCTACACCCGCTTTAAAAAAACAATCTGCTTGAATAACGGCCTGTACCCATCCTGGACAACCAAAAAGCATATCATAAGCCACACATCTTGGATTTTGAATTTTTAGGGTATGTTTTACTCTTGCAGCCAAAGAGGGAACCGCATCGGATTGAATGGATTGATTTGCGATATTTCCAAAATTATGAGCAACGATAATATGATCAAGTGTTTCAGGATCAATCCCAGAATCTGCTATCGCTTTAAGAGCAGCTTCAGCCGCCAAATCTGAAGTGTTCAAGCCTTGTTGAGCATATTTTCGTTCCTCAATGCCTGTTATGGATTTGAATTTTCTTACGATTACCTCACCCGAAACATCCAATTTTTTTTCATTTTCATCATAAAATACGTGTGATAAAAAATCTTCATTTGTTATAATAATATCAGGAACTACGCTACCTGTACCAATTATTTTTGTCTTGAACATATTCCTTTTTAGGTTTATAGCAATATATTTATGAGATTTATTTCCCATATTACAAAGGTAGTAATTTTTTTAACTTAGGACTTAAATAAAAAGAATTTTAGTTAAAATAAAACAGGTTTATTCTCTATTTTCTTTACTATGAAGATACATATTCTTCCAAAAATTACACCTATGATATATCCAAAAATTATATCTGAAGGAAAATGAACCCCAATGTATATTTGGCTAAATCCAATAAGTAAAATCCATAAAATAAGTAAAATACGATATTTCTTTTGAGGAAATATATATGCCCAAAAAATCGCCAAACTACTGTGATTTAATGCATGGCATGAGGGACAGCTGTATGTTCCTGAGCTACAAAGATGAAAAGTGTGATAAAACCACTCTCCATTAAATAATACGCATGGACGGATGCGTTCAAAAATAACTTTTAAAACCTGAGCACATAAAAAATCAGAAATAATTACTGCCAGGATTGAAACTAAAAATAATGATTTCCAGCGAGCAGGATATTTTTTATAAATAAAAAAAGCAATAAAAAAGTATAAAGGAATCCAAGTTTTCTTTTCTCGTAGAATAGGGCATAGTATATCAAAAAACCCATTCTTAATTTCGTGATGGATGACAATAAAGAGATTTTTATCAATAGAAAATAAGAAATCTTGCAACGTCATTTGGAATTATAGCGCAGGTAAAACTTGAGTTTTGCATTCCCCAAATCCAATTTTTATGCCGTCTTTTTCTGCAAATCCTTTTATCGTGCACGTGTCATAATCTTGCATAAATACGCGAGTAGATCCATCTTTCATCGGAATGGGTTTAGTCCCCTTCCATGCGAGTTCTAGCATAGAGCCAAATTCGTGTGACTCTGCACCCGAAATAGTCCCCGAAGCCATTACATCGCCTACATTTACATTACAGCCATTTACTGTATGATGTGCTAATTGTTGGCACATATTCCAATACATATATTTAAAATTGGATTTACAAATTATGGTTTCTTCGCCTGTTTTTGGGGTAAGGCTTACTTCTAAGTTGATATCATAATTCTTTTTACCTTCATATTCCAAATAAGGCAATACTTTAGGTTCTTGAACTTCGCCCGCTACACGGAATGCATCCAATGCTTCTAATGTAACAATCCAAGGAGAAACAATACTTGCAAAATTCTTTCCTAGGAAGGGCCCTAAAGGCACATATTCCCATTGTTGGATATCTCTTGCCGATAAATCGTTAAATAAGAACAATCCAAAAATATGATCTTCTGCTTTAGATACTTCTATAGGATGACCAAGTTCTGTCTTTTTACCAATTACAAATCCTACTTCCAATTCAAAGTCCATTCTTTTGGACTCTCCAAAAATAGGCGGTTCAGTTTCTACAGGCTTTGTTTGTCCTTTTGGACGATGGAAATTAGTACCCGAAACTACAATGGAAGACGCTCTTCCATGATATCCTACTGGAATATGAAGCCAATTGGGCAAAAGCGCATTGGCAGGATCGCGGAACATGATGCCTACATTGGTGGCGTGCTGACGACTGGAATAAAAATCGGTATAATCTCCAATTTGTAAAGGTAAATGCATAGTCACTTCAGCCATTTCGTCCATAAAAAGCGCTAAATCCGCTCTATCTTTTATCGTATTATTTTCAATATCTAGAAGATTGGCAATATCCAATCGAATTTTATTTGTAACCGATTTGCCTAAGCTGATAAAATCATTTAAGGCAGTATTTTCTGTAATGTTTGAATCTAAATTTATAAGTCCTAATACTGCTAATTGATGAATATCCAAAACTTTATTGCCAATAGCGGTGCCTATTCTTGGCGATTTACTAGCCGTGGAATATATTCCAAAAGGGATGTTTTGAATAGGAAACTCTGTGTTTTCGCTACCTATTACCCAAGATTTTTTATTAAAAGAGATCATGTTTTTGTGAATTTATTAATATAATTAAAAAAGTTTGGCGCTTTTTCTTCTCGCCTTTTTCATGTTTTTTTGTTCAATTTTTTGATTTTCCTCGGGTGTATTATATGTGGGGCAGGTTTTTTTCTTACAAGAAAAGAAAGCCATTAAAAACAAAAAAGTACAAAAATTGCGTATTTCATGAATATTTATTTAAGTCCAAATCCTTTTAAAATTTGAGGAATCCATATATTCAATCGGTCTTCGGTCATATCATCTTGATTGTCTATATCTATACAAAGTCCCACAAGTTTACCATCTATTTCTGCTTTGGAAGCATCATATTCGTAACCGTCAGTAGGCCATTCGCCACAAATAGCTGCTCCTTTATCCTTAGCAATTGCATGGAATACACCTAGTGCATCGCAGAAATAAAAAGAATATCCGTATTGGTCACCCAGTCCAAAAAAAGCTATATGCTTGTCGGCAAAATTTACATTTTCCCACTTAGGCAAGAAAGATTCCCAATCGCCCTGCAATTCGCCATCATACCAAGTAGGCATTCCAACAATGAGATATTTATAGGCATCAATATCTGAGGCATCTTTTTTGTAGATTTCAATTACATCTACTATATCCTCTCCCATTAGGGAAGCTATTTTTTCTTTTATTGTATTGGCTACTGTTTCTGTATTGCCTGTGTCTGTCCCAAAAAACAAACCTATTTTATTTGACATATTTGATTTTTATTTTTGCAAAATTATTCATTTCTAACTTTATACTTAGAAAAATTCTCTCTTCGAATTGCAATAGCCTTTTGGATTATAGGATCTATGTCCATAATAATTTTGTAGAAAGCTATTGTGCCATATATTCCTCGACCAATATTGGCCTTTAAAATAGTCTTTATCATTGCGCCACTTTTTTCAATGGCTTGGGTGTCGCGTTTAATTTTTACAGAATCGCCTAAAACTAAAAATTCATTGAATTGAGCAGAATCTAATATGAATTGCGTATAAAAATCTTCTATTTTTGGATACTTTTCTAAAATGGATTTTTTATTTTTATCAATAAAATCTGTAGTATATTGATTTACAAGCCCTTTTCTTAGAAAATTAAAATAGTATTCAGAATTTATAGAAGTGTCAATAGGCACATAGATATCTGGTGTAATGCCTCCTCCTCCATACACTTTACGTTTATTATTAGTATATTTCATTAGACTATCAGGCGGTACTAAAGTATCTTTTTTTGTTAATTGTCCTGATTGTGCCCGTTGTATAATTTCAGCACGGTATTCTTTTATCCCTTTATTAAAAGGTTTTTGAATAAATCGTCCTGATGGCGTAAAGTACTCTGCAGTAGTTAATCTGAGTTGAGAATTGTCTAATAAAGTAAATGGTCTTTGAACCAATCCCTTCCCAAATGAACGACGTCCAATAATCAATCCTCTGTCCCAATCTTGAATAGCCCCTGATACAATTTCACTTGCGCTGGCACTATTTTCATTGATCAATACAATGAGTTTTCCTTTTCTAAACAAGCCATTTTCAGATGTTTCAAAACTTTGTTTGGGATAATGCTCTCCTTGAGTATAAACTACTAATCGTTTTGATTCTAGGAACTCATCACACAAAGCTACCGCTGCTTGAAGAAGACCCCCACCATTGTTTTGTAAGTCCAAAATTAGTGTTTTCATACCTTTATTACTCAAATCATTGAGAGCAGCGCTGATTTCTTGAGGAGTACTTCCAGCAAATTTATTGAGCTTGATATATCCGGTTTCATTATCTATCATAGTAGCAATATCTACGCTGTAGATAGGTATTACATCTCGGGTAATAATAAAATCAATCAACTTATCGCCTCGAAGCACAGAGATAGCTACTTTTGTTCCTCTGGGGCCTTTAAGTCTTGATACATAATCATCACTTTTATATTTGCTATCTCCAGCAAAGGTTGTATCTCCAATTTTGATTAACTTATCACCTATCATTAATCCTACTTTTTCGCTAGGACCTCCCGCAACTACGTCTAAGATTTGAAGTGTATCTTTATACACATTATATACAATCCCAATACCTTCAAAGCTTCCTTTTAGCCTTTCATTTTCCGAACTCGCTTCTTTTGGAGGAAGATACATTGAGTGCGGATCTAAATTTTCAAGCGATTTAACGATAGCAGATTCTATTATTTTATCAAAATTAACAGTATCTACATAATGATGTCTAAGCAAAGTATAGTATTGTCTGAATTTTTCAAAATTAGATTCATACTTTGAAGTTTGACAATAGAAATTAGAAGAAAAAGATACGATAAAAAATAAAATGATAGTATGTTTCATTGGCATTAGGGATATGTATAACAATAATAAGACTTTTTTTATAAATTAATATTTAAAAATAACAAAAAAGCCCTACTTATTATAAGTAGGGCTTTGATATTGACTTAAAAAATTGTTATTTAGTAATTACAATTTTTTTGATGTTACTTTCTCCATTTATATCTGTTTGGATTATGAATGTGCCTTCACCCAATGCTTCCAATACAAGTGGAAATTCTTGTGTTGTATTTTTAATAATAGTATGGAATACTTCTTTCCCTTCAATATTGAATACTTTCAATGATGCTCCGGTATTATATTGTACGCCATTAAAGGATACATTTATGATCCCTTGGCTAGGATTTGGATATACGTTGACATCATATTTCGTCTTATTGATATCTGTTATCCCTGAAGCTACATATTTAAGATATTTACATACTTTCGAAGGAGTTGAATTAAATATATTATTTGCAGATAAACACAACGAGTCAAATTCTTTGATTGTTGTTGCAAGTTTTCTATTCAATGGCACCATCACATTCGTTGTTAATGTAGTTAAGGTAGTTTCAATAAATCCAGTTCCAGCGGAGTTCTTATATTTGATAGACCATACACATGCTGTAGGAGTATTTGTTGATCTATTTCTTGCTCTAACAGTATCTTTTGATGTTGAAAATGAATCGAAGTTTGCAACAGCAGGCGCTCCTACATTTACAGTTCTTTTTAAGGTAGTTGTATTGTTTGCATTATCTTTAATAGTATAAGTTACTTCATAGGATCCTACGGAGGTATTATTTACATTAGATGAAGTAGTTGGTGATCCAATTACATAACAAGGGTTATTATCTCCTAAAACAGTAACCCCTTCATCGTTATATGCAGTACCAATTAGAATATTTACAGGATCAGAACCTTTTAGTTCCATTATAGGGCCTTCTATATCATCAATTACAGTAATATTTACGAATAAAGTGTCAAGATATACAAAGCCAGCATTAGTTCCAATTACGCCTTGGCTATCTTTTACAAAAACTTTATACCCGTATTCACCAGGTTTATTTATATTAATAGCAGAATCAATAACAATAGTTAGATTGTTGCTATCTAATCTAGTATCATCAAAAATATCTACATAATTTTTCAAAAATGTAGTTTTGGAATGATCAAAGGATTTTTTGTTGTACATATCTTTGTTACATCCTTTTACAAAAGTTAGGAACAAGAATGTATTAGTGTCTTTTCCTCCATTTGTAACAAAAGTAAGGGTAGAATCTTTATATATGTTTTTTACTGTCAAAAGCGGAGCTTGGTTTGATGTCCTAATAGGATTGAATATACTATCTACAGGAACTTTTGCATATAAAATTCTATTAGGGGTATGAATTGGACCTGGCAAATGGCTTCCACTACCTGTAGTTCCCCCTACTGCACCTCCAGCAAGACTATCCTCTTGATAAACTACATATATGTTTTTATCTACAAATTTAGCCATACTTGGATAGGTAGATTCTAAATTTTTTGTTTGTGAGATATTGTAAGGACCAATCCAAGTTTTACCAGAATCCAAAGATTTCACGGCATAAACATCATATAAATTATATCCATTTTTATCAGCATCTACACCACTTCCACTAGGAGTAGAATCTATCTTTCCTCTATTATATCCGTATGTCAAATAAATTGTACCATTAGAGTCCAAAGCACTTGACGGCCATGAAACAGGAGCATTTCCATATACATTAGCGGATCCAAAATATCCAGCAGTAGTACCATCATTAAGAGTAGTATTAAATCTGCCTATAGGGCTTTTAGCAAAATTTCCTTCATTTAAGAAAAATGTTTGAGGGACAATAATTGGATCATTATTTATTCCCATATATTCGTTCCAATACCCAATTCCATGTCTTGATAAATCAATAAATCCATTTGCTCCTTCTGTATATGTAGCAGCTATGCCCCAAAAACAGTGAATTTTATTATTTTTATCAATAATTACAGAAAAAGATCCATCCGACTTATCGCCTCTTTTTACATTTAAACTAGCATTGGCATCTATATTATCTTGTGTAGAAAAAATAGATGTTTTTGTCCAAGTAGTCCCCATATCTGTAGATTTGTACAATGAGATATCCAATCTACCCATTAGGATGGCAATAGTATTTCCTTTGATGTCTACATCATAGATGTCTCCACCCACGCCTGTTGGATAATTAATAGCGTCCATGCCCGTAAAAGCCGCAGGAGCAGACCAAGTAGCGCCTGAATCTGTAGATACCATATATTGTATACCTGCATCTACCCCTTCAAAACTAGCTTGATAATATGAGCTTATAACGACTATGTTTTTGCCGTCATTAGCAGCTCTAGGCCAAGTTTCTGCGCCTGAAGATATTTTTGTATTTGTCCAAGTGTTTGTTCCTCGTCTTCTAGAAGCCATATTGATACCATTGAAGGATCCATCTGATATATGACTAAATACTAGTTCTTTACTTCCTACATATAGCGGATTTGGCCATCCTGTTCTAACATTTTCAGGTCTTGTAGGGAAAGTATTTAATGGAGTTGTAAATGTAGTGCCAGAAGCATTATACCAAAATTTTTGATCATAAAATGCATATCCAGTACCTCTATCGCTATAGGCACCATCTGAAAGATTACTTCCAGTGTATGTAATCGTTAGATCTTTTGTTACAGGATCTACAATAATTCTTCTTTGCATAGAATTATTCGTTTGCAAGTCATACAAGGTTCTTCCAACCTGAATTTTAGGTACTTGAGCAGATAAAATATTGTAAATACTTATAAATGCCAATAATAATAGTCTACTTTTATTCATAAATTGAATTTTTGGATATTAAAAATTAGTTGTCAAAAATAATGTTTTTCTATTTAAACAAAAAGTATTTTTTTACTTTTTGTTATTTTTTTGTTGCATTTTTTTCTGTTCTTCTGCTTGAGCCATCATTTCCTGCATTTTCTTCTGAAACATTCCTTGTTTTTTTGGCTTCTTTTTATGCTCTTCTATTTCCGCACGAATTTTATTTTCGTCTATAAAAAATTTAGTTACAAACCATTGTTGGAATATACTCATTACATTTTGCAATAAATAATAATACGTAATAGCAGCAGGGAAACTATTAAACATAAATAAAAAGATCAAAGGCATGATATAGCTCATCATTTTCATTTGATCGGCTTGAGGGCTGCTCGGTTGCAATCTTTGAGTATATACGGTAGTCGCTATTTGGGTAGCGGTCATCAATAGGGCAAACAAACTTACATGATTGCCGTAGAATGGAATTGTAAAGGGAAGGGTAAGGACATTGTCATAAGTACTGAGGTCCGTAGCCCACAAAAAAGGCTCATGTCTCAACTCTATAGCCGCAGGGAAAAAGCTGAACATGGCAAATAAGATAGGCATTTGAAGTAGCATAGGCATACAACCTCCCAAAGGGCTTACACCATATTCGTTGAATATTTTCATTTGTTCTTGAGCAAAAGCTTGTTGGTCATCGCCATGTTTTGCCTTCAATTTATCTAATTCTGGTTTTAAAACTTTCATGGCTACACCACTTCTAAATGTTTTGAAAGAAAGCGGAGTTAATAATAATTTTACAATCAATGTTAAAAAGAAAATTATTACACCATAGTTTGAGAAAAATTGAGATAAAAAGTCGAAGATAGGTATTATGAAAAATTCATTGAAAATTTTCATCCATCTGAATATAACAATATCTTGGCTCAAGGGAATAATTTTATGCAAATCATTATTCTCTGCTTTTAAAAGTTTATATGAGCTAGGACCCAAAAAATATTCAAAAGATAAGGAATCTTGAGGTAATAGAGTTAATTCAGCTGAGTATTTTTTTACATAGTTGATTTCATTTTCCATGTAAAAAGACTTAAGAGAGCCTCTTTCAAAAGAACGATTTGGTAGTATAGATACATTGAAAAATTGCTGAGCAAATGTTAGATATTTAAAAGATTTTTCAGTAGTTAATGCATCATTTTTATTCAAATTTAATTTTTCTACATAGCTGTCGCCATCTTGTAAATACATAATGGTAGAATATTGTCTTTCCCTTGTCAGGTTGGCTTCTTGCTGATCCATTTCTGTCTGAATACTTAGCGTAGTTTTTTTATCTTTGATATAGCCTGGCACGTCCCATTTTTGAGAAAGTTTATAGCTGTTATTCGGTAGTGTATAAGTCAATAGTATCCCGGAATTAGAGGTTAGCGTTAAAACGCCATTTGTGTTGGAAACTATTGAAAACGATTCTTTAGATGTGCTTACATTTCCTGTTTGAGTAGGAAAATTATAATTCCATTTTGTTTTGTTTTTATCTAATAAGTGTACAGGCTTATTTTCATATGTCGTGTATTTTTTCAATACGATATTATTGATGTCCCCTCCATGAGAAGAAAATTCAATTTTAATCAAATCATTCTCAAGAATAAATTGTTGATTTGGAGTAGAATCAGCAACGGCAACAGTCGTATCTTTAGAAGAAGGAACGATAGGTTGTATAGAAGACAAGGTGTCTTTTACTGCGGCGGAAGAATCTAGGGAAATAGGGGCTTGAGAAGCCATTGTTTTAGCTTTTTTGGAAAGATTCCATGTGTATAGCCCTACCATAAGAACTATAAGAAAAATACCTAATACCGTATTTTTATCAATATTTTTAAACATATTTTAATATTATTAAGAATGCAAATCTAATGGAAATGGGGGAAATATGAGTTTATTTTTATTTCGTCAATAAATGTGCCTTTAAAATAGAAATAAGGTGTTCTTTTTGACTTGGTTTTGGTGCACGGAGGGCTACCAAGTTTCCACTTTTATCAATTAACAAAAAATGTGGTAACGTTTGAATATTGTACTTTTTTGCAAAATCACTTTGAAATTCATATGGATATGCTATGCCGTGAAGTCCATTTTGAATGCCCAATTCACCAATTTTTTGCTTCCAATTTTCTATCTCATTATCAATAGACATATAGAGAAATACAATTTTATCGTTCCCTTTGAATTCATTCGATATTTCTTGACATAAAATCATATTTTCTATACTTGTAGGATATTTGCTGTGCCATACATATATATACACTACCTTTCCTATAAGTTCTTTCGAAGTATGATTTTTATAGTTATCATCTATATAGTTGAATACGGGAGCACTTCGACTTTTTTCATATTCAGCTAGAGATAATAGCTTTTTTTTAATGGCTTGTGATTTTTTAACATCAAATTCTTTAGATAAGAAACTAGTGATTTCATCTTTGAGCTCCAAGGGCTTCCCATAATAGCCTACCCAATCTCCTAGTGCACGTTCTTCTATTGCTCTGCGTACAGATATTTCAGAATAGCGCTTGCTTAGTTCTATTAATTTTTTATAAAAAAACAGGTCTTCACTTATTTTTTTTGGATAGTCTTTGCTGATTTCTAAGGCAGTTTCAAGTCTTAGAAACTGATAATGCATATCAATGTATAAAGGAAAGTCTCTATAACTTTGATATAAAATCTCATTTTTGAATTGATAGTAGTCTAGATCCGATTCATAGAAGCTATCTTGACTTACGCCTAGAAATTTTGGGTAACTAAAAAAATATTGATAAGCAATGAGTTCTATATTATTTTTTGAATAAAAATTCTTAAGATCAGAAGAAATCTCACGATAAAGCACATGGTTTTGAAAAGCAGTTTTTAATTTATTAGCCTCTGCCATTACCTCTTTTTTATATAAAAATGGGTCGTTTTGTTTGGCTATTTCTTTTAATTTAGTTGAAATTTCAGAACTGTAAAAAGAGGGTTTGTTGGGATCGTTTAAAAAGAGTTGGTCCGCTGCATTATTACCATTAAATTCAAAATCTGCTTTAGCTATATAGTCAAGATTTATTTCTAAAGTGGTATTCGGAATTAAAAACAAGTATACAAATCTATCTTTATAACTTATTTTCCAAATACTAGGTTTTTCGTTGGATAGCTTTAGTTCATAGCTTCCTTCTTTTGGGCTAAATTCTTTTTTTAAATCCATTAATTTGCTATTCACCATAGGCGTAAAAATTACGGCCATGTTTTTTGCATCAATTATATGCCCTTTAACAGAAGTATATTGAGCCTGAACGACTGAAAATAAAAAACAAAGTGTAAAAAAGAGTTGTTTTTTAATTATATTCATATGTAGATGGGAGATACGCTTTATTCTAATATAAATCGTTTTGAAAATTCAGCATCCCCATGTTTAATGGTAAGAATATAAGACCCTTTAGATAAATGTTTTACATCTAATATTTCGATATTTTTCTTTACATTTCTTTGTTCTTTATATGTACTTTTACCCTCTACGGAAAGAACTCTTATTTCTATTGGCATAGAAGGAATAGATATAAATTCAATATTTAAGTTGTTTTTAGCAGGATTTGGAAAAATATTAAATCCAAAATCTTTTTTAAGATTAAGAATTGAACTTTTTTTAGCGGAGTCGTCGGAAAATAAAATCAGACTATCTTCAATTCTTGGAGCTATAATATGAACATTTTCCTTGGAAGTAGGGTAATCTCCAATTTTTTGCATTGTGGTAAATTGATGCATAATCAGTCCTCCAAAATCGGGATTAAATTTTTTCAATTCTGCATTATTATTTCCATTTAAAATTCTAAATGCGCCTGCTACATTGCCATAATTTTGATTGCTTAACCAAAAACTTAACCCATCTCCTACTCCAAATCGTATTTCTTTATCTGTAAGGGTCAGTTTGTAGCATCCTGCAGGAACATTTATAGCTTCTTTATATAATTTTGAATCGCCACTATATGTTTTCTCAAAAATTACTACATTATTATCATCAATTACTTTTAAGATATTTTGAGTATTTGTAGTGCCATTAGTTGCTTTTAATTCTAAAATTAACTTTTCAGTCATGTATAAATCTGGCATTGGGAAGGAAGTCCTAACTGTATCATTCCATTTTCTTAAATTATAGTCTGAAAGTTGAATACATGCAGAAAAAACCGGTTTGTTAGCATCTATGCCTGTCCAGGAAATAGAGGGCAGATTGATGTCTTCAGACTGTCCATTTGCCAAATTGCCATTCCAAATATAGGTGTGTTTGTATGTGGAGTCTACCCAATAGTCTATATATAGTTTTTTAACCACATCTCTACCCACATTTTTTATTCGTACTTTGGGCTCCATACACATTTTGTTTGAAAGCTTGTGATTTGGGTCAGCACTTGGTGCTATAATCTCAGTTAGCTCTACATCGCGTTTTGGCATATTGGTATATGTAATTACGTATCCGGCAATAATATAGTTGGCCTTGTATGGAGTGGCTACATTTGCTGGCATGGGGCCAAATGCAATATCTACCGAACTGCTATCTGTTTTGGACAAATAGGGTGTCAAATCTATTTCATTTTCTATAATTCGCTCACCTGGACACCAATTGGTTCTGCTAAATATCCAAGTACCACTTTGTGGTTGAATATAAGTTTTATCACAGTCATCTCTCCATAATAATTTACTATATATTTGATTGCCATCCATTCTTACATAATAATCAATGGGTGTAAACTCCCCATCACCATCATGCCCTGTAATGATACTCTTAAATTTTGCATTTGTTTCTTTACTTGTCAATTTAAACTTATAAGGTTTTGTAATCATATCAAAAGTATCCTCCGCTTTGTATACATAGCTGTTTTCATATACTTTATGTACGGATGAAGGCATCAAGCTATTTGTGCCTTCTATCAAATATAAATTAACAGACATACTAAAGCCAAAATCGCCTTGATTATCCCAGCCTCCTGTATTTGCTACAAACCCAACCGTGTCTTTTAGCAAGGGTAGAAAATCCGTAATGTCATACACATAAGGGTGTGTCCAAGTATTGGAATATCCATTTGAATTAAGTCTCATGTATGATGCATAAGGAGTTATTAATCTTGCTACTTCCCAGTTCTCAGATTTTTGATAATAACGATATACTTGTGGCGCATTTTTTTTTGTAATTGTACTATCGGTCCCAGGTAATGGTTTCCCAATAAATCCTCTAAACGTATAATCCCATGCACAGCATCCATAACTAGCACATCCCAAATCAATTTTCAAGATAGCTTTTTTATATTTTTTACTTGGATCAATGTATTTAAAATTTTTGTGCCATTGTGGTCCCAAAAACTGTTGAATATCATGTTTTGTATAAAAATTAATGACTGTAGTATCGCCATCTTTTGCAAATAGTGTGAAACAAAATGCAGACAGAAGTAATAATAAAAAACTTTTTTTCATAAAACTTTTTTTAAAATAAAATGATTTTCAATAACATAAGAAATACAAATATATATTTTTTTTTTAAAATATATTATTTTTTCAATTCCAAAACCGCTATAGTCTCCAAATGGAGTGTTTGTGGAAACATGTCTACAGGTCTTATTTTTGTAATGACATATTTTTCGCATAAAAGATTCAGCTCATTGGCTAATGTATGTGGATTGCAGCTAACATATACTATTTTGTTGCATTCCAAATCTAGTAATTGCTCGATGACATCAGGGTGCATACCTGCTCTAGGTGGATCGGTGATAATGACATCGGGCTTTCCGTGTTTTTTGATAAAATCTTTATTGAAAAGCGCTCGCATATCCGAAGCATAAAATTCGCAGTTTTGAATATCATTCATGGCTACATTTTCGTAAGCATCATTTATAGCAGCTTCTACCAGCTCTATTCCTACTACTTTTTTTACAGATTTAGACATAAAAATACCTATACTCCCAACGCCACAGTACAAATCATAGAGAAGTTCATCCCCCTGAAAACCAGCCATCTCTTTAACCGTTTCATAGAGCTTTACGCATTGTTTTGAATTGGTTTGGAAAAAAGATTTTGGACCTACTTTGAATTTTAAAGCATTCAAATGCTCTACAATATATTCGCGTCCCATAAAAACTTGAATATTCAAGTCATAAATCGTGTCGTTTCCTTTGCTGTTTTCGGTATAAAGTAATGCAGTAATGCTCGGAAATTCATTTTTGATTCGTTGCATCAATTCTTGAGCGGTGTCGTTCCATTCAAAAAAGCTAATACAAACCATCCATTCTCCAATTGAGGTGTTTCGGATCATGATATTTCTCAGATTGCCTTCTTGATTTCTAATATCAAAAAATGGAAGCGAAATTTCTTTTGCCGTTTTTCGTATAAAATTTTTGATAGCATTGGCAGGCTCGGGCAT
>JBEIDU010000007.1:0-54827 GCA_040383345.1 Chitinophagales bacterium | reverse complement strand
GAGTATATATTAATGCTAGAATATATAACAACAAATAAAACTATGCAACGTATCGCTATTTTTTTCATGTCTTTGTATTTAATTTTGAACATTATTTTTTAAGTTTATACATAATATCTTAGAAATAATTAACATAACGAGGCGAAATAAATCGTTTTGTATTATTTCCAACTTCTCCAAAATTCAATCCTAAGAATATTTCATGCGATCCTGTTGTGGCATTATTTAATCTAGACAAATGGTAATCATAAGAATATCCCACTTCCATTTTGTTTGTTACCATCATTTTAAAAATTCCAATTATTGCTTCTCCTCTAAATCCAGCGAACTGATTATACTGTCCTAATTCAGAAATTACATCGCCACCGGATCTAAATCCAGCGCCAATCCAAAAACGTTCTTTGATTAAAAAGTTTAAATTTATATCAATATTTGGTGTTGAATTATCTGAAAGTTTAAAAAATAATTGTGGCTTTATTTTCAACCCTTCTTCATTGCCAAATACATATCCTGCCGAAACAAAATAGTGATTATATATCTTACTAGCGGTTTTTACTGCCGAATCTAATCTAACATCCGTAATTCGTAGATTCAATAAATGCGGTACTGATGCCCCTACAAAATATCTATTGTTCATTAAATATAGTCCCGCTCCAAAATTAGGTAAATATGCAGTTGCAGACTGAATACCTTCTGAACTAGTTGTTCTTGCATTTGCAGCACCATCATTAATCATAAACAAAGACCCCATCAAGCCAAAAGACAATCTTGTATTTTCGTCTAATTTAAGCCTATATGCATAATTCAAATCTAAGCCAATATTATTATATAAACCTAATTTGTCATATTTAAGAGTACCACCAAGCGCCATATTTTTATTTTTCAATGGTGAATGATAAGAAACATTACCACTTCTTGGGGCTCCTTCTACACCAACCCATTGATACCTAAAAATTGATGATAATTGAGGTCTATCTAAATATCCAGCTGCTGCTGGATTTACAAACGTAGGATTGAACATATACATACTGAATGTCATATCCTGTTGACCATGAAAAACTAACGAAAATGTACTAAAAAACACAAATGCAATTTTGCTAAATAACTTGTTCATATTTAATTTTTTATTAAAATGATTAGGCAACTACATAAATTCTATTATAATTTCGTGCTCTAATTCACAAGTATTATACAATAACTATGCCATTTATACTCTTTTCAGTTCACACTCATTTTGAATTTGAATAGCTAGAGCAAGTGCTGCTGATGCATCATGTACAGAAACCTTTACATCACAATGATTATCAATACTATATAAAAAAGATTTTAATTCTTCATGTATTGCATTTTTTTCTGTATTCGAACTGTTAAAAAAACTAATTTTTTTCTTTTTTCCTGATTTTAATTCAAAAAAATTATCATTATCTAATTCCGCATCTACAATTTTATATACTTCTGAAACTTTATTTAGAAAATCAATCGTAGCATACATATTTTGCTTAAAAATACGCATTTTACGCATTTTTTTCATTGAAATTCTACTGGCTGTAAAATTTGCTACACATCCATTATCAAATAAAACACGAGCATTCGCAATGTCTACAGAATTATTGATTACCGAAACTCCATTAGCCTGAATCGATTTTACTTTTGACTGTACTAATTTTAATACAATATCTATATCATGTATCATGAGATCCATTACAACAGAGACTTCTGTTCCTCTTGGATTAAAAGGTGCCAATCTATGAATTTCAAAAAATTGAGGGGCTATAAGTTCTGCTTCTATTGAAGTAAATGCTGGATTATAGCGCTCTACGTGTCCTATTTGTACCTTTAAATCTGTTTCTGCAATCATTTGAGACAATATGATAGCCTCTTCCAATGAATAACAAATTGGCTTTTCTATAAATACATGTTTTGAAGAAGCTATAGCTTTTTTTGCATATTCAAAATGAAATTGTGTAGGTGTAACAATATCAATTATAGTTGTATTGCACAACAATTCCTCAAAACTATTAGCTATGAATACATCATATTGCTGAGCAATCGTTTGCAAACGATCTAGATTATTATCAAAAACTATGATTTGTTCCTTTGAAACTAACTCTAGCCATTGTTTTAAATGTATTTCACCTAAATGGCCCAATCCAACAATTCCTATATGATTCATATAATTAAAAAAATGGCCCAAATTTTCATTTGAGTCATTTACATATTTTTTATTTTGTAATAAATTCTATATCTACTCTTCTATTTACAGACCTTCCTGCTTCTGTTTCATTATCTCCTTTTGGAACACTTGGACCATATCCCATTGTAGATATTCGTTCTCCCTCTATACCTTTTTGCATAAAATATATTTTTACAGCTTCTGCTCTATCTATAGATAATTTCATGTTTTTTTCAAGTTTACCTACATTATCAGTATGGCCTTCTAATTTTATTTTATAAGTAGGATTTTCATTCAAAATTTTGGCGACTATATTCAAAGAACTAAAAGATGCATTTTTGATTACAGCACTTCCTGTAAAGAATTCAAGATTTTCTTGAGCTAATTTAGCCGCAATTTTTTCTTCAGAAATGGG
Source organism: Chitinophagales bacterium (assembly GCA_040383345.1). GTDB lineage: Bacteria > Bacteroidota > Bacteroidia > Chitinophagales > JADJOU01 > CHPMRC01. Next base: position 52,239 of record JBEIDU010000007.1, on the reverse strand, counting down.
ACAGCCCTTGTTTGCTTTCAATCCCGCTTCATTAGGACAATCATCTTCTATATCTATAATTCCATCAGAATCTGTATCCTTTGGTTTTTCTTCAGGGCATCCATTATTTGCTATCAATCCCGGTACGTCTGGGCATTTATCCTGAATATCTGGAATTCTATCTTCGTCTTTATCTGGACATCCATCTAAATCTTTCTTACCTTTTTCTTTTGGACATTTATCTACATCATCCGATATTCCATCGCCATCACTATCTGGACAACCACCGTATTCCTTTGGTCCTGCTTGTTTAGGACATTTATCTTCACTATCAATTATACCATCATTATCTGCATCTGGACATCCACTAGTAATAAGCGGGCCTTTTTTGGTAGGACATTTATCTTGATTATTGGGGATACCATCTTCATCATCATCAGGTGGTGCACATCCCATATTGTCACAATCGCCAGGAATATCTTTACATTTATCTAATTTATTTGAAATCTTATCGCCATCAAAGTCTTTTGGCACCTTTTTATTCATTATTGGAATATTAACACTGAAATTAAATCCAAAATTCTTGGTTTGTTTCTTCAAACCCGAAGCTATTAACCAATCTTGAATGGCCAAATTAAAGCAGAATAAACGCAATCCAGCACCTACATTGACTTCTTTGCTCAGCATATGATATTGAACTGGGAAATAGATACCAAAAGCCTTTCCTTCCCATCTAGGCACTATGCTTACGAAGGAATTATTGAGCATTGATGCTGTTTTATTATTTAAAACAAATGATAAAGTTCCATTTACAGCCACATATAATCCTTTCCATACTCTATAATCAAAAAATAGATTGGCTCTTGAAGGCGTCCAAACGCTATAATTTACAGGAGTTGTATCAATACTAACACCAATTGTAGATAACGAATCTCTGAAAGCTTGCCAATCATATGGTTTTTGAAATCTTTTGAATCTTTCCGTATTAAACAAAGCACTATCAAATGTAATAGATGATAAAGGTATAGAACTATTAAAAGCTACTTGGCCAAAATCTACAACACTAATACCAATTCTATATTTATATTTATTCAAATCATTTCTTAAATTATCTGATTTACAATCCATCTCATATGTATAATCTCTTCCGTCTCTTTTTTCATATATAAAACCTATATCAGCACCAAATCCTATATTATTAAACCCAAAAGAGGGCGTTTGAAACTTATTGTCAGAATAAAAAGCATTTGAATAATAGGTATTCATTGTTCCATTGGCTTTTCGAGCAAAATCTCTATTAAATACATCCACATATAAGTTATCAGATTGGAAAGTATTGTTCAATAATCCAAAATTTGCCTTTAACGTAATAGCCGCTTTTAAATAATTCTTCTTTTTATTGATCAATTCTCTTCCATAAGTAAGTCCTATATAAGCCCATGCAGTTCCATTGGCACCAAAACCAGAATTATCAGAAGGTCTCCAAGTAGCTGTATCTTTAGAATCATATGCGAATCGAGCCAATAATTCAGATAAATTATTAACTGTGAAAAAAGTTTTAACGCCTGTTGAAAGAGCAATAGCGTGTTTTTGATTAAAATTATACATCAAGCTAATAGTGGGAATATCTATTGTAGCATATGCACTTTTCATACTACCATCGAGGGTTTGTGGTAAATAGATTCTTCTATTTGAATCTACAATATTAGGAGGTGTCATTGATACTAATTCATTACTTGCTCCTACAAAATTATTATTAGCATTTAATCCTAGGCCAAACAAAGTTGCATGAAATTTATATCTGCTATCTACTATTTCGGCAGGATTGTATCTAAGTCCATGAACTCCCGCAAACGGAGTATTAAATTCCCCAAAATTTAACTGGGAAAAAACATTTTGAACTGTGAAAAGTAATAAAATTTGTATATATAACTTCATTTATAATCGTATTAAAAAGCGCAAATTTAATTTTTTTTCATCAAATACTATAATAATTAATTTTTAACGTAAAATAGCGCCTACCTCTTTTTTTAATGACTCTAATACTTGTTTTACGTATTTTTCAATATCCGCATCTTCCATAGTTTTATGTCTATCTTGCATATTCAATCGAATCGCATATTGTTTTTTCCCTTCAAAAGCCGCATCTTTAAAAACGTCAAATAGACTCATATCGAGCAATACCTCTTTTAATTCTTTTTTACAAACTTGCTCCAAGGCTGAAAAAGCAACTTCCTCATCCACAATCAATGCCAAATCTCTTTTTACAACTGGGAACTTTGATATCTCTGTATATGTTATCTTTTTGTTTGAAACTAATTCAAATAAAAGGTCAACATTGATTTGAGCAAAAAACAAATCTTGTTTAATATCAAATGATTTTTTCATTTCATTGGACACCTCACCTAATTGTCCAATTTCATTCTTTTTATAAGTTATCTTAGCGCCATAATTGAAGAATGAAATATCTAAATCCTCAAATTTTAAATTATCTAAAAAGCGAGACAGAATAGATTCTACAGCCGATTTGATATGAAAATAAGAAGACGAATCTCCTTTGGGTTGCAGCCAAGTAGGTGCTTGATGATTTCCCGAAATTAAAATCCCCAATACTTTTGCTTGCGCATATGATTGTGAATTGAAATATATATTTCCAAATTCATAAAACTTAATATCCTTGCTTTCTCGATTGATATTATACTGAGCTACTTCTAGGAAACCCGGCAATAAATGCGTTCGCATACAATCCAATTCACTTGTCATAGAATTGAGAAGCATGATAGGATTTTTAAAATATTTTGATTGTGAAATAGAATTTGTCATAATCTCATTGTATCCATCGCCTTGTAACAATGCTCCAATATGTTCTTCCAACTTATGACGCGAAATTTTATCAGTAAAAATGATATTGCTTTTCAAATGTTTTGGATACGGAACCGCATCATAACCTGTAATTCGAAGAACTTCTTCTATTACATCTTCTTCTCTATTTACATCAAATTTAAATAAAGGTACTTTCAGACTCCAAGTTTCATTTTCATATCCTTCAATTTCTATTTCCAAATTCTTCAAAATAGCGGAAACTTCATCTGCATTCATTTTTTGGCCTGCATACATGTCCAATCGAGCTTTGGTCAATGAAACTGAATAGGGCTCAAATACTCCTTTTTGAATAGACACAATCTCCGACGCTAATGACACACCTGCTATTTCAGACATCATAGATAGCATTTTTTTCATCACAAACTGTGCTGCAATAGGATTGACACTTTTCTCAAATTTTGAAGAAGATTCTGTTTTTACATTCAAGCGAGTGGATGTTTTTCGAATTCGTGTAGCCTCAAAAAAAGCACATTCTAGCATCAACGAAGTGGTTTCGTGATTGACACAACTGTTTTTTCCACCTATAATTCCCGCCAAACAAAGGTTTTTTTCTTTGTCAGAAATTACTAAATCTTCAGATGCTAAAGTTAATTTTTGGTCATTTAATGATTCAAAATTTTCGTTGGAATTCAAATTTTTAACTTGAATAGATCCATTTACAATTTTTTGATAATCAAAACAATGTGTAGGATAGCCCAAATCGTGCATAATATAATTGGAACAATCCACCACCGAATTAATAGCACGTTCACCAATTACTTGCAAGCGAAACTTTAACCAATCGGGACTTTCAAAATTTTGAATACCAGTCAAAACAGCACCTTGATATATTTTACAATCATCCGAAAGTACTTCTATGTCTAATTTTTTACTTTCATTAGACTTAGAGATCGCTCCAAAGGATTTTCCATTGGGATTGTATGTATGAGGAATATTTTTGGCAGCCATAGCTACATGCAAATCGCGCGCTACACCTTGATGGCTCATTGCATCGGTACGATTGGGGGTCAAGCCTATTTCTATCGCTATATCTTGCTGAATATTATAATAATCTGAGGCTTTGGTTCCTACTTGTGAATCGGCTGGCAACACAATGATTCCTTCGTGAGAGGCTCCAAGTCCTATTTCATCTTCTGCGCATATCATCCCAAAGCTCTCTTCACCACGGATTTTTGCAGCTTTTATTTCAAAAGAATCGCCAGAAGTGGGATATAAAACTGCACCTACAGTGGCCACCACTACTTTCTGACCTGTGGCTACATTAGGCGCACCACATACGATTTGATGGGTTCCATAGCTTCCCAAATTCACTTGAGTAACTTTTAACTTATCAGCATTAGCATGTTTTTCGCAGGATATTACTTCGCCTATTACTAAACCTTCCAAACCACCTTTTACCGAAGTGATAGGCTCTACTGCCTCTACTTCCAAACCAATGGATGTCAATATTTTGGAAACTTCATCTACGCTTAATTCGGATTGTATATAATCATTCAACCAATTCCAAGAAATTCTCATGCTTTGCTATAATATTATTATTCTGCAAAGAAACGAATTTTTGAACATTTTAAGCATTTTTTTTAGTTACTTCTATCCAGTAACTTTAAAAAAAACGAGTTTACATTCTAAAACGTCATAGACATTCCCATCAAAACATTTATCCCTGCTTGTGGAAATACATAATTGAAGTCTGTAGCAGGAGAAACATCGCCGTTTGACGATACAAATCTACCTGTGTTATACGTATATGCATTGGTAAATGTTTTATTATCGAATAAATTATTTACCAATAGATTTAAGGCTATTTCTTTAGCGAATTTTGATTTGATTTTATGTTCAAAAGTCAAATTAAAAAAGCTATACAAAGGAATAGACTTTGAAGTTTCCTGCGTATTATCGATATATTGCTTGCCTACAGTTTTGTTATTGATAGCGATAGCAGTTCTTGGCAAACCCGTCCATTTTAGCTCTAAAAAACTATTCCAACGTGGCGTAAATGCAATATCTACATTGTTTTTTGTAATTTTCTCTGTGTATTGATTATTAATAGTATAATCTTCATTAAATGCATTGATGAAATATGTATAATCAACAATTTTGCTTATATTATAAGCCATTGAAGATGCAAATGAAAACGTATTTGCTATTTGATAATTAGCCGTAAATTCGGCACCTACTCTATAACTTTTATCTACATTTTGTCTAATAGGTGAACCAACATCATTTACAGCGCCAGTATTAATCAATTGATCTTTGTAAAGCATTGCGAATAAATTCGATTCAATTTGAAGTTTTTCGGTGTTATAGGTATGCCCTAATTCAAAATTAAGCATTTTTTCAGCTTTCGGATTTTCATTCATTTTAGCGTCAATAAAATCGCTTCTATTAGGTTCTTTTTGACCAATTCCTGCAAAGAAATACATTTTATTTTTATTGTTAAACGTATAGTTCACTCCAAACTTTGGATTGAAAAATAAAAAATTTTGATCTATAAAAACAGGAATATTATCTCTAAGCATTCCCGATGCGTTATAATTTACAAATCGAGCTTGCAAATCAAAATTTAAAACCCAATTTTTAAGCGTTAGAGAAGATTTTGAGAAAAAAGTAGCATCCATTTTAGTTGATTTATTGTCATAAAATCGAAAAGGAGCTACAAAATTTGGATTATCAATAATAGAAACGAGCTCTCCAAAATGACTTCCAATATAATTATTTAAGTGAAATGCTGTTTGATTTTGGAAAATGCCTTTTTGAAAATTATTAGACATATTGAATCCAATCAAATGGTTATCAAGCCATAATTGTCTAACCAAATCACTTGATTGATTCAAATTGAGGTTGTAATTATTCAAATTTTGAGCTACTTTATACTCTTCATAGAAGCCGCCTCCTTTAACATAATACGCCGTAAAACCAGACTGCCAATTGGAGTTCCACTCAAAATTATTGATCCATTGAACATGGGTTTGGCTATAATCATCTACTTGATTCTCATAAGGATTTCCTGCCTTTTGCTCATAGTCCGTTCCTGCAATATTGAATGTTCTATTATTGGTATATTGGCTCTGCTCTACGCCATACCATGCTTGATAGGTTTTTTCATTGCCGTTGAAAACGATTAAATGTGTATTAAATTTATTTTGATAATTAGAAAGAGCTAGATAAGTTGAATTCAAACGACTAAATGCCCTATCAATATATCCATCAGATGTGGCATACGTAGCTCTAGCTGTAGCCTGCCATCCATTTTTCATAACACCTGTAGATCCCAAAATTGAAGAACGTAAGGTATTGAAAGAACCCGCACTTGTACTTAATTTTAGAAAAGGCTGCGAATATTTTTTTGTAGTTTTGATAGAAACCGAGCCACCAAAACTAGTACCTCCTAGTGTAGAAAACCCAACACCTCGTTGCACTTGGATATCATCAGCGCTAGAAATAATATCGGGAATATTGACCCAAAATACGGAATGACTTTCGGCGTCATTGTATGGAATGCCATTGATATTGACTTGGATACGCTGTGCATCGCTTCCACGAAGATTCATATTGGTATAACCTATACCATTTCCAGCATCGCTGCTAAAGGTGAGAGAAGGCATGCTTTGAAGCAATATTGGTATATCTTGCCCCAGATTGAGCGAGGATAATTGCTCTACTTTGATATTTTGGAATGTATTCAAATACGTTTGATTGGCTCGTGTGGAAATAATACTAATTTCCTTTTGAAAACGTACCGTGTCTCCCATTTTTTTTTGAGAAAATAGGGATAGAGAAAAACAAAATGTTAAAATTAAAATACTATTTTTTTTCATAAACTAGATAATTTAAATGAATAAATAAACTATCTAGGGATGCATTTCATTTAAAAAATGAGAAACATCGCAGCTTTCTTCCCTACGTTGGCATTAACCAAATCAGGTAAATAAGGGTTTTTTCTCAGCATTTAGAATATCTAATGCACCCCTAGAAAGTTTCATGCAAAACTATATTAAAAAAAATTAATGCAACGATTAATTCATCAAATCTTCAATTTCTGCTACTTCAATAGGACAGTCTTTGAATAAATCGATGTGATTTCCATCTGATTTCACTACAATATCATTTTCAATACGAATACCAAGGCCTTCTTCTTGAATATAAATACCAGGCTCGCATGTCAAAACAGCATTATTTGGAATTTTAGCATAATGATTTCCTACATCATGTACATCAAGCCCTAGGAAATGTGCAACGCCATGAGGGAAATATTTTCTATATAATGGATTCATTGGGTCTTGATTCTGAACGGCGGTAGCATTGAGCAATCCTACTTGAACCAATTCTTTTTCCATTAATTTTTTACATTCATTGTTGTAATCCAAAAGTGAAATTTGGGTTGAAAACAACTTTTTGCATTCTTTAAATACATTGAGACAAGCATTATAAATAGTTTTTTGTCTATCCGAAAAACGACCTCCTACAGGTATCGTACGTGTCATATCGGATGCAAAATTTGCAAAACTACTTCCTACGTCCATCAGCAATAAGTCACCATTTCGCAATTCTTTATCATTATCGTTGTAATGCAATACACAAGCATTGGCACCACCAGCAATAATAGGATTGTAGGCATGAATAGCTTTATTTCTATTAAATATATACGTATATTCCGCTTCCACTTCAAATTCATATTTGAATTTTTTCATATCTTTCAAAATAGATTTAAATGCTTCAATGGTAATATTTGAAGCCGCTTGAATCATATCTATTTCTTGTTGTTTTTTTGCAGTGCGAAGCATTCCCATAATGGGTGCCGAACGCTCAAATTGATGCAACGGAAACTGCGTTTTTATTTCATTGAAAAATCTCAAATCTTTGTAATCGCCGTCATAATGTGCTCTGTCATGTTCATTCAAATTGATATAAACAGTAGCCGCATAGTGCATCATCATATCAAATTGGCTTTTAAAGCCCTTATTCCATTGAATATTTTGTATTCCCGAAATAGTCGTTGCTTGTTCTTTTGTATATTTATAACCTTCCCAAACTTTTATAAGCTCCGAAGTTTCTTTTACAAAAAGTACTTCTTTCCATGCATCATTAGGTGCATCGGGGAATAGAACGAGGACGGTATCTTCTTGATCTATTCCAGTAAGATAATACAAGTCTGGATTTTGAAAAAAGGCGTGTGTAGCATCGGCAGATTTCATAAATTGGTCTCCCGAATGAAAAATTGCGATAGAATTGGGTTTTAATTGAGCTGTAAAATCTTTTCTATTTTGAATAAATAGCGAAGAATCTAACGGACTAAATCGTTTCATACATTGAAAATTAAAAAACTATTAAATATAAAAGACATTAAAGACAGTGCCAAAAGTAGTTAATTTATCCGATTTAGTTACAGAAAATTATTCTGGTAAGAAAGATGTGAATAACTTACTTATTTAATGTCATATTTATTACATGTATTAATTACAAAAAAATTGAAAATAAAGTGTATTTTTGTATCGTAATGTAATTCTTAAATTTACATTATAATTTCAATCTTTTCAAAGATTTTTACATAATTATATTTTTTATCCACCTTAAAATGAACAATTTATTTTATAATGCACATTTAAATAAACTATCGATGCGAATAAAAGCCTTTGATTCTTTATTTTTCATAGGTTCTTGTTTTTCGAATAATATTTCTGAAAAATTGCACGATCGAAAATTTAATGTTTTATCTAATCCTTACGGAATTTTATTTGATACGCTTTCTATTCACAAAGCTATAGATCAAATTATTTATAAAAAAAAATACAATATATCCGATCTATTCTATCATCAAGAAATGTATGGAAGCTGGAATCATCATACAGAATTTTCAGATACCTCTATAGATGTAGCTTTAGAAAAAATAAATAATAATATAATTGACGCGCATACTTTTTTAAAAACTACTGACATTGTAGTTATAACATTAGGGTCTGCTTTTTCGTATTATCATAAAAATTCAAATCAATTTGTAGCAAATTGTCATAAAGTACCTCAGAATGAATTTGAAAAAAAATTGATCTCAGCTATCGAATTAACTCAAAACATAGATGAAATTATTAAAAATATTCAACTTTTAAATCCTAAGGCTGAAATCATATTGACAATAAGTCCAGTAAGGCATTTGAGAGATGGTGTCATTGAAAATAACAGAAGCAAGGCACAACTTATAGAAGCTGTTCATCAAGCAATAACCCATAATAATAAAACACATTATTTCCCTTCCTATGAAATTGTAATTGATATTTTGCGAGATTATAGATTTTTTGATGTAGATTATGCACATCCCAATTATTTGGCTACAGAAATTGTATTGCAATATTTTATTGATTTATGTATGGATTCAAATGACATAGAACTAATAGAAGAAATGTATAAACTAAAAAAGGCTTTCAATCATAGATCATTGCATCCCAACACTATAGCACACAAAGAATTCTTAAAAACACACTTAGAAAAAGTGATGTATTATTCAAAAAAGTATCCAAACATTGATTTTAGTAATGAAATCAAGCATTTTTCTGAAAATTCATAAAAGTAAAAAATTAGTTTGCATATATAAAAAATATTGTATTTTTAACTTCGTAATTTACTATTTCATATATGGGTAATACCACTTCAAAGACATTAAATTTAAGCCAATTATTACAAGAAAATTTTGGATTTGACACGTTTAAAGGTGAACAAGAATCTATCATTCATTCCATTTTGGAGGGAAAAGACACCTTTGTTCTAATGCCTACTGGTGGAGGCAAATCGCTTTGTTATCAATTACCCGCAATTATTTCAGAAGGAACGGCAATTATTGTTTCCCCATTGATCGCTTTAATGAAAAACCAAGTAGATTTAATACGAAATTACAATGAAAATGAAAGTATAGCACATTTTTATAATAGCACACTCAATGTAACCCAAAAAAGACAAGTAGAAAAAGATGTAATAGAAGGAAAAACAAAATTACTTTATGTAGCGCCTGAAACCTTAGCAAAAGAAGATAATTTTCAATTTTACAGCAGTTTTAAAATTTCATTTATCGCTATCGATGAAGCGCATTGTATTTCCGAATGGGGTCACGATTTTAGACCCGAATATAGACGGATAAAAGATGCCATCAATAAAATTCCATATAAATTCCCCATTGTAGCTCTTACAGCTACTGCCACTCCAAAAGTACAAACCGACATTGCAAAAAATTTGGGATTGAAAGATTATAATTTATTTGTATCATCCTTCAATAGACCAAATCTCTACTACGAAATTCGTCATAAAGTCAATGATGACTGGGCTATACGTAATATTGTAATGTATATAAAAAGTCAAGAAGGAAAATCAGGAATAGTATATGTTTTGAATAGAAAATCAGCTGAAAAAATAGCTGAAATTTTATGTGTAAATGGCATTAAAGCTGCTCCGTACCATGCTGGAATTGAAGGAAAATTGCGAAGCAAAACCCAAGATGATTTTTTAAATGAAGAAATCAATGTAATTGTAGCCACCGTAGCTTTTGGGATGGGAATAGATAAGCCCGATATTCGTTTTGTGATTCATTATAATATTGCCAAAAGTATCGAAAATTATTATCAAGAAACAGGTAGAGCTGGAAGGGACGGATTGGAAGGAAATTGTATTGCCTATTTTAATTATAAAGATATAAATAAGGTAGAAAAAATGCTCAGCGACAAAACCGTAACGGAGCGAGAGCGTGGGATGGTTTTGATAGATGAAACTGTAGCCTACATTGAAACGGGTGAATGTAGACGAAAATTTTTATTAAATTATTTTGGTCGAGAGTATAAAGATAATCAATGCTCCGAGCATAAAATGTGTGATAATTGTAGAAATCCAAAGGAACAAAAAGATATTACACAAGACATGGTGCTAGCGCTTGAAACTATAAACGCATGCGAAGAAGCACATTATATCAATCATATTTCTAAAATATTAACGGGAATTAAATCGGATGCCATTACATCCTACAAACATCATCTTTTATCTCAATTTGGGGCGGGGAAAGATAAAGAAGAGTTGTATTGGACTTCTGTATTAAGAAATGCAATTATTCAAAATCTTATTTATAGAGAAATAGAAGAGTATGGGACGCTAAAAATGAATCCAAAAGGGGATGAATATATTAAAAACCCTTATCAAATAAAAATAGCACTCAATCATGATTATGAAAATGAAAGTGGTGTAATTTTGGCCTCAAGCAATCATTCCGCTTTGGATAAAGCATTATTTCAGATTTTGAAGGATTTGAGAAAATCAGAGGCTAAAAAACAAAATTTGCCGCCCTATGTTTTAATTCAAGACCCGTCATTGGAAGAAATGTGTCTTAAATATCCAATCACATTAGATGAATTTGCAGATATTACAGGAATCACAAAAGCAAAAGTTCAAAAATTTGGTGAATTATTTATAAAAGAAATAGCTCAACACGTAGCGCTCAATAATATTGAACGTCCGATGGATTATACCATTCGTACGGTTATAAACAAGAGTAGCGATAAAGTAAAAATCATTAAAAGTATCGATAAAAAAATTTCATTAGATATCCTTTCAGATGAGTTACAATATACTTTTGAAGAGTTGGTAGACGAGCTTGAAAGTATTGTAATGAATGGTACCAAAGTAGATATTAACTATTATTTGAATGATATCATGGACGGAGAATTACTAGACGAGATGTTTGAATGGTTCAAAGGAAATGAAATGGGTGATATTGAAGAATGCTACAAAGCCTTTGTAGATGATGATTTACCAAAAGATGATATTCGTCTTGTCAAACTTCAATTTATCAGTAATTATATTAAATAAAAAAAATCTAGAAATTTTATTACAATTATGAATTTTACAGCCTTATTTGCACCCGAAGCACTCATAGCTATAATAACCCTTACTTTTTTAGAAATTATACTAGGAATTGACAATATTGTTTTTATTTCCATAGTTACTGGAAAATTATCTGTAAAAGACCGTCCCAAAGCCAGAAATATTGGATTAGGATTGGCATTATTATTTCGAATTATGATGCTTTTTGGACTTTCATTTATTTTATCATTAAACAAACCATTTTATAGCTTACACAACGATTTTTTATCTTTCGGCATATCAGGGCAAAGCTTAATTGTATTCTTGGGAGGATTATTCTTGTTATATAAAAGTGTAAGCGAAATCCACGAGAAATTGGAGGGTGAAACCGAAGGGGAATCGAGAGAATCAAAAGGTGGTATTTCCAAAGCTATCATACAAATAGCACTTTTGAATCTAGTTTTTTCTTTTGATAGTATTCTTACAGCTATTGGTTTGGTAAGTTTGAAAGAGGCACCCGAAGGATTTGGATATGCTACAGGAATGGAAATCATGATTATATCGGTAATTATTTCTGTAATCATCATGATGGCATTTGCAGGACCTGTGAGTGATTTTGTAAATAAAAATCCTACAATTCAAATTTTAGGGTTATCATTTTTGATCTTAATCGGCGTTATGCTTTTGGCGGAAGCTTCACACATGTCGCATCTTAAATTCATGAATGGATTAGAGGTAAATGCAATTCCAAAAGGATATTTATATTTTGCGATTATGTTCTCCTTATTTATTGAATTTTTGAATATAAAAATGCGTAAAGGCAAAAACCCTGTAAAACTCCATGATAATAAAATTATGGATAAAGAATTAAAATAAAAAAAACAAGAAATTATAGATAAAAATGAATATGAAATTCAAAAAGTATGTACTCGTTTCCTTAATTGGAATTAGCTCATTGTTCTACATTTCGGCTACAACAGGTCAAGTAGACTATTTTGAAGTGTCCAAAAATATCGATATTTTTGTATCGCTCTTCAAAGAATTGAATGTGTTCTATGTTGATAAAATAGACCCTAGCACTGTTATCCGAAAAGGGATTGACGCCATGTTAGAGAGTTTGGACCCATATACCGAATTTTATTCAGAAGCTGAAACAGAAGATTTTAGAGCTGAAACTACAGGTAAATATGGTGGTGTAGGAAGTGTCATATCACAAAGAGGTGATTTTGTGTATGTAGAAGATCCTTATGAAGAAATGCCAGCATACAAGGCAGGGCTTAGAATTGGAGATAAAATCACTGAAATTGATGGAAAATCGATGAAAGGTAAAGCAACTTCTGATGTAAGTAAATTGCTAAAAGGAACCGCTGGAACCAAAGTAAAAGTTACCATTATGCGTATGCAAGCCGATGGAACAGAGAAAAAAATGGATTTTGAGATTTTGAGACAAGAAATCAAACTTAAAAGTATTCCTTATGCAGGTTTGGCATCGCCCAATATTGGTTATATCACTTTAAATAGCTTTACAGACAATGCGGGAAATGAAGTGCGTGAAGAGTTGAAAAAATTGAAAAAAGACAATAATTTAGAAGGTGTCATTTTAGATTTGAGAAGCAATCCAGGAGGATTATTGCACGAAGCGGTGAATTTGAGCAATGTATTTTTGGATCAAGATATCGAAATTGTAAGTACAAAAGGGAAAATTGCGGAGTGGAATAAAACTTATAGAACACAACAACGTGCCGAAGACAATAAAATTCCCTTGATTATCCTTACCAATGGCGCATCGGCATCTGCATCGGAGATTGTATCGGGAGCTATACAAGACTATGATAGAGGTGTAATTGTAGGTGGGAAAAACATTTGGAAAAGGGTTGGTGCAGCAGACGCGTCCTCTTCCATACAATACACAATTGAAAGTAACTACTTCTAAATATTATATTCCATCGGGCAGATGTATTCAAGCTATCAATTATGCTGAAAAAAATCCAGATGGTAGCGTAAAGAAAATCCCCGATTCATTAAAAGTTGCGTTCAAAACCAAAGGAGGCCGTGTAGTATACGATGGCGGTGGCATTGACCCCGATATTAAAACAAAAAAAGAATATTACCACGATATTACGGTAGCATTGATAACCAAAGGCTTGATAGCTGAGTTTGCAAATGACTATGTACTCAAAAATTCAAAACCTGCCAATGCAAATCAATATAATTTCACCGATGCCGATTATGAAAAATTTACAAAATTCATTCAAAGCAAGAAATTTGAGTTTGATTCTGATTTGGAAAAACCGCTAAAAGCATTAAAGGCAAAAGCAGAAGATGAAAAAAGTTTTGAGATTTTGAAACCACAATTTGAAGCATTGAGTCAAAAAATTAAAGAATCAAAAAATCAACAATTGCAATTGAATAAAAAAGATATTACCGATTTGATAGAAGGCGAAATTATCCGAAGATATTATAGCCGAAGAGACCAAATAGAAAGAGGTTTTACGCACGACGAAGATATCAAAGAGGCTATCAAATTAATAAAAACACCTGCAGAATATCAAAAATTATTGAAAAAATAGCAATATGCATCAACCCAAAACAGCCTTGGATTTGCAGATAAGTGCAAGTTTGAAAGAGAAATTGTATCAAAACAGCATTGTCAAAAGCTACAAAGCAGGCGATGTGATAATGAATGAAAATTCTCGTATCAATGCGATACCTATCATAGCAAAAGGGGTTTTGTCCATTTTTAGAACCGAAGAAGATGGCAGAGAAATATTGCTATACTATATACAAGCGGGCGAAAGTTGCGTGATGTCTTTTCTAGGCGGACTTCACAATGAAAACTGTAGAATCAAAGCCAGTGTAGAAGATGATGCCGAAATTCTGTTCTTACCTATAGATAAATTTTCGCTTTTTATGAAAGAATATCCACAGTGGCTCGAATATATTTTTCAATTGTATCACAAACGTTTTGAGGAATTACTCGAAATTATAGATGCTATCTCATTCAAAAAAGTTGATGAACGACTTTGGATGCTCCTCAACAAAAAAAGAGAAGTTTCGGGAAAAATGATATTGAATGTATCGCACGAACAACTAGCCAATGAATTGGGGACAGCTCGTGTGGTAGTTTCAAGACTTCTAAAACAATTGGAAGAAGATGGGAAATTAAAATTAGGCAGAAATAAAATTACATTGCGATAAATATGTCTTTGTCCAGCCTCAAAAAAGAGCTTCAGCATTTTGATAAAAGCGCCTTAGAGTCAATCATTTTAGATTTATACTCAAAGAGTAAAGAGAATAAAGACTATCTCGAGTTTTTTCAAAATCCAGACGAAGAAAAATTATTGGATAAATACAAAACCAAAGTTTCGGATTATATCTTTCCCAAAAGAGGCTATAGAGCCAAAATAGCAAAAGCAAAGGCCGTTTTGAGAGAATTTTCGAAATGGTATCCCAATCCAGAAATGGAAGCCGAACTTCAATTGACATATATTTTGAGAGGCATAGATTTTGGTAAAAAAGTTTATATGACAACTGCCTTAGACGATTCTTTGCACAAAATGACTATTTCTTTTTTTGAATTTATAAAAAAACATCAACTTATAAGCCAATTCCACGATAGCATAGAAAACAACGCTTATTTATCAAAAAGATGGGAAAATTTCAATAGCAACTATGAAGAATAATATTCTATATTGAATATTGATTTTTATATGAATATTAAAATATATCAAATTGTATTTTCTCAATATTTATCAAATATTAAGGGTATTAATTTCTTTTTTTTATTTTTACAACTTTGTTGAAATTAAATAAAAGTATGAATCCAAATAAATCTTCGTTGTATTCGCTGGTATCCATTTTCTTCTTTTTTGGCTTTGTGGCGGCATCCAATAGTATATTGATTCCCACGTTCAAAGGATTTTTTAATATCAGCCAGCTGGAAGCGCAGTTGGTAGATTTAGCATTTTATTTGGCCTATTTTGTAGGTTCATTGGTCTATTTGATGTATTCACAAACTCAAGGCGACTGGCTGAATAAGGTGGGTTATAAAAAAGGTCTTATATTGGGATTAGGTATTTCCACCATTGGCGCGATACTTTTTATCCCTGCCTCGTTGGTAGCAAATTTTCATTTATTTTTGGTGGCCCTTTTTATCATTGGATTTGGATTTTCATTGCAGCAAATCGTACTCAATCCCTTTTTGCTGGCTATGGGAACCCCCGAAACGGGCAATCACCGCATCAATATTGCAGGAAGCGTCAATTCGTTTGCTACAATGATAGCGCCCATTTTATTGAGCCAAGTACTTTTTGGGTCGGTAGAAATAAGCGAACCGATTACCAATTTAAAAAGTTTGATACCTGTAGCGATGATTTTGTCGGGATTTTTTATAATGGCAATAGCCGTCATTACGTTTAGCAAAGTGCCAGAAGTAAAAAAAGGCGAACCGATGATGCAAGATTTTTCAATTTCCAAATATCCCGAGTTGATACTAGGCATCGTAGCCATATTTGTATATGTGGGAGTGGAAGTGGCCATTGGGAGCAATTTGGGCGAATTGTTGAAAAAAGAATACTTGGTGGATGAGCAAAAAATTTCGATATGGGTGTCGCTGTATTGGGGTAGCTTGATGATAGGACGCTGGGCAGGAAGTACCGAGGTGTTTTTTGAAAAACATTCGCAACTAAAATTCATCAAATTTGTAGCGCCTTTCTTTGCATTTGGAGTTATTTTATTTGTAAATCATTTGAAATCAAACGATATTACTCAAATTTATCCTTATGCATTTTTTGTATGTGTGGCTTCGCTCACTTATGTTTTTTCGGGCAAAAAAGCCCCTAAAAACTTGCTCATTATGAGTATTTTGGGCGGATTATCGGTAGCTGCGGGCTTATTGATGCATTCTCAGTGGACGTTGATGCTCATCATTAGCGGAGGGTTGTATTTGAGTATTATGTGGCCTTGTATTTTTGAAATAGCTACCAAGCGATTGGGCAAATACACCAATATTGGCTCTTCTTGGCTGGTAATGATGATTATTGGAGGCGCTTTAATCCCTCCTTTCCAAGGATTTGTAGCCGATAAAATTGGGATTTTTCATTCGTATTGGATTCCTTTTGTTTGTTTTGGGTATTTGGCATTTTATGGATGGTACGCTCACAAAAACGACCTTTAAACATTAGCGTATGAAAGCCTGGATTTATGTATTTATTGCCGCCATTTTCCAAGTATTATGGGGCATTACACTCAAAAAATATCTACATTTTGATGTAATATGGAGTTATATTAAGCAGGGAAAAATTCTAAATCCACAGTTTGGATTGGAATTGATTCCATTGATAGCCTATTTTATCATAGGGTTGGTCATTGTATATTTTATCTCATCGGCCTATAAACTCATTCCAATGAGTGTGGCGTATGCGGTATGGATGGGACTGGCTATGGTGATTCAGACGGGAGTGGATATTTTCTTTTTCAAAGATAGCTTCAATATGTTTCAGCTATTTTTCATTTCGCTTATTCTAATAGGCGTAATAGGAATGCGAGGCAATACCAAAGTGACTTCTCACGAAATTATTATTGACGAAATAGATGAAATGATATGAATATATCGTGGATATTTTTATTTTTGGCTTCAATATTTGAAGTATTGTGGGCATCGTCGCTCAAATTTTTGAGTATTAGCAAAATTAAGAGAAATTTCAAAGAGTTTGGGATTTCGGACAAACGATTTTTGGAAGCATTATTACCTTTGCTTACCTATATCGTATTTGGAGTGGCCAACGTTACCCTTTTTACAATGGCCTGCAAATCCATTCCATTGACCATAGCGTTTGCGGTTTGGATGGGACTGGCTATGGTAGCGCAGACAGGAGTGGACGTTTTTTATTTTAAAGAAAATTTCAATAAAAAAAAGTTTGCCTTTATTTTTCTTGTAATAATAGGCGTAATAGGGCTCAAATTATCTACACAATAAATTTTTGATAGTAAAACATACATACAAATGACAAAAAGTTTTTTTAATCTCTATATACCTGTATCGTCCGAAGAAGAATCGGAAATGTATATAGGACTTTTGAATGAATTTTCCAATTTTGAATCGGTATTGGAAGAAGATAATCAACTGACCGTTTCGTACCGAAAAGCAGACCAAGACCAAAAAGAATTGGAGCAGGCGATACGTGAAATGGGCTTAATCGCTAACTATACTATCGAAGAAGTGGAGGATAAAAACTGGAATGAAGTTTTTGAAAAATCGTTCCAACCTCTTAAAATTTTGAATGGAAAATGGGGCATTCGCGCTTCGTTTCATCCGCCATTGGATTGTGAAAATGAAATTATCATCGACCCAAAAATGAGTTTTGGAACAGGACATCACGAAACTACCAAATCGGTAATGACGCTACTCAGTCAAGAAAATTTTGAAGGAAAAGATGTATTTGATTATGGCTCAGGAACGGGTATACTGGCTATAATGGCTAAGAAAATGGGTGCAAAAAACGTTTGGGCCAATGACAATGAAGAGTGGGCATACAAAAATTCTATCGAAAATGCGGTAATCAATAATGTAGCCTCCATTCAATTTTTTGAAGGCGATTTGGATGAGGCAAAAAAAGCAGGATTTTTAGATTTTGAACATCAAAAAATGGACATTATTATCGCTAATATTACCAAAAATATCTTACTCGCATCGGTAGAGGCATTGGCAAAACTTTCAAAATCGGGCACAATCTTATATTTGAGTGGATTCTACGAAGCCGATATGCAGGATTTGGAAAATGCTTATGGTACTATTGGCTACCAAAAAGCTGATTTTATAGTAGAAAATAACTGGACGGCTATGAAATTATACAAAAATTAAGTTTTAACAACATGAAAAACCCCGTTACTTATTTTGAAATCCCTGTATTGGATCTTGACCGAGCGATGAAATTCTATACGAGTATTTTTGGTTTTACGTTCCAAAAAGAAATCATCGACCATTACGAAATGGCATTGTTTCCGTTTTCGGATGCTTCACACGGCATTACAGGTGCTTTGGTAAAAGGGGATGTATACAAGCCAACAAAAGAAGGTGTTATCATTTATTTTCATACAGAAAGTATAGACAACACATTGGAATTGATTCAAAAGTACCCTGCAAAGATTTTATATCCCAAGACATCGGTTGGTTCAAATGGATTTGTAGCCGAATTTGAAGACAGCGAAGGAAATCGAATCGCTTTGCACGAACCGTTGAAAATTAGCTAAACAAAAATACCTACTTTATATTCATTACAAAATCTCAAAATTCGAGCCGTCTTTGCCATCTTTAATAGCTATTCCTGCTTTAGAAAGGGTATCTCTAATTTTGTCGCTGGTAGCAAAGTCTTTGTTATCTCTAGCCTGCTTGCGGAGTTCTAGCACCAATTGCATTACGTCATTGATCTTGCTATTATCTTGATGCGGCGCTTCAATTTGTACGCCTAACGCTTCTTCCAAAAATCCAAAACCAATTTCTTTAATTTTTGAGCGTTCTCTCTCTCCTATTTGGATTTCATTTGCCAGAATTTTATTGATAATACTCGTCAATTCAAAAAGCTGCGCAATTGTCACCGAAGTATTGATATCATCGTCCATTGCGGCATAGCAATTCGTAGCAATTTCTTCCAATTGAGCTAAAACCTTATCATTATTAGCTTGTATAGGCAAGGAATCAATCTTTGAAAAAGCTCTGGATATACGTTGATATCCTTTTTCTGCCGCCTGCAATGCTTCATCCGAAGCATCTAATTCGCTTCTATAATGGCTCATCATCATAAAAAATCGGATGACTTGAGGCGAATACGCCTTTGAAAACAACGGCGATGTTCCCTCTATAATTTCATAAGGCAAAAATGAATTTCCAAGCGATTTACTCATTTTTTTTCCATTAACATTCAGCATGTTGGCATGCAACCAATAACGAGCGGGTGCGTTGCCCATTGAGCCACAGCTCTGCGCGATTTCGCCTTCATGATGTGGAAATTTCAAATCCATCCCACCACCATGTATATCAAATTCTTTTCCCAAATATTTGGTACTCATAGCTGTACATTCAATATGCCAGCCTGGACCTCCCATTCCCCATGGACTGCGCCACTGTTGCATGGCATCGGCATCTACAGCCTTCCACAAAGCAAAATCTGCAAAAAATCGTTTCTCATCTTGTGCATTCAATTCTCTACTTTCTTCTATCAAATCATCAACCTTGCGGCCGCTTAGCTCGCCATACGGATATTTTTCCATATATTTTTTCACATCAAAATATACCGAACCATTCACCTCATACGCAAACCCATTTTCAATAATTTTTTCAATAATTTCAATTTGCTCTTGAATGTGTGCGGTAGCGGTAGGCTCAATATCTGGTGGTAAAAGATTAAAATCTCTTGTTAGTTTTTGAAATTTTACATTATAAAAATACACCAACTCCAAAGGTTCTTTTTGCTCCATTTTGGCAGCAATAGACACACTATCTACTTCATTTCCAAGACTGTTAGTAATATGACCCGCATCGGTAATATTTCGTACATATTTCACATGTAGGCCTATAAATTTGAGATAACGTACAATCGTATCAAAATGAATAAACGTTCTAAGATTTCCCATATGGGGTTCGTTGTACAATGTGGGTCCACAAACGTACATTCCCACTTTTCCGGGCAATATTGGTTCAAATCTTTCTTTTTTACGTGTTAATGAGTTATAAAAATGTAAATTCATAAAAAGTTAAACGTTTTAGCACATTTGCAAAAATAGAAAAAGGAAATTAATATATAGTTTATAATTCCTTAAATGCCAATGGAAGTATATTTTCTATTCCATTAAAATAAAGTGTATGATTTTTCCCTACTAAAAAATACTCAAATGGTTTTCCCATTCTTTTTTCATATTCCAAAAAACTCTGCCTACAAAGTCCACAAGGACTTACGGGAGCATCAAGATTGGAAACATGAATGGCTACGGCTAATATTTTCTGAGAAGGATACTGAGTAGAAACTGCACCTAACGTAATACCTTCTGCACAAATACAAATAGGATACGAGGCATTTTCTTGATTAGCACCAAGTACAATTTCACCATTATCCAATAATATTGCACAACCTACCTTGAATTCAGAATAAGGTGAATAAGAAAGCTTCGTGGCTTCTATACTTTTTGAGATCAAGATTGAATATTTTGAATCAATTTGATGGTTCTCAATCTCAAAAATGGTAGGTTCTACAATTATTTTCCGCATTTAATTTATTTTAGAATTACAAATAAACTAAAACTTAATTAATAATTCTTAAAAATATTTTTTTTTCAATTTTTTTTATAGATTTTTGCAACTCAAAAATTATTTTTGACATGAAGCTAAGAGAATTATTCTTTTCAATACTTTTTATCGCTGGATTTCAATCCATATTTGGACAAGGGATATCCATGCAATTGAGCGCTAAAAAAATAGAAGTAGGAGAAGAACTTGTAGTTGTATTTGAAGCAAAAAATATAGAGGTAAAGGACATAAAAACACCGAATTTTGGAGCATTTCAGCTATTGGGTGGTCCTCAAGTAGGGCGTAGCTCCAATGTTTCTATCGTAAACGGACAAATGAATCGTTCCAATACTACTTCGTTTACGTATTTTTTCACGAGTAAAAAGATTGGAAAACAGATTTTCCCCAAAATGGGTTTTGTGCTCACATCGGGGCAAGTAGTAGAAAGCCAACCTATAGAGATAGAAGTAGTCAAAGCGGGTTCTATACCAAGACAACAGCAAGTTCAAGGCAATCCTTTTGATCCATTTTATGACCCTTTTGATCCTTTTTCAAATCCCGGAAGAGGACAACAAGCTCCCCAAAGTGCGCCTCCAGGCGTCTATACCGATGCGTCTAAAATTGATTTGAAAAAAGATATTTTTGCGCGAATTATTGTAGATAAATCCAAAGTCTATCTTGGCGAGCAATTGACGGCTTCAGTTAAAATTTATACGGCAGTAAACAGCACGGGATTTGAAGCTGAAAAAGTTCCTAACTTCAATGGATTTTGGAGTCAGGATATAAAATTGCCAGAAAAACCCGAAATGAAACGAGAAGTCATCAATGGCAAAGAATTTGTAAGCGTAGAAATTAAGAAAATAATACTTTTCCCTACCAAAACAGGCACCTTGGAGATTACGCCGTTGAATATGAAAACCATAGCGTTGGTGCCTGTGCAGTCCAAACCTGCGCAAAGAAACAGAAGACAACCGAGAGATTTATTTGAATTGATGGAAATGCAAATGGAAGACATGATGCGTGGCACATTCAATTCGATAGAGTATAAACAAATTCCTTATAATTTAACCTCGGGAAGTGTAAAAATTCAAGTATTGCCCTTGCCAGAAAATGCCCCAAAATCATTTGGAGGCGCTGTAGGAAATTTCACGATGAATGCCTATACCAATAAGAAAAATTTGAAGACCGATGAGACCTTGGAATACAAAATAGAGGTTCAAGGAAAGGGAAATTTGCCTTTGATAGAAAATCCAAAAATGGAATGGGACGAAGATTTTGAAGTATTTGAGCCTACTCTAAAAGAGAATTACAATCCCCTACCCGTTTATAATGGCAGTAAAACGTGGAATTTTGTAGCCATACCCCACAACCCGGGCAAGTACAAAACACCTCCTTTTGAGTTCACATATTTTGATTTGACAAAAAAAGCGTATGTAACCCTAAAAGCAGACCCTACAGAATTGGAAATTACAGGCTCTCCTACCAAACGAAAAGGCAATAGCAAATCCTTTGATGGATATAACTTAGCAAAACAGAAAATTGGAACTATCGAGACCGTTTCTGCTATCACAAATTATCATGCACCTCTCAATATGTTTTGGCTTTGGTGTTTGATGCCATTGCTCTTGGTAGTTATTTATGAAATCTACGAACGATTATCGTCTGAAGCATCCTCACGATTTGCCGATGATAAAAAGATAGCTGCTATGCTTCAGAAACAAATGAAATTGGCTAAAATTGAATTGGATAAAAACGATAAAATTGCATTCTACAATGAAACTACTCGTTGTATCTGGAATTATTTAGCCAATAAATTACAAATGGAAACGTCTGAATTGAACCGAGAAAATATTCAAGAACGATTGAGTCATGTAGGCGTTTCCGAATCATCATCTCAGCAATTAATAGGCGTTTTGGATTCCTGCGAAATGGGATTGTATTCAAGTTTTGGGACCGAAACTATGAAGCAGCGCTATGAAGAAACCTTGTCAATATTGACAAATTTGGAAAAAGAAATTGGAAAAACTAAAAAATAAGATGATGAGAAAATATACGATACTGATAGTTTGGAGTTGTTTTTATTTCTTTGGAAATACACAATCGCTTCAAGATGCCGAAAAAGCTTATAAACAAGAAAATTTTTCGCAAGCTATTTCTATTTGGAATCAACAAACAAAAGATGAAACTGTAGATAAATCATTGATATACAATAATATTGGAACTGCCTATGCCAGCCAAAAAGAATGGGCAAAAGCCATTTTGTATTTTGAAAAAGCGGTAAAACAGAATTACAACAATGAAAAAGCGCAACTAAACCTAAAAATAGCGCGCGCTAAGCTGTATTTATACAATGAGAACAATCAATTGTTTTTTGTTAATTGGTGGCTATCGCTTTTAGATTTATTTTCAATTTTTGGATGGCAGATGATGTGTTTAATTTTTATAATACTAGCAATATTATTTTATTTTATTAAAAAGATAAACGGAAAATTTCAATTTCAGAGGCTATTTTATCTCTTTCTTACTTTTGGGATAGCAATAATAATCATTATTTTTTCAAAAAAATCAATTTTGGAAAATAGAAACAAAGGAATAATTATAGCTACAGAACCCTATGGATATAAAGACGCCAATATGAATCAAAAATTAGGGCTGTTAAAAATGGGAGAAAAAATTGAATTATTAGAAAACTTAGAAAATCAATATTATATTAAAAATGAATCGGATAGTACTTTTTGGATTTCAAAAAAATCAGTGGAAGTGATATAAGTTATATAGTTTTACAACATGATTAAAGTACTCTTTCTGTTTTTTTTTATTACATTTTCAAATACTATTACATGTCAAAATTTAGAAACAGATACGACATTAAAACCCTATAACAAAGCCTTAATCTGGAGAGGATTCAATCATCTTTGGAGTTATAATCATAGGATCAATCGAATAGGATGTAATGTTAAAATGAACGAAATTAAAAATGCATCAAGCAACTATTATAGTGCAACGGGACTAGGAAGCGATAGCACTTATTACACAATATTTTATTCATATATAGCATCAAGACATTTACGATTTTATGAAGGAGAGATTAGCCTAAAACTTTCAGGCAAGGAAACTCAGTTACTATCGCAATCGAAAGAAATTTCAATTGATTTACCTAATTGGTTGAAAAAATTAAAGAAGTATAAATCTTTAATTAATGGATTTGATTTAAAATCAGAAGAGAAGTCTGACTTACCTATTTTATTTGATATACAAATAGAAGACCCATATCTTATTGACTCCAACCATTTGAGGATAAAAATAAATTCAAATTGGGTATCAAACTGCAGAAGTGCTGAATGTTCTATAATGAAAAATGCGACTCATTATGAGTTAAAAATTTCATTTTTAATTATTGGATTTGATGATGAGAATGCTATAGCCTTTGATTTTTTTAATAAAAAAAGTTATGCGTGGACGACCGATATAGCCCCACCATACGAACCTGTCCAAAAAAAACTCTACGGACAACCTACAAAATATGAAAATTCATTACTTGGTATAAAATCATTTGGTTTTATTTTAAATGAGGAGCAATGGTTACAGGAATTGAGATACGAGATAGAACTTACAGACTATGATTCAAAAGATGGAGTAGGATATTCAAAAACAGGTATGCAATTTCTAGGATGGAAAGAAGGCATGAAATCAAAGGCTGTTTCAAAATCAAAAGCTGTTTTTGCACACAAAAAACCAGGATGGGTATCCATGCACTTAAATACTACTATGATTCAATTCAAAGAAGGAATAATAAAAGATAGCAAAAAAGAAGGAAGTATGTTTTGGAAAGGATGGAACACAAGTGCAGATGATAAAAGAGCAATTGATTCAAAACATATTGAACTAAACAAATAAAATATTTAAATGCTAAAAAAAGTATACTTTTTTATTTTATTAACGATATTTACATCAAACATAGTTAAAGCTCAAGTCCATGATAACGGAGTAGGAGGATATGGCTACCTTGAATATAATATCATGCACAATTCTAAATTTCAAGGAAACTGGTTGTATGGTGGAGGCGGATTGATTATCAACAAAGTATATTTTGCAGGATTGTATTATGGTAGCCAAACCACGTCTTTAACAAATTATGATGAAAATAATTTATATAAATTATCGTCACAAAACGAATCCTCTATTGTATCTATTACACCTTCCGATTTTGGAGCACAATTTGGAGGGGTAATTTTAGCAGAAAAACCCATTCAGTTTATTTTATCTGCCAAAATTGGTACTTTTTTATCCAATGTCAATGACTTAGAACTTGGAGGAACAAAAAGAACAATTAATACAAAGCCTTTTTTAACCGCTAGTCCAGAATTTAAAGTAGCATTTATGCCTGCTAAAATTTTCAAAATGCAAGCTGGAGTTGGTTATAAATTTGTTCATTATGACGATAGCAGAATATTAGAAAATAGCGAATTTGGCAATAGGAATACCTTTTTCAATAGTTTTTACTGGAGTTTTTCGGTCGTTTTTGGCTCCTTTTAATTTCAAAAATGATGCGATTTTTCCAAAAAAAATGGAGAAAAATTGCTTCAAATTTTTCTTATTTAAATTTATTTTTTTTTAATATCTTTGTGAGTTGAAAAAAAATAAAAAAATTCCTATGGTGAATTTATACAATATAATTTATAAAACTAAAAAAATAAGTATTTTTATTTTACTTGTTTTACTAGCATATACTTCAAAATCTCAGGTAAATATCGTGGCGACTATTGGGACTCTTTCAGGAAGCTACACAACATTAAACAGTTGTTTTCAAGCTATCAATAATGGAGTTCATGGCGGTAATATTACAATTTCGATTGTCAGTAATACCATAGAACCTGCTTTACCAATCCCATTAAATGCATCAAATACTGGTTTATCCAATTACAATAATATATTAATTAGACCAGTAGGTAATGTTACCGTTAATGCTAATGCAACTAGAAATACAAACAGAAGCATCATAGAGTTTAATGGCGCCGATAATATAACAATAGAAGGGGATGATGCCAATACTCCAGGTGCAAGAAATTTGACTTTTTCTTCTGGTTTTTCCACTATTACAAATATTGCTCATATTAAATTTGGCTCAAATTCTAATACAGATGGCGCTGTTAATAATAAAATTCAAAATTGTATTTTTATTGGGCCAAGGAATGGGGTAACATCACCTACAACTCTTAATTTTGCTATTGTTTTAGGGGGAGTTAGTACTACAAATCTATTAAATCCTGGTTTTATTAATAATAATATCACTATATTAAACAATGAATTTCTTAGATTTACAAATGCCATTCATGCCGTAGGGTCAACTAATTTTGAATTTGAAACCCTAAAAATACAAAATAATATTATAGGAAACAGTGTTGATGCTAATAATATATCAAATATAGGAATTTTCATAACAAATACATGTAGCAATGCAGGCTTAGCCAATGGTACTTTTGCCTTGATAGAAGGTAATGATATTCAAGTAGGTCAAGCATCTGTATCTGGTTATGGGGCCGATGCTGAAGGGATAGAATTAGGCTCAGGAACTGCGGGAACTTTAATACGATTTAATAATATTAGAAATATTAAAAATTATACGACTTTAACCTTTGGCGTATATGGTATTAACTTAAGTGGTGCCTCTAATTGTATTTCAGTAGAAATAAGCAATAATTTTATTAGAGACATTGTTGCGAGGAGAAATATAGCTCAATTCAACCCACCTCCTGTAAATGCAGCCTATGGTATAAGAATTTCAGGAAATGGATTTACCAATTTAAAAATTGATAATAATACAATAGTATTAAATGAAATTCCAAATCAAGGAACCGTATTGAACTATTCAAATTATGGTATAGCTTTTACAAATGGGACATCGAATTTAGCATCACTTCAAAATAATATATTCGTAAACAGAAATATTGGATTAAATACATTTGCTCATTTTTTATACACACAAAATATTCCCGCTACAACACTTATAAACAATAATAGTTATTGGGTACCAAATGGGCACGTTGGGGTATTAGGCGCAAGCACTACAACGTTAACAACTCTTCCAAATTGGCAAGATGCCATACAAAGAGAGTTTAATAGTATTATTGAAAATCCGCCTTTTGTTTCAGCTACAGATCTTCATATAACTCCCAATGCTGTATCTAAAGTAAAGGGTGGAGGAATCGCCAACGGGATGTTCTTTGACATTGATTTAACTGCCAGAAATTTGACTAAGCCAGATATTGGTGCGGACGAATATATTGGAAGTGCATTGACAAGAGCTAATATCACCTCCGTATCACATACTGCCGCTACAAATCCTTGCATACCCCAGTCCAGAATTGTATCTGCAACAGTTACTCCTGGCAATGCATTGGACAGTATTATGTTGATATATAATTTTGATGGTGGGGCTAATACCAGAATTCGTATGACTACATCTGGTGGAAATATTTATACGGCAAATATCCCAATACCTACTCCAGCGAATGCCTTAGTTAGTTATAGAATTGAAGGGATTATGAGCACAGAAGATACTACGTTTTCACCATTTTATTTTTATAATGATAATGTTGTTTCTGGTGCATATATTCCCATAATTTCTGGAGATACTTCAGCTTGTATAAATAATACAGCTCGATATTTCAGAGAAATAGCACCCGATCCAACTTCTTTCAACGTACCTCCAACGATTAATGCACCAACAACGGGTACTGATATCACAAATTTTCAAATTGGGACTCTTAATAACTCATCTACAATCAATAGTCTAACGGGAACTATTGGCACTGCTTCAGGTACCGCAGGAGCCTATTCTAATTTTTCGAGTATCCGAACTGACACTTTTAATATAGGACAAAGCTATCCTATTTCAATATCAAGCTCTTCTACCAATACCTTAAATAATTATTTTGCTATATATATTGATTTCAACGGAAATGGTTATTTTAATGATATTGGTGAAATGGTGTATAATTCTGTAGCTTCTCCTACTCGTGGAGGAAGAACGGAAACAGGAAATATTTATATCAAAAAAAATGCAAAACCTGGTTTTTCGAGAATTAGAGTAGTTAATAGTATTAATCCTATACAATTAAATGATGTAATTCATAATCAAGGTGAAGTAGAGGATTATAAAATATACATTAAACCACTTGATTATAAATGGACATTGAATAATAACCTTATAACAAATATAACAGACTCTTTAGATGTAACTTTTACCTCATTTCCTACAAATTTAGGAATAAGAATAACTGATAATAATAATTGTATTAGAGATACAAATAGACTAAGAGTAAATTTGTCCAGCGGATCTATTGTTCCAATCATATCTCATAATGGACTTGTGAGCAATTGTTTGCAAGACGAAATTACTTTATCTGTAAGTCACACAGGAGGATGTCCTCCATTTTCATATCAGTGGTTTTCGGGTACAACATTACTTGGTACTTCAAAAACAATAAAAGCTATTTTAGATTCAGCTAAATCATTTAGAGTTACTGTTACAGATGCGGGGAATGTAAGTGCTACTGTTTCTACAGCTACTTTTGCAGTAGTAAATCCCACTATTACCCAAAAATTAGACACAGGAAGAATTTGTGAACGTGGCTCTTTATTATTATCCGTAAATGGTGCAGCATCTGATTCTTTTGTTTGGTATAATTCAACATTAAGTGATAAATTTGATTTTATTAATGTTGGAAAAAGATTTACTACTCCAAATATTAATAAAACTACTTCATATTATGTAAGAGCTCGAAGACAAACCAACGAAATAATTGGAAGAACAACACTAGGCACTGCATTAAATTTTGTAAGTATCAATACAGGATTAGCATTTAATACTTCAAGATCCATAATCATAAACTCTTGTAATCTATTTTGTCAAGCAACAGGTGGACGAATAGTAGTAGCAGTAATAGATAAAGCGGGTAATGTAATATCAGAAACCGATACAATTACCGTAACGGCACCTAATGCTACAACTGCAACTCTAATCCCCTTAAACTTATCTGTTCCTAATGCTGGAACAGAATACCGATTAATTGCAAAGTTTTTAAGTAATTTCGCTATACTTAATAGCTCTACAACAGGGCCATACAATTTTACAGTACCTTCCGGATCTATGACGCTTACAAGTGGATATAACTTAGGAAATCTAATCACACAATACATGTATTTTCATAATATTAGAATTTCTCCAAATCCATGCTATGGCTCATTAGATACGCTTACTGCTAGAGTTATAAATGCAAGAGTACCCTTAATAACAAAAGATATAGAAAGAACTGAGCTTTGCCAAGGCGATAGTTTAAAACTTAGTATTGCCACAGATATTTTTGGAAATAAGTTTACATGGAATAGAAATGATACCGCCATTATTACATCTTCCTCAAAATCATATATTGTTCCTAATACTAGCCTAAAAGATGCTGCATATTATAGTGTAACAATTTCGTCTGATAGTATATGTAATAGAGATACTCTTTCTAAGAAAATTTTAGTTTCATTTTATCCTACTGCATCCATTATTGATACTCTAGATTATCTGAATCTTTGTATAGGTGGATCTGACTCAAATATGCTAAATCACATTCTTGCCGATACATTTACTTGGATGAAAAACAATGCTGTAATTGGAGCTCCAAACAAATCAACTATTAATTTTAATAATGTTCAATTATCCGATAATGGTGACTATAAAGTAAAAATTAATGATAAACACCGATGTAAAGAAATTACGTCAAATACTTTTAAGTTAAATGTAGTTCCACATCCATCATTTACAAATCCATTAACTCCTTTAATTGAACTTTGTGAAGGTGCTGAATTAAAGATCAAATCCACACCTAATAATTATACACAGCTACAATGGTTTAAAAATGGTAGTCCAATTCAATTTGAATTTGCAGATTCATTTACTAGACAACGATCCAAATTGACCGATACTGGATATTATTTCATTGAAGCCAAAAGCTTTAAGGGATGTTCTACTGCCTATTCCACTAATACAATCGTAACTGTTTCACCTAAGCCTATTGCCAATTTTATCCCATCAAATAAAACTGTGTGTGAAAATAATAAATTAGAATTACAAGCTAATTTTAGTAATGCAAAAAATGTTAAATGGTTTAAGAATAATCTACCTTTAAATGATTCAAATTCAACATTATTAATTTCCAACAATGCAACACTTCCGGATTCCGGTATTTATAAATACATTTTGGATGCATATGGAACATGCTCCGATATATCCTCTTCGGATATTACTGTTAAAGTAATATCCAAACCACAATTACTGAGTAATCCTTCTTTGCTGTTCACAAAATGTGAAGGCGATTCAATAAAATTTGGTCTGAATACTAAAAATGTTAAACAATATCAATGGTTTAAGAATGGTATTGCTTTACAAAGCCAGGTAGATTCTATATTTTTACTCAAATTTTTAAGTATCCAAGATACTGGGACTTATATGGTAAAAGTAAATAGCGATGCGAGTTGCAATGAAATTGGAAGTACAAATTTTAGAATAAATATAACCCCCGCTGTCATTATTACTTCCCAGCCAAAAGATTTATCTTTATGTGAAGGCGCAACGGATACATTAAAAGTTATAGCACAAAATGGACTTAAATTTCTATGGAAGAAAGATAATGCTCCTTTACCAAAAGACACTTTTAACACATTAATAATAAAAAAAGTAAATGCTTCTACAACGGGTAATTACACGGTAGAAATATCGGGTACTGCACCTTGTGCATTAGTTACAACATCTAGAATAGCTACCGTAAAAATTAAAGTTGGACGTACCTCCGCATATCTTGTTCCCACTTCTGTTTTTGATGCAGTAGAACAATGTACTGATAGTGCTGGATGGACATACTTTAGTCCTGTAAATGATGAAGATAAAGTTATTTTTGCCATTAGAAAATATTCAAATGCCATTAAAACAAATGCAGATATTATAGTTCGTCCTAATATGTATCAGGATAGAGTTAATGTAAAAGATGAATTTAGTGGTTCTATTTTTTCAAAACGATTTTGGAATTTGGATGTAGACACAGGTACCATTTTCAATCCTATAGATGTTAAATTCTATTATGATAATGCAGAAGTTACCGCGCTAAGAACTGAAGCATTAAATTTAGTCAATTTTTATGGAACTAATGATTTTACTCTGAATCAAACTGATGTAACATGGATAAAAACTAAAGACTTCCCTTTTAATAGCTCTCTACTTAATTTAGTTTCAGGCCAAAATTTGAATTTTGGATATGATATTATACAACCTACCGATGCAGGGATAGAAAATAACGTTCAATTCATTACCTTTGAAAATTTATTCCAAAAAGGAGGTGGAGGTGCATGGATAAGTTACTTTGGTAAGCCTAAATTTGTTACAACTATTTCTAATTCAACAAAAAATCAGTTAGGGCTTAGTGTGTTTCCAAATCCATCAACAGATGGACTTATTAAGCTAGAGATTTCATACCCTGTAGTTGGTGATTTGGAAATGAATGTATTTAATTCATTAGGGCAGAATGTATTTAGCACTCCTTTAATGCACAGAAAAGATGTAACTGTTCATCCTTTTGATTTTGGTAATTTAACAAATGGGAATTACCATATAATATTGAGCAACGGAGATATTACGAATTCTATCAAATTTCAAATCCACAAGTAAGATCTTTCAAGAATCAAATGTCGGAACACAAACAAGTATTTAAAACAAATAAAGAAAAAGAAGATTATTTTAATTTAAAATTTATTCCTTTCCTTTCACAATTGTACAATTACGCTTTTTATCTTACAAAAGATGAGGACGATTCCAATGATTTAGTTCAAGATACTTTTATAAAAGCCTTCCGATTTATTGAAAATTTTCAGGAAGGAACCAATGAAAAAGCATGGCTTTTTAAAATCATGAAAAATGGTTTTATAAATGATTATCGAAAAAAGAATAGCAAACCTGTTCATTTCTCTTTTGATACAATTTATGAATCGGGGGATAATGATAATGATGATGAGCTAAATAATGTAGCGGACAACAACTATCTTCAAACAACAGATGCATATAAAGGTCTAATAGGTGATGAGGTAACCAAAGCCCTTGATGCACTCCAGCATGATTATAGGCAAATCATTTTATTAGCCGATATAGAAGAATTTAGCTATGAAGAATTAAGTGAAATATTAGAAATCCCAATTGGGACAGTTCGTTCAAGACTTTTTAGAGCACGAAATCTTCTAAAGGACAAACTAAAAACCTATGGAAAAAATTTGGGTTATAAAGAAAAAAGATAATTAAATTATAAAAATATTTATTCAATGAATACAGTTACTTGTAATGAGATTAAAGAACAATTGATGTTTTACTTAGATAATGAACTAAATGAAAACACAAAAAGTCAATTAATCACCCATCTAAGAAATTGCTGCGATTGTATGGATTTCTTATATAAGGAAAAACAAATGAAAGATAAAATTTGTGACAAATTAAAAGACTCATATGTATGCGAATGTGACACAAGCAAACTAGAAAAATGCATAAAGGACAAAATAAAGGAAATAATTAAAGGAAAATTTTAAAAATCTCTAGTCAAAACTTCTAAATTAGTTAAGCGTTTTATACTTTCTTCCTTTCCCAATAATAACATAGAATCAAACACCGAAGGACCTTGCATAATTCCTGTCAATGCAATTCTAAAAACTGGCATCATTTGTCCCATACCCATTTCATATTTGTTCAATAATTCTTTGAACAATTCTTCCAATTTTATAGATTCAAATTCCGTAGTTTCAATTTTAGATATATAATCATTTACAAAATCTAGTGACTTTAAAGACCATTTTTTCTTTAATGAGTCTACATCAAATGACTCTATATCACTATACAAATAGCTACCTATTTTTTCCAAATCATGAATAAATGAAATTCGTTCTCTAAAAATCTCACAATATTTTTGGATAAAGGTATTAGATAAATTTAAGCTATTTTTTGACACATATGATTCAAAAAAAGAAGCTAAATATGTTAAATTTACATTTTTTAAGAATTGTTGATTATACCAAATAGCCTTGTCATAGTTGAATTTAGCTCCTGCCTTATGAACACGTTCCAATGAAAAACTATGTATCAATTCTTCATCAGAAAAAATTTCTTTTTCAGTACCATCATTCCAGCCTAGCATTGCCAAAAAGTTAATAAATGCTTGAGGTTCAAATCCCTTCTCTCGATATCCCAGAGAAGTTTCTTTGCTCTCTGGATCTGTCCAAGCCAATCCAAATACTGGAAAACCCAATCTATCACCATCTCTTTTACTTAATTTTCCTTTACCATCGGGTTTTAATATCAAAGGTAAATGAGAAAAACTAGGCATTTCATCCTCCCAGCCAAAGGCTCTATACAACAAAATATGATGAGGTGTAGATGCCAACCATTCCTCACCTCTAATTACATGTGATATTTTCATTAAATAATCATCTACAACATTGGCAAGATGATAGGTAGGCATACCATCACTTTTTAATAAAATTCTATCATCCAATTGTGATTTTTTGAATGCTACCTGCCCTCTAATAGTATCTTCAAATATCAAATCTTCACCATCATCCACTTTTAAACGGACAACATAAGGTACATTATTGCTTAACAAATCCGCTACTTCGTTTTTGGAAAGTGTCAAACTATTTCGCATAGTACTACGTGTAGAAAAATTATATGCATCCGAAATACCGTTATTCTTTTCAGCAGAATTTGCCCTCCATACTGCTAATTCTTCATCTGTATCAAAACCATAATATGCACTGCCGTTTTCTATTAATTTTTGAGTATATTCTCTATAAATTGCTTTTCTATCAGATTGACGATATGGACCATATTTACCTCCAAAACCTACACCTTCATCAGGGATAATTCCACACCATATTAAGGTTTCAATGATATATTCTTCTGCACCTTGTACCGTTCTATTCTGATCTGTATCTTCAATACGTAATAAAAAATCTCCCTGATGTTTTTTGGCAAATAAGTATGCATATAAAGCAGTTCGGATACCTCCTATATGCAAAGGTCCAGTAGGTGAAGGTGCAAATCGTGTTCTAACCTGTTTCATCATTTCAATTATATCATTCTTTTTAAAGTACAAATATATATTCAATTCCAGTAAAATCTAGGATTTTCTAATACATTTCTTTAATTTTTAATATAAAAAAACTATTTTTGCGTAATAAATAAGGATATACAAAGATGAAAATAGCCGTAATAGGAACTGGATATGTAGGATTGGTATCCGGTGTTTGTTTTGCAGAGACTGGTGTCAATACTATATGTGTAGATATTCAAGAAGAAAAAGTACAACAACTTAAAAATGGTGAAGTTCCAATTTTTGAACCTACTTTGGATATTTTGCTCAAAAGAAATATCAAAGAAGAGCGAATAATGTTTACTACTAATCTCAAAGAAGCTGTCCAACAAGCTACAATTATTTTTCTAGCACTACCAACGCCTGAAAGTGAAGATGGTTCAGCAGATTTAAGTTATGTACTCAATATGGCCAATGAATTGAGTCAAATTATAACAGATTATAAAATTGTTGTGAATAAAAGTACTGTTCCAGTTGGCACTGCAGCTAAAGTACAAGCTATTTTTGATAAAAAATGTACTACAAAAGTAGACGTAGTATCAAATCCCGAATTTTTGCGCGAAGGATATGCTGTAGAAGATTTCTTAAAACCTGATAGAATTGTAATTGGCAGTAGTAGTGATCAAGCCATTACGCTCATGAAAAAACTCTATGCGCCATTTGTAAGACAAGGCAATCCCGTAATTATAATGGATGAAAAATCAGCCGAAATGACAAAATATGCCGCAAATTCTTTCCTAGCTCTTAAAATTTCATTTATGAATGAAATGGCTAATTTAGCGGAGAAAGTAGGTGCCGATATCAATGATATTCGAAAAGGAATCGGAACGGATAATCGAATCGGTAATCGATTCTTATTTCCAGGAATTGGATATGGTGGAAGCTGCTTTCCAAAAGATGTTAAAGCGCTTCAAAGCATTTCAAAAGAATATGATTATGATTTTAAAATCATAAACGCTGTAATAGATGTAAACCAAAAACAACGTGAACTCTTCTTTCAAAGAATGCAGGCAAAAATAGATCTTCATGGCAAAAAAATAGCTATTTGGGGATTGGCATTCAAGCCCAATACGGATGATATTCGGGAAGCTCCTGCTCTGTATTTGATAGATGAATTGCTAAAACATGAAACAAAAATTCACGTCTACGACCCTGAAGCTATGGGAAATGTAGCAAAAAAATATAGTCAAAAAATTACTTTTGGTGGAAATATGTATGAAATACTTGAAAATGCCGATGCTCTTATTATTGTCACCGAATGGAATACATTTCGAACGCCCGATTTTAATAAAATGAAATCTTTGATGAAATCACCCTGTATATTTGATGGAAGAAATCTATTTGAAATACAAGATATAGAAGAAGAAGGCTTTGAATATTATAGTATTGGACGAAAAGAAATAAAAAATGACTAAAAAAGTATTAATAACTGGTGCAGCTGGCTTTTTAGGATCTCATTTGTGTGATTATTTCATTGAGAAAGGATATGACGTAATAGCAATGGATAATTTGATTACAGGACAAATGAAGAATATAGAACATTTAATGAAACTACCTCAATTTGAGTATCACCATCATGATGTTAGTAAATTTGTACATATCCCTGGACATATAGATTATATTCTACATTTTGCTTCACCTGCTAGCCCTATAGATTATCTTAAAATTCCAATTCAAACGCTCAAAGTAGGAAGTCTTGGCACACATAATCTTTTGGGATTGGCGAAAGCAAAAAATGCTCGAATATTGGTAGCCTCTACTTCAGAAGTATATGGAGATCCTCTTATTCATCCTCAAACGGAGGAATATTGGGGTAATGTAAATCCCATAGGACCTCGAGGTGTATATGATGAAGCCAAGCGTTTTCAAGAAGCTATAACTATGGCTTATCATCGTTTTCACAATTTGGAGACACGTATTGTTCGAATTTTCAATACTTATGGCCCCAGAATGCGACTAAATGATGGGCGTGTATTACCTGCATTTATAGGTCAATCCTTAAGAGGTGAACCTATGACTATTTTTGGAGATGGAAGCCAAACTCGTTCGTTTTGCTATGTTTCGGACTTGATAGAAGGCATCTATAGATTGCTTATGAGTGATTATGCATATCCTGTAAATATTGGAAATCCCGATGAAATTACTATAAAACAGTTTGCTGATGAAATCAAAAATCTATTTGATGGGAAATCGGAGATAATATACAAAGAATTGCCTCAAGATGATCCTATGCAACGTCAACCCAATATAGATAAAGCAAAAGAAATTTTAAATTGGTACCCAAAAATAAGTCGTACAGAAGGATTGAAAACTACGTTGGATTATTTCAAATCTCTATCACAAGATGAACTATATAAAATGGATCATAAAGATTTTGAAAGCTATAATAAGTATCAGAAATAATTTTCCACTAAACTATTTTTATATTATTTGTAATATAAGATGCTAAAATAAAAAAGCCCAAAAAATATGATTTTGGGCTTTTTGTTTAAAATTCAATAATTTAATTATTTAACCTTTCGAACACTTGCTTGTACTACATTATTATTACTTATCTTGGTTAAAAAGGATACAAGTTCAGAGTTTTCTAATATAATAACATTTTTTAACTCTTCAGCATCTAAGATTTTATTTCCATCTCTATCTCTAATTTTAGTTACATCAATTTCAAATTGTTTAATATACGTTCGGCCTTTTTCATATTTTGATAATCCATTAGCAAAAAGAAGTGCATCCCCTTTTATATCAGTAAACATATAGCGCAAAACATGTTCATGATCATAATCTTCTATTTCTACAATACCTTTTAATTGTGTGGCTACAATTTTACTTTGAGTAAAAGCAACCGCTAGAGCTAATTGTTCAGAAGTTTCTTGCGTAAATTCTACCTTGACCTGATAGATATATTTTTGTCTAATATTATCAAAAAAAATAGTGTCAATAATATTTGCAGAAGATGCAACGGCCAATCTTTCTGCAATTTTTGTATCCCAATCTGTTCTTGGGAAATTATTTTTAGTGGCTCCATTTGCTATTCTATCTATTCCAGCGGTTGGTTTTTCAGAACCTCCTAAAAGATTCCAAATACTTTGAGCAAATTTATTTGTTAAATTTTGTTCATCACCATAAGGTGACCCTAAAAAATAGCTATGAACACTAATTGGAATCATTTTTTCCTTATACTTATCTTGTAGTGTTTTTAAAACAGCATGTCCATCGGGACAATTAGAGCATTTTACTCCTGTAAATTCTTCTACCAATACTTTTTTTGGCATTTGAGCCATAGTAGTATTATTTAAAAATGTTGTATCTAATATAGCAGCAGGAATTTTTTGAATTGGATTGTCATATACTTCGTTACAGCTAATCGATAGCATAACTAAAATTAAAAAAATAATTTTCATAAACAAATTCATATAGATAATTTAATATTTTTTGAGCTGCAAGATACTAAGAATTTGAAGATTTTAGACTATTTCTTTTGTTGTAAATAATCATAAAAACAATTTTTAAGCATTACCCCTAATTCGTAGTATGTACTTTCTAAAATTTCATCTTCCGAAAAATAACAATGTCTTTTTATACGCTGAAGTTCATCTTCATCTGTCTCTTTTGTAATAATTGAAATGAAATCATAGCTATATTTAAGATTACTTACATCCCTTTTTTCAATCATTTGGAGTGCTTGAAGTCTTCGTTGCTCTTTTTTATTTAATGCATAATACAAATATGTTATAGGTGAAAAGGATACCCCATTTATCCCCAAAGAAGGTCCTGCTTCTTTCATATAATCAGCATGCGATTTTAAACGTTGTTTTGGCTTTTCTTCTTTTTTCCCATAGTTTTTATTATACAAAATAGATTGACTGGCAAGGCTTTTGGAAGATATTACAACATTTTTAATGGGTTTTATATAATATCTCAGCGAAACATTCAATTCTTCTACAGCTTCTACAATATAAAATTCTTGAATTTCCATCCCTATAAAAGAAAATTGAATCAAATCGCCATTATTTGCAGAAATTCTATACAATCCATCTTCATTTGAAACAGTGCCAAACTGAGAAGATACATTATATATAGAACAACCACGAAGCGCCTTTCCTTCTTTTTCGTCTATAATTTTTCCCGTTATAAAACGTTGCGCAAAAAGGTTGCTAACTTGACAAAACATCAAGAAGAATAAACAAATAATACCTCTAAAAATACCCATAAAAAAAAACTGCCTACAAATATAATACTTGTAGGCAGTTCGATAACTTAAATAATTTTAAAATATTTTTACAATATTTTATATTTACATACTATTTTCCTTCGTTATCCATTTGTTCTTTCAACTGCTGAAGCATATCCAAGTCACCCAAAGTAGATTTATCAATAGATTGATTTATCTTTTGAACGGCTTGTTTTGTTTTTTTGCTTTCTGCTTTTTTCTCATTTAGCTCAGTTGATTTTACTTCTTGTTTTTCCTCTTCCCAAACTCTTGTGTGAGATACAATGATTCTTTTATCATTTCTGTCAAACTCAATGATTTTGAAGCTATATTTTTGATCTACATCGATGATAGAACCATCTTCTTTCTTCGCATGACGCGTAGGAGCAAATGCTTCTAATCCATAAGGCAACAATACTTCAGCACCTTTTTCATCTCTTTTTGTAACCGTAGCTTCATGAACACTTCCTACAGGGAATACATTTTCAAAAGTATCCCATGGATCTTCCTCAATTTGTTTATGACCCAAAGATATCTTTCTTGTTTCATTGTCCAATTCCAAAATTACAACATCCAAATCTTGGCCTACAGCTGTAAAATCAGATGGGTGATTGTAACGTTTTGTCCAGCTAAGGTCGCTGATATGAACCATACCACCTACACCTTCTACCAAGTCTACAAATACACCATATGGTGTGATATTTTTAACAACACCTTTATGTCTAGAACCTTGTGTAAATTTATCAGCTACTTTTGACCAAGGATCTTCTTGTAATTGTTTCAATGAAAGAGACATTTTTCTTTCTTCATTGTCAATAGTCATGATTTTTGCAGTATGAACATCACCTACTTTGAAGAATTCACGGCTATTGATTGGTTGATTGCTCCAAGAAAGCTCAGATACGTGTATCAAACCTTCAACACCTGGTTGAATTTCTAAGAATGCACCATAATCCTCTACATTAACGATTTTACCTGTTACGGTTTCGCCTACTTTAAGGTTATCAGCCATTTCTTCCCATGGGTGTTTTGTCAATTGTTTCATACCCAAAGAGATACGTTTTTTGTCATCATCAAAATCCAACACTACAACGTTTACTTTTTGATTTACTTCCAATACTTCAGAAGGATGACTAATTCTACCCCAAGAGATATCTGTGATATACAACAATCCGTCTACACCACCTAAGTCCATAAATGCACCAAAGTCTGTAATATTTTTAACAATACCTTCTAATACTTGTCCTTTCTCCAATTGTCCAATAATTTCGGCTCTTTGACCTTCTAAGTCAGCCTCAATCAATGCTTTGTGAGAAACAACTGCATTTTTGATCAATTCATTAATTTTTACAATCTTAAGATCCAATGTTTTACCTACATACTGATCATAATCCGTAATAGGTTTTACATCGATTTGAGATCCTGGCAAGAATGTTTCCAAACCAAATACGTTTGCAATCAAACCACCTTTTGTTTTGCTCATGATATGACCTGTAACAATTTCTTCATTTGCATGCGCCGTTTTGATATTTTCCCACGCTTTGAATAATTTTGCATTTTTTCTAGACAAAATCAAGTGACCTTTTTTGTCTTCTTTGCTCATTACATACACGTCATATTCTTGACCTGCTGCCAAATCTTCTACGTCTCTAAATTCAGAAAGAGGAACCAAACCATCAGATTTGAATCCTACGTTTAATACTACATCAGATGATGTTATACCAACTACCTTTCCTACAATGATTTCATGTTCAGTAATTGTAGTGATTGAATTTGAATACAATGCATCGTATTCTTTTTTTGTAGCTTCGTCGTAAGAAGTTACATTCTTTTTGCTGATAGACCAGTCAAAATCATCGTGAGCTGTTTTTTTAGACGGAAACTCTGCCGCTGTATCTTGTAAATTTTCCAAGACTTTAAATTTTAAGGGTTAATAAATAATTTCTAACTCCATCTTCGAAAAAATGGGGATGCAAAAATAATAATTTTTTTTTAATTAATAGATTTTAATACAAGTATTTAATCTTCATTTTTCTGGATTTAGAAATTAATTTATATTATTTTTAAAAAAGATACGAACTTAATTCTAATTTATAATGTAATATTCTTCAAAAAAATAATCATGAGTTATATAGATAATTTGCACTGGAGATATGCCACTAAGCGAATGAATGGTAGTAAAATTGATGCTTCAAAACGAGAACGTATTCTAGAGGCTATAAAATTAGCACCCACTTCAATGGGTATGCAGCCTTTTGATATATTCATAATAGAAGATGATACAACAAAAGAATTATTATCCCCTTTATGCTTCAATCAACCTCAAATCAAAGAGTGTGATTTTGTATTAGTATTTGCAAATTGGACTTCAAATTTTACTGAAAAAATGGAGCTATATATGCAAAATATTATGGAAACTAGAGGCGTAACGAGCGAAAGTTTGGATGGATTTCGAAAAAGTATCCATGGATTTGTTTTATCAAAAAGTACAGAAGAAAAAACCGCATGGGCATCGGATCAAGCATATATAGCACTTGGCTTTGCTCTTATGGCAGCGGCATTAGATCATGTAGATGCTACTCCCATGGAAGGATTTGATAGAAAAGCGGTAAGTGATTTTTTAGGATTGCCTGAAATAGGAATGGAAGCAGGTGTACTTATGGCAGTAGGTCATAGAGACGAAGCCAACGACTATCTTGTAAAAGCCCCAAAAGTGCGAAGAAAACATGATGATATGATTAAAACATTTGTAAAATAAAAAGGCTACTCAAATTGAGTAGCCTTTTTTATATAAAATCTAAAATACTTATCTCAATGTAAATACGGTTGATTTTCCATTCATGGTAAACGTAGCTTGATTATCACAATTATTGCTACTTAATGGCGTACCATAATCAATAGAATAGGTAACGCTTCCTCTTGTCATTGTAATAATACCATCTTGAATATACTTACAACCTATTCGGATTACTAAATTTTTATTTATTGTTAACGTATAAGATGTTCCATTTCCCGTAACACCCGATGCACCTCCCGATACTTCGTATACATCATCAGTCCAATTCAAAGGAGTAGAAGCCCCAGCCGTCATAGTTCGTGTTCGAGTAGAATTCCATGTTACTACTTTTCCATTAGACTTTGTGATACTCAAATTAGCAGAAATAGTCCAATTAGGCTGTCCCGAAGTATTGGTACCATTATACGTTATGATTCTTGTAGACGAATTATTTATAGAACGATCATCTACCTTATAACCATCAAATGTTTGTGTAACGGATGAACCTGCTTTTTTATAACCATTTGTGAATTTAAACATAACTTTTCCATAACGAACACGTCCATCTCTACACATAATTCCATTAGTTCCAAAATCCACAGTAATAGAACTATCAGCAGTATTCTTTATAATCTTAACCGTGTCCGCTAATACTGAATTAGCGCCACTATTATCTCTTACTAGAATATTAGAGGATGTATAATATGCATCATCCGTAATTTTTGCTGCATCATCACTCATTTGCTCAGAATGGGCATTATCTTCAACGATTTCTTGGTCTTCAGATGTAAATGTTTCTATTTTTTTACAAGATTGAAATGCAAGGAATGCAATAAAGCACAAAATTGTTATTTTTTTCATTTTATATAAATTTAATTTCGATTTTAGATTTGCAAAGATAAAAAAAAGTTTAATATTGAGGAATTTTTTTGTTCATAAAATGAAACCATAAAGGGGGGAGTAATGAAAGAAGCATACTACCAGGATAGCCTAATTGTAATTGGGGACTTTCATCCAAATGTCTTAATATTTGGTACTTTCGGGTAGATTTAAAGTGATGATCACTATGTCGAGTCAATTCAAAAAGTACAATTCGTCCAACAAGATGATCACTGTTCCATGAATGCCTTGGCATTACACGTTCATACTCTCCGGAGGGTAATAATTTTCTTTCTAATCCATAATGTTCAATATAATTAACCGTTTCGAGTAATAAAATACCAATAAATGCGATAGCTATAGCATAAGGAACTATTGAAATTCCAAATAAAAAAGCAACCCCTATCAAATACATAAATTGAATAAAAAAGATTTGAATCATTTCATTTTCAAAAGACCAAATGGATTTGTTTAATTGCTCTAAACGCTCTTTTTCCAGTTGCCAAGCATGAGAGACTTGCCCAAAAATAGAACGAATATAAAACCCATAAACCGATTCGTTTTTTCGAGCAGTAGCTGGATCACTTGGCGTTGAGACCATTTTATGATGTCCTCTATTATGCTCAATAGTAAAATGCATATATAAATTTAACATTAAACCTAATTTTGATAACAGCACTTCAAATTTATGATTCCGATGACCTAATTCATGCGCCACATTGATCCCCATACTTCCTAAAACCAATCCGGTGCTCAAGGTTAGCCCAATCAACTCTCCATTAGATAGTATTTTACTTTCAACTAATTGAAAATAATAAAATGCTATAATGCAACAAATAAACGGGCATACATAAAGCAGTATATCAAAAAAGATATTCTTAATTCGTTGAGGTTCTGAATCAGAAGATTCATTGTCTTTTGCTAAAGGAAATACTAAATCAAATATAGGTATTATTCCAAAAACAATAATTGGTGTCATCCATACCCAATAGCCAAGCTTCTCAAATCCTATCCAAGTAGAAATAGGCACAATATATGCCAGCAAATATTTTAAATCTTTCATAATGATGATTTTATATATAATGCAAAGATAAAACTAAAATTTCCTTATTCATAATCCAATTACTTTCGCTCTTTCAATACCATATCAATAGTGATAGCAATAGATAGCACTATTTTTTTTAATATATCATTTATAATATCAGCATCTATACTTACTTTATATTTATCCGCAGTTGTAAAAATTTCTTTCATCGCGCCATTCCATTTTTTATTGATAGTAGCTAAGGTCTGTCCTTGTGTATTTTTTAATTGAAAATCCCATGCTGTCCAGTCACCTTTTAGTTCTGCCAATAACATGTTTTGACTATCTAGTACTTCAAATTTTGGCGAAAACAACTTAAATTTTTGTTTGATAAATCCCAACGCAACACCTTGTTCATCTTCAATTGAAATTTTTGACATCCAGAATGTCCAACCGCGACTTACTTGTAGAATTAGGGCTTCTTTCTCATCATAAATTTCTATTTTGAACGGTAAAATCGAAGGAGATATAATCATTCTCAGGAATTTTTGCCCTAAGGTCATTCGCTGTTGAACTCTTCCCAACTGATGTCCTTCATCATTGAAAATTTTGTATTGATTTTCAAATTTGAAAAAACCAACTTTTTCATCAATCAAAAATTCATTGTTTTGTAATAATGAATAACTCATATTTTAAATATTTAAGAGATTTTTATAAAATATTTTTCACCCATTCAAAATACTTGAAAGGAGCGTATTTAAATGGTAAATCCAACCAAGTAGGCGATTTAACTACAGCTTTTTTATGACTAAATGCTAGAAAACTACCCTTTCCATGATAGCTTCCCATACCACTATTCCCTACCCCCCCAAAGGATAAATTATGATTAGCGATATGAATCAATGTGTCATTTATAGTAGCGCCACCTGAGCTGATTTTGCGCAGTATTCGTTCGGCGCCAGCATCACCGCCAAAATAATACATGGCCAAAGGCTTTTCTTTCGAAAGAATATATTCCTCCACTTCTTCTATATTAGTAAAAGTAAATATAGGCAAAATTGGGCCAAATATTTCTTCTTGCATTATTTGTGCATCCAAACTAAGGGCTTCAATAACTGTAGGTTCAATAAATCGTGTATTTCTATCCATTTTCCCACCTATACAAATTTTACCTTCACCCATCAAATCAGCCAATCTATCAAAAGCATCTTGATGAATAATCCTTGGGTAATATTTGGAAGATTCTACAGTATCGCTGTACATCTCGCTTATATAATGCTTCATTTTTTCTATCAATGCTTCTTTCTTTGAAATATGAACAAAAAGATAATCAGGCGCTATACAGGTTTGTCCAGCATTGATTGTTTTGCCCCAGATAATGCGTTTTGCCGCTACATCTATTTGCGCATTATGATCAACAATACAAGGACTTTTTCCACCCAATTCTAGTACAATTGGTGTCAAAAATTCAGCTGCGCCCTTCATAAATACCTTACCTACATGAGTACTCCCAGTAAAAAAAATAAAATCAAATCGATGACGAAGCAATGCTTCATTGGTCTCTTTACTTCCCTGAATGGCTTTTATATATTCCATGGGAAATATTTTATTTAATATTGCTTCCATCAATTGTGCCGTCTTATTTGTAAATGGGGAAGGCTTAACGATGGCACAGCATCCAGATGAAATGGCACCCACTAATGGATTAAACACCAATTGAAACGGATAATTCCATGGTGCTACAATAAGAGCTACACCTAATGGCTCATAATACTCATAACTGGAAGCAGGTAATAAATGAAGAGGC
Source organism: Chitinophagales bacterium (assembly GCA_040383345.1). Classification (GTDB taxonomy): domain Bacteria; phylum Bacteroidota; class Bacteroidia; order Chitinophagales; family JADJOU01; genus CHPMRC01. Next base: position 7,394 of record JBEIDU010000007.1, on the reverse strand, counting down.
GTTCTTTTTCGTTGTGGTTTTGACCATTTTTTCAAATGACGAATATGATAATCGATTTCGCCTAGGACCAGGCTTATTTCGGTCAAATAAGCTTCTTCTTTGGATTTGTGCAAATCTTCCCATAATGCTTCGCAAATAGCAGTTTCATGATCTAAAATGGCTTTTTTTAGCTTTTTTAAATTCTCTATACGAAAGGAAATGGACTGCGTATGACCATTTCGAAAATAGGCACGTTGTCCTTCCAATATATTTTTAATTTGAATTTCCGATGTTTCTTGCATTTTTTGGCTTGATTATGTAAGCAAAGATAAAAAAATAAAAAAATTGGTTAAAAGAAAATCAAAATGAAAAACTAATTATCATAAAATATAGGTAATGAAACTAAGTAAAATTAATCTTTATTTATTTTTTTTTCATATGTTTATAAATCAAATATGCAAAATCTTCAGGTGTGAATAGTCAAAAAAATATTAAAAAATTATAGTTTATCATTAGCCATAGCAAGTAAAATCAAGTTCATACTATAATTCAAAAAAAAATAGAAAACGATTATACCGTTTTAATTTAGAATTATTAATATTGCAATTCTGAAAAAAATTACAAATATATAAAAAGCAAAAACATCATGAGTTATTCGTTGTTTAAAGAAAAAATGTATCAAGTAAATTTGATAAGCGCTATGAATTCGCTTTTGAGCTGGGACATGGAGGTAAATATGCCTACGCAATCAGATAAGGGTTTTAGAGCGGATCAAATGGCTTTTGTGAGTGGATTACATTTTCAAAAAGCAACGGATAGGGAATTAGTAGATTTGATAAATCAATTGAGTCAATCCAATGAACTTTCCGATACGGAAAAGAAAAATGTGAAAGTAGCAAAGAAAGAAATGGACGATATGCTTAAATTCACACAAGAATTTGTAGAAAAAGAAGCAAAATTGACTTCGGAAGCTCATAATGTTTGGGTAGAAGCTCGAAAAAAATCAGATTTTAAAATTTTCGAAAAATCACTTGAGTCTATAGTAACTTTATTGAGAGAAAAATGTGAAATTCTTGGCTATGAAAATCATCCATACAATGCTTTACTCAATCAATATGAAGAAGGAAGTAATGTTGTGGATTTAGATAAATTATTTGCCGATGTAAAGGTTCGCCTAAAACCTTTGATAGAAGCTGTAAAAGCAAAACAAACGAGTACCACTAAATTTTTGACTCAAAAATTTGATGGTACAAAACAAATGGAGCTCGTAGCAGATATTTTGAATCATTTAAAATTTGATGCGAATCTATACAAAATCAACTTATCTACCCATCCTTTTTGCACGCATTTTCATCCTACAGACATTCGAATTACAACTCGTATTAACGAAAACGATCTGATGAGTTCTATATGGAGTGGCATCCACGAAATGGGACACGGAATGTACGAAATGGGATTGAACAAAGAAAATGTGGGATTGCCTATCAGCTCGAGTACTTCATTGGGAATTCATGAAAGCCAATCTCGATTTTGGGAAAATAATATTGGACGTTCAAGAGCCTTTATTTCATCTATTTTTCCATTGATGCAAAAACATTTTCCTGCAGAGTTTACCAATGCTACTGTAGAAGATTTGTTCAACGAAATCAATTTTGTATCGCCATCGCTTATTCGTACCGAATCGGATGAACTTACGTATCATTATCATATTATGATTCGCTACGAAGTTGAGAAAAAATTGATAGAAGGAAGCTTAGCCGTATCAGATGTAGTAGGCTATTGGAACCAATGCTACAAAGAATATTTGGGACTCGATGTACCCAATGATGCACAAGGCGCACTTCAAGATATTCACTGGAGTATGGGAGGATTGGGCTATTTCCCTACATACAGCCAAGGTAGCTTTTTTGCATCGCAATGGTTCGATGCTATTTCAAAAGAAAATGATATTACAACATTAATAGCTAGTCAATCGTTTGAAAAAATCTTGGCATGGCACACAAAGCATATTCATCAATATGGTAAATTATATACCTCAAATGAATTATGCGAAATGGCTACGGGTAGCAAATTAGATTTTACATTTTTTGAAAATTACATCAAAGCAAAATTTGAGCTGAATTAATTTAAGATACTAAAATTTAACTTTTAGAGTTATGTCTAAATATGAAATTAAAAAATGAGGAAGAAATTCACATTGTTGCTGTTTTACCTTATTAGTCATACAATTTTAGGACAATCTGTCTATAGATTGAACAATATTCCATTTTATAAAAATCAACAACGGATTCAAAATCCTTTCAACGGAGGATTGGACAAACCTATGATTTGTCAAAAAGATTTGAATGGAGATGGTATCTTGGATTTGATCATAAATGATATGTATACAGGTCAAATAAATACCTTTTTATATCAAAATAGTGAGTATATTCATGCTCCAAAATACGAAGTTTATTTTCCAATTTCTAAAATCACACATCCTTTTTATCTTAAAGATTTGAATAGAGACGGTATAGAAGATATAGTAGAAATTTCATCAACTTTTGGATTATACGTTCATTTTGGAGTAAAATTAAGTGACACTACTTTTAGCTTCAAAGAAAAGAAAAAAATACTTATATACAGCTATTTAGGTAAAAATTTTGCTCCGCTATCTTATAAAAAAAATCTACCTCCATTCTTTATAGATATGGACTCGGATGGGGATTATGATATACTCTATTCATCAGTGGGAACACCTACACGTTTTAATTATGTCAAAAATTACAGTATTGATTTAAATCTTCCTAAAGATTCTATATTATTTAAAATAGAAAATACAAATTTTGGACAATTTTTTATAAATATTGATACCATATTGAAACCAGCAGGCCCAATTTCCTTTTTAGAAAATGGTCGTGATACGATAGCACAAGGAAAAACAAATAACTCACAAATTACACCTAGACATAGCGAAACTCAAATGGTATGGCCAATGGACGTTAATAATGATGGGCTAATTGATGTAGCATTATCAGATGAAAACTGCAGAAACTCTTGTTTAGGTATAAATATAGGCACAAAAGATTCTGCTTTTATTAAAAATTATGATGTTTTTTTTCCAAGTTACAACATACCAATATCAAAATTTCAACCAATTGGACATTGGATTGATATTAATAAAGATAATAAAAAAGACATCATAGTGACTACTTCAATGGGTAGAGATAATGCTGCGATATCACTTTCTCAAAAAGTATATAATGATGATATTCATGTAATGGATTTATATATAAATAAAGGCGTTAGAAAAACAGATGTAATTTCACCAATATCTGATAGCTTTACTAGACATGAAAATCCTTTTTTATCTCCTAATTTATTAGATTTAGGTACAGGTGCTTTTCCTCTTTTTTATGATTATAATTTAGATGGAAAATTGGATTTATTGGTATCAAACTACTACAAAAGGGATTCCTTAGATTTTGCCAATATTAGCTTATTCAAAAATATTGGAAAATTAGATAGTCCTTCATACCAATTGATAACCGATGATTTTATGGGTTTTAAGTCTAAGGGACGGAATGAAATTCGAATGGCTGCTGGTGATTTGAATGGAGATGGACTCCAAGACATCATTTTTACGTCAAGATTATGGAAAACTACAGGACTAGATACAACTATTTGTGAAATATATTACAAGGGTAATGATTCATTACAAATTGATAATATTTTATTGATTTCAATTCCGATTAGCAAACGAACCGACAATTATTCAAGAGATAACATGGCAGCTCCTTGCTTATACGATTTGGACAAAGATGGTAAATTAGATCTATTGATTGGGAAGCAATATAGCGTATTTGCATATAAAAATATAGGGACAGCAACTTTACCTTCCTTTCAATTGACAAACGATACTTTTATTCGATTAAAAGATATAGATCCAAATAGCTATTATTTGGATACAAATATTTTTAATATAGTTAGTTTAAATTATTATTACGCTGCAGGATTTACTCCAATTATTGCAGAAGACACGCTGGGAAAAAAAACAAAATTATTCTTAGGCTATAATGGAATTAACTCATTTGAATATTCATTCTTAGCCCCAAAAATTGCTACAATAGATATAAATCAAGTACAAGATTTTAAAACTTTTCAAATTCAAAAATCTAATATTTGGAATTCACCGATTGGTTCAGACTTCTCTTTTGCCATCAAAGATATCAATAAAGACAGTATGGCTGAAATTTGCATAGGTACTTTTGCAGGAGGTATACAATTTTTTACATTTAGAAGCACTTCCGATACCATTAAACCCCCTATTTCAATTAATGCTTATGAAAAAAATATATTTAAGATTCAAGCATTTCCAAATCCATTTGAACAAAAAATTAATTTAAAATTAATACAGAACAAAAAACATACTATTTCAATTTATAATGCTTTGGGCTTGGAAATAGAAATTTTTAATACCAAACTAGGTGAATTTGAGATAGATGGTAGTTCATGGGTTGATGGATTATATTTGATAAAAGTAGAAAATGAACATCTTGAAAGAGAGGTAATCAAAATAATAAAAAAGAAACAATAATGCAATAAGTTATTTTTTGTTAATAATTTAGAATTAGAATTAATATAGTTTTTATAAATTTGCGAAATAGTTTAGAAAAAAATGGAAAATCAAATATTTAGAGTTTTACATGCATACAATGCTGAAAATAAAGATACTTTAGCTTTGGTTAATGTATTGGTATACAGAAATAGTTTGGTATTGATAGGATACAAAGAAGAAGGACAGCCTTTGAGTTCATTCATTCACTATCAATTCAATGAAATAGGAATCGAAGACATATATTCTGTTCAAATCCAAATGATTATGGATTATATCCCCAATACTTTTCAAAAAGCGGCAAAAAAAAATATCTACCATGCAGAACCTACTTATGTATTGATTCCTAGAGAAGAAATGTATGAAGTGAATGGCTACCAAATGTATTCAGACCTTCATTCTAAAGGTTCTGAAAAAGTTTTGACAGACGAGTTTGCTTCAGTAGATGTAAAAGAATATTACAATTATCCATACAGAGTATACAACGATTTGGACAATGCATTTGAAAATGCTACGTTCTTTTCATACCATCAGAATGTATTTAGACATTTAAAACAAAAATCTAATGAAGGAACATTAGTTTATGTATCTATCAAATCAAACTATATTGAAATTATTGGATTTAATGAAGGAAAATTGAATTTCTGCAATACATTCGAATATAAAAACAAAGCCGATATTTTGTATTTTATACAAGCAGCCGTTCAGGATTTGAATATTGGATTGGATTCTAGTGATATTTATATCACAACCATTCGCAAGGAAGAACAAGAGGATATTTTCAGTACATTGAAACATTATTTTCCTAATTTTAACGAAAAAGTAACGGCTACATTTGGAATTCAACCAGAATTTTGGAACACGTATGCCGATGCATTTTTGAGTCACTAAAATAACATATTCATGAGAATAATTGGTGGGATTCATAAAGGATACAATCTCAAACAGCCCAAACTTGACCCTACTAGACCTACTACAGATATAGCCAAGGAAGCTCTTTTTAGCATTATTGACAATTATTTTAATTTTGATAATATCCGATTTCTAGATTTATTTGGAGGTACAGGAAGCATTAGCTATGAGTTTGCCTCTCGAGGATGCACCGATATTACCACAGTAGAATTATTTCCAAAAGCCGTAAATTTCATTAAAGAAACTTCTACAAAACTTAAATTTGAAGGTCATAAGATTTTGCACATGGATGTTTTTCAATTCATTGAAAATACCCATGAGTCTTTTGATGTAATATTTGCAGGCCCTCCCTACAAAATGCCATTTTTAGATACATTGCCCGATTTGGTGATTCAAAAAGGCTTAATAGAAGGCGAAGGCTGGTTTATACTAGAGCATGACCCTAAATACAATTTTGACAATCATCCCAATCTTTGGCGAAGAAAAAACTATGGTCAAACCAATTTCAGTATTTTCACAAACGAAATTCAAAACGACTGATGCAAAACCAAAAAACCATCATTGTAACAGGCGCAAGTAGAGGCATTGGCAAAGCCATCCTAGAAAAATATGCGCAAGCGAGCTGGCAAGTAGTTTTTTGCAGCAAAAATGAGGCTTCGGTAACTAAAACATTGCGTGAATTAACCGAAAAATATCCCAATACAAGTATCGATGGACAAGTATGCGATATGAGCCAAAAAACAGAAGTATTGGCTTTTGCCACATATTGTTCTTCTAAATATTCGAACATACAAATCTTGGTAAATAACGCGGGCGTTTATATTCCGGGTGAAATTTCGTCAGGAAATTATGATGACAATTTGGAAGAATTAATGCAAATAAATCTATACAGTGCTTATTGGATGGGTAAAATTTTGATTCCTTATTTGGAAGCAAAAAAGAATGGATATATCGTCAATATTTCGTCCATTGCAGGCATACAAGCCTACCCAAATGGCGGTTCGTATGCGGTCACTAAATTTGCGTTGACTGGATATACAAAAACGATTAGAGAAGAACTAAAAACAAAAAATATCAAAGTAATAGGCATTTATCCCGGCGCTACGTATACCGATTCTTGGGCTAGCTCAGATTTACCTGCCGAGCGATTTGTAGCTGCCGAGGATATTGCAATCATTGTTTTTCAGGCTACAAATCTTTCAAATAATGCCGTAGTAGAAGATATTATTATTCGTCCACAGCTTGGAGATATATAATTTATTGACCATGAATTTAATTGTAGAAATTGGAAATACCCGATTAAAAGTATTGGTTTTTGAAAAAGATGCTATCCGTTTCGAGAAAAAAATAGCGTTGGATACAGGCGATTTTTCAATAGATTCATTAAAATCATTTGATATCAAAAAAGCAATTCTTTCGGGCAGTGGCGATTTGGAGCACAAATGGATTTCGGAAATAAAAACACAATTTCCATTTATTAAACTATTTGAAAAATCAACTATCAAGTCCATACAGTACAAATACCAAACCCCCAATACCCTTGGCAATGATAGGCTCTTAAATGCATTTGCAGCTATTAAATTATTTCCAAATCAATCAAATTTAATTATTGATTGTGGCTCATGTCTTACCTTTTCATTTATAGATTCAGAAAATGTATTTTGGGGTGGCTCCATTTCTCCTGGATTAAATATGAGAGCGATTTCTATGCACGAATATACACAAAAGCTACCTTTTGTTGATACAAAAGCAGATTTTTTTTCTATGATAGGACTTAATACTGAAGAGAGTATTAAATCAGGACTATATATAGGCATGGAGGCTGAAATAGAATTTAGAATTACCTGGTTTTTAGAAAAATTTAAAAAAATAAATATTATTTTAACAGGAGGTGATGCACATTTTTTTG
>JBEIDU010000006.1:0-56542 GCA_040383345.1 Chitinophagales bacterium | reverse complement strand
TTTTGCAAACGGTGTATACCACATACAATTAACTAATGGTGAGACACAAAGTGCTGCGAAATTCACAGTATCTAAGTAATCTTTTAAATTAGTAAAATACAAAGAAAAGCCCCTAAGAGAAATCTTAGGGGCTTTTTTGTTATCGCTCTATGGTGAAATTGAATTTATTAAAAATTCATTTATCTTTTTTAACTTATATTTGCATCCCGAACATTTTCCCTATATATGCCAAAAGATACATCTATTAAGTCGATTTTAATTATCGGAAGCGGTCCTATAGTTATTGGTCAAGCCTGCGAATTTGATTATTCAGGAACGCAAGCATCATTAAGTTTGAAAGAAGAAGGAATTAGAACCATTTTGATAAATTCCAATCCAGCAACGATAATGACAGACCCTATGATGGCGGATAAAGTATATTTATTACCATTGGAACCTGAAAGTATTGAAAAAATACTTACTGAAAATGAAATTGATGCGGTATTGCCTACTATGGGGGGTCAAACAGCCTTGAATTTGGCAATTGAATGCGATGAAATGGGCATTTGGGAGAAATATAATGTCAAATTAGTAGGGGTAGATATTGAAGGAATAAAATTGGCGGAAGATAGAGATAAGTTTAAGCAATTGATGGTTAAATTAGGGATAGGAATAGCTCCAAGTAAAGTAGCCAATTCATTTCTAGAAGGTAAAGAAATTGCCCAAAATATAGGTTTTCCACTAGTGATTCGTCCATCTTTTACACTAGCTGGAACGGGAGGGAGCTTTGTGCATACAAAAGAAGAATTTGACGAAAAACTAAAGCGTGGATTGGAAGCATCGCCTGTACACGAAGTTTTAATAGAAAAGGCTTTATTTGGATGGAAAGAATTTGAGTTGGAGTTATTGCGAGATTCCAATGACAATATGGTTATCATTTGTACCGTAGAGAATTTTGACCCAATGGGGATACATACAGGGGATAGTATTACGGTAGCTCCTGCCATGACATTGCCCGATACGGTGTATCAAAAGATGCGTAATCAATCCAAACAAATTTTAAAAGCCATTGGAAATTTTGCTGGAGGATGTAATGTGCAGTTTGCATTAAATCCCGAAAATGAAGATATAATTTGTATTGAAATCAATCCAAGAGTATCAAGAAGTTCAGCTTTGGCTAGTAAAGCTACTGGATATCCTATTGCCAAAATTGCCGCTAAATTAGCTATTGGTTATCATTTGGATGAGTTGAAAAATCAGATTACAAAGACCACTTCTGCCTTTTTTGAGCCTTCATTGGATTATGTAATCGTAAAAATACCTCGATGGAATTTTGAAAAATTCCCTGGCGCGGATGAAACACTTGGTTTGCAAATGAAATCGGTAGGTGAGGTTATGGGAATTGGAAGAAATTTCCAAGAAGCACTACAAAAAGCCTGTCAATCCCTTGAAAATAATAAGATAGGACTTGGAGTTGATGGCAATGATAGCCGAAATGTAGATGAGGTTTTAGCTGCTTTGAAAAATGCGTCTTGGGATAGAATTTTTAAATTGAGAGAAGCCTTAAAATTGGGTGTTCCTAAAACAAAGATTTATGAAATAACAAAAATAGATTTTTGGTTTTTAAGACAAATCCAAGAATTAGTTGATTTTGAACAATCCTTAAAAAAGCTATCTTTCCAAGATATAGATAAGGAAACGTTGTTAAAAGCAAAACGAAAAGGCTTTTCAGATCTTCAATTAGCTTATATCTTCAAAAATGAAGAAGACGATATTTACAACAAAAGAAAAGAATGGGGATTGAATAGAGTTTATAAAATGGTAGACACTTGTGCTGCTGAGTTTGATGCACAAACACCCTATTTTTATTCAACTTTTGAAGCGCATAATGATAGTGTAATTTCTGATAAGAAAAAAGTAATTGTTTTAGGTTCGGGACCTAATCGAATTGGCCAGGGAATAGAGTTTGACTACTGTTGTGTTCATGGACTTTTTGCACTAAAAGAAATGGGATATGAAGCCATTATGGTCAATTGCAATCCTGAAACCGTTTCTACCGATTTTAATACTGCTTCAAAATTATATTTTGAACCTGTGTTTTGGGAACATTTACGTGAAATTATTGATTTAGAAAAGCCGGAGGGCGTCATAGTACAGTTAGGAGGTCAGACGGCCCTTAAATTAGCTGAAAAATTAGAAAAATATGGAATTCCTATCATTGGAACTAGTTATGACAATATGGATTTGGCCGAAGATAGAGAGCGTTTTAGCGATTTGTTAAAAGCCTTAGAAATACCTTATCCTCGTTATGGTGCTGCCAAAAATGCCGATGATGCATTGGATGTAGCGCATAAAGTGGGCTATCCTGTATTGGTGCGTCCTTCTTATGTCTTAGGAGGGCAAAAAATGAGAATCGTAATTAATGACGATGAGTTGACGAGCGGTGTGGTAAGTATTTTGAAGCATTTTCCTGATAATAATATCCTTATAGACCATTTTATAGATAGAGCTGAAGAAGCTGAAGTAGATGCATTGTGCGATGGAACGGATGTGCATATCATGGGAATTATGGAACATATAGAGCCTGCTGGAATTCACTCTGGAGATAGTCATAGTGTTTTGCCTCCTTTTTCTTTGAGCGATGAAGCTATTGAGAAAATCAAAGTATATTCTAAGAAGATAGCATTGGCATTGAATGTAAAAGGACTTATCAATATTCAATTTGTAGTAAAAAGAGCTACAAATTTAAACGAACAAGATGAAGTATATGTAATAGAAGCCAATCCAAGAGCTTCTCGAACTACCCCATTTATATGCAAAGCATATCAAATTCCATATTTAAATTATGCCGCTAAAATCATGACAGGCGACATGAAGGTAAAAGATATCAAAGTTCAAGAAAAATTGGATGGATATGCTATTAAAGAGCCTGTATTTAGTTTTGATAAATTTCCAAATGTCAAAAAAGAGCTTGGTCCTGAGATGAGAAGCACAGGAGAAGCTATTCGTTTTATTTCAAATATCCGCGACCCTCATTTCCGCAACTTATTCAAATTGAAGAGTATGTATTTGAGTAGATAGGCTCAAAATAGATTAAAAAAAATTAAACGAATAAATAATAAATTGTTGTAAATTTGCCCTTTAAAAATTTTAAATATGATTAAGCCATTAGCTACAATGCTTTTTATCTGGGGATTGATAATGTTTTTGATTACAAGCTTCAATTATTTGAACAATCCAAGTTTTATTGAATATAATAATGCTGTGAAATATTCAATGATTGACTCAGGAATGTCATTTTCATTTTTGATATCTACAATTATGATGGTTGGTGGATATACTCTTTTGAGAGTAAGCCGCGTCCCTCGTGATGTATAATAATTTTTGATGAACGAGTCTCGTTTTGAAAAATCAAAACATATAATAGAGCAAAAATCAAGCTTAAAGCAAGATATTTATGCTCATACAAAGTCTATTTTTCATACATTCAGGGAAAAAGCAATTATGTATGCTAGCGAATTGTCTCCATGGATATCGGAAAAAGACAATAGAGTTAAAATAGAGTTTACCGAGAAAAATATCAATGAATTTTGGCTACAAGTTGGAGGAGATATTATTATTTTTTCTATGCATACCAACGTTTTTTCGTTTGATCCAAAAAATGCTGTTCTAAAATCGAAATACGTACAAGAGGATTTCAATCGCTCATATTGTGGCATGATAGAGGTATATAATTTTCTGAGCGATTCGATTAAATATGAAAGGAATAATGATATAGGAGAATTGATTGCTCGAATTTTTATTAATAGCGAAAATCATTTTTTTGTTGAAGGGGAGGGGCAACTTGGATTTTTGTATAGTGATTTTGGCACATTGATTTTAAATGAAAATGTTGTATTGGATTTAATAGAACAATGCGTAGTTCGAAGCGTCGAATATGATTTATGGGCACCAATATTTAATGAGGTTAAATATATTCCTTTGGGGTATATGATTACAAAAAGTGGTATAACGCCTCATGTTACTTCTAAAAGATTAGGATTTGATATCTCCAATTTAAAGGATATCTCAAATTCCAATGAAGCGTAGTTTTAGAGGTTTTTTAAAAATTAGTTTAATATTGAATTTTATATGAATTATTATCAAAATGAACAGCCCATTATTCTGAGAGAATACGGTAAATCATTGCAAAATATGGTTTTTAAATGTATGGAAATCAAAGATAGGGATAGAAGAACCCAGGCTGCTCACATGATTATAGACATCATGTCTAAAATAACACCTCAAGAAAAAAAGGCAGAAGATTATCATCAAAAATTGTGGGATCATTTATTTTTTATTTCTGATTTTAAATTGGATGTAGATGCACCCTTTCCAATGGTAGAAAGAGAGTTAATAGTGCCAAAACCTGAAAAATTTCATTATCCTCAGCGAATCAATCGACACAGACATTATGGGAAATATATAGTAGAATTTATAGAACATGCAGGAAGGATGGAAGATCAAAAAAAACGTGTAGTTGCCCATCATATTGCTAGTTTCATGAAATTGGTCCATAAAACATGGAATAATGAAGTCGTAAATGACGAAATTGTAAAAAATGATTTAACCAATATTTCTAATGGAAACTTGGAAATGCCTCAGGATGAATCTATTAAGCAATTAGTCTCGTCAAAGAATACAAAAAATACGTTTAACAAAAACAATAAAAATAATAAGAATAAAAAACCGGGAAATATCCAAGGAAATAAAACCGTATTTAATAAGAATAAACGAAAATAATATCGTTGTATAGATGAAAATGGTCTTTAATTAAAAAATAATATATGAAACTATTTGAAGTAGAAGGTGGGAGAAAGTTAAAAGGTGAATTACAGCCACAAGGTGCAAAAAACGAAGCTTTACAAGTGATTTGTGCCGTTTTGCTGACCGAAGAAGAAGTAATTATTGATAATCTTCCCAATATTAGAGATGTAAATGCACTCATTGATTTGCTCGCATCGATGGGCGTGGAAGTGAATCGAATTTCTCCAAATACCTGTAGCTTCAAAGCAAAAAATGTAAATATTGAATATCTTCATACCGATTCATATAAAAGGCAAGCTAGTGCACTTCGTGGCTCAGTAATGGTTTTAGGACCATTACTTTCAAAATTCAAAAAAGCGTATTTGCCAAAACCAGGCGGTGACAGAATTGGACGTAGACCTTTAGACACCCATTTGATAGGGTTTGAAAAATTGGGGGCAAAATTTGAATATGACGATACCTCCGAATTTTTTGCAATCAATGCGGAGAATCTTACAGGAACCTATTTATTGCTGGAAGAACCTTCAGTAACGGGCACCGCCAATATCCTAATGGCCGCGGTAATGGCCAAAGGAAAAACCACTATATATAATGCGGGATGCGAACCGTATATTCAGCAGTTGTGTTTGATGCTCAATAGTATGGGAGCGAAAATCACGGGAATAGGTTCAAACTTATTGATGATAGAAGGGGTAGAAAGTTTGGGTGGATGTAAACATACCATTCTTCCAGATATGATAGAAATTGGTAGTTTTATAGGGATGGCCGCTATGACAGAGTCCGAAATTACGATTAAAAATTGTAGAATTGACATGTTGGGATTAATCCCTACAGTTTTCCGAAAAATGGGCATTCAATTTGAGTTTCGAGGTGACGATATATATATCCCAGCGCAAAAACAGTATGAAATTTCAAAGTTTATAGATGGCTCTATTTTAACGATTTATGATCATCCATGGCCAGGGTTCACTCCCGATTTATTAAGTATAATTTTAGTAACCGCTATTCAAGCAAGTGGAAGCCTTTTGATTCATCAAAAAATGTTTGAAAGTAGATTATTTTTTGTAGATAAACTCAAAGATATGGGCGCACAAATTACACTTTGTGATCCACACAGAGCTGTAATAATAGGATTGAATAAATCTATGCCTCTAAGAGGAATAACGATGTCTTCTCCAGATATTCGTGCGGGTGTTGCTTTGTTAATAGCTGCAATGAGCGCAAAGGGAACATCCATTATTCATAATATTGAACAAATAGACCGTGGTTATGAAAATATCGATGGAAGACTTAATGCTATAGGAGCTAATATTATAAGAAAATAAAAGGGTACTATTTTTGGAAAGATTTTATCCAATTTTTCCAAGAAATGAGTAATTCCAAACCACGAGGCGTTCCAATAGATTCTGGATGGAATTGAAATCCTGCGATGGGAAGTGCTTTATGCGCAAATGCCATAATTTCATCATCCGAATTCGTTGCTAAAATCTCAAGCGGGCTTGTTTCATTCTTAGAAATAATCAAGGAATGATATGGCATCACTTGCATAGTATTATGATCTAAAAAATCAAATAATGGATGATTCCTGCATAATACATTCACGGGAACTCCATGAATAGCTTTTTTTGCTTTAATAGACAAATGTCCGTAATAATGTCCTAAAATTTGATGACCAAGGCAAATCCCTAATATAGGAATGTTTTTTTCATTATCTGCTATACAGTTCATTAATTTTGGATACGATATAGCTTCGTTTGGGCCAGGGGAAAGGATAATAGCATCATAAGATTTCTGTATAAAATCATCTTTAAAATCATGATAAGAAAGGATTTTTACATGAATATCAATACGTCTCAAATAATCATAAATATTGAGCGTATAAGAGTCCTCGCAGTCTATTAATAATACGTTCACAATATTTTAAAATGGATTGCTGAAAGAAGTATCTTTAATAAAATCCACATCATTGAGCATCAATAGATAACTTTTTAATTGATCTAATTTAGATTGCGGAAGACGCAATCCTCCTTGATTCGCTTTTTTCATATTAGGGTCAATAGTAATATTGTTTTTAACCCCAACATTATAGTGATTGAGCACTTCATCAAGAGTAGTTTGCCTCCCATCATGCATATAAGGAGCAGAATAACTAATATTTCTTAAAGAGCCCGTTTTGAATTTTCCATAATCTGTTTGTAATCCAGTGACAGCACCTTTCCCTTTATCTGTAAATTGAGAATATGAATTGAAATTATCCAGTCCATTGTTATGAAATTCATTATCAGTAAAAAGTGGATTCCCTTTAGCTTCGCCATGACAGTGAAAACAATCACCTTCTTCCGTTTCAAATATAGATTTCCCAATTAATTCATTTGGGGTTAAGTATTTTTCAGGCAATCCTTCCTTTGCTCCTTTATCATATCGGGTACCGGCTGATATCATGGTACGAATAAAACTCGCTAATGCTTTTACAATTTGATCTTCTGTTATGTCGTCGTTCCCATAAACCTTTTTGAAAAGAGCTAGATAATTAGCATTGTTCTTCAAAAGGGGCTTAACTCTATTAATATTAAAATTTTGTTCGCCTATCAATGCATCTTGACAAGTGCTCTCAAGCGAACCCGTACGACCATCCCAGAAATAATTATTTGTATATACTAGATTGAATAATACAGAAGAGTTTCGTGTAGTAGAGCCGTGATTTACTTTTTTGCTCATAGCAGTATTGTCTCCAAATGCAAATTGTTGTTTATGACAATTGGCGCATGATATCATTCCATCTTCTGATAATTGAGGATCATAAAAAAGCATACGACCCAGTCGAACTTTACTTTTTGTAAGTGGATTATCTTTTGGGATTATAGGAGGGGGAAAATGTGAAGGCGAATTGAGTATAAATGGCTCATCTTTTGAGTCTGAAGTATAAACTCCTTCTTCACAAGAAGTAAAATATATGATAATACTAAAAAATAAGATAAAACGTATTTTCATTCCTACGTATTTTTTGTAATACAAAGATATCAAAAAATGGCTTAATACACCAAGGATATTTTTTATATAGATGGAAAGATTGATTTAATATCAATTAATTTTTAAAAAAATTTTATCTTTGCTTTTTTATGCAATATTTTTTTATAATATTTAAAAATATTGCTGATAATAGAACACAAAATAATGTAATGAATAATTTTCAACAAACTATAAAAAATGAAATAAGTATTAGCGGTAATGGACTTCATAGCGGTAAGTCGGTAACGATTACTCTTAAGCCAGCTCCTGCAGGTCATGGAATTAAATTTCAACGAGTTGATTTGGAGGCAATGCCTATTCTCGATGCTAATTGTGATTGGGTATCGAATAGCGAGCGCAGTACTACTATTGAAAAAAATGGCATAAAATTAGTTACAATTGAACATCTTTTGAGTGCCCTTCATTGTGCAGAAATAGACAATGTTTTGATAGAAACTAACAATGAGGAAATGCCTATTTTAGATGGTAGCGCCAAACCTTTTGTAGACATAATTAAAACGGCAGGCTCGGTTCGTCAGGATGCGGTTAGAGATATATTTTCTCTTAAATCAAACATAATGATAGAAGATCCAGAAACAGGATCTAAAATCATAGCTATGCCTTGCGACACCTTCAAAGTAACAGTTATGGTTGACTACAAATCTCAAATTGTTGGGCCACAACATGCTACGTTGGAGAGTTATGATGATTTTGAAACAGAAATAGCACCGTGTAGAACGTTTGTATTTTTTCATGAATTGGAAAAATTATATAATGCAGGCCTAATAAAAGGCGGAGATGTAGATAATGCTATTGTAATGGTGGATAAAATGCCTACAACAGCCGAAATAGAAAATGTATCTAAATTGTTCAATAGAAATGATATTACGGTAAAATCCGAAGGATTTTTGAACAATCTTGAACTTCATTTTCAGAATGAACCTGCTAGACATAAACTATTGGATGTGATAGGAGACCTTACACTTGTAGGAATGCCTATCAAAGCGCATATAATTGCTACCTATCCGGGGCATAAAATCAATACCGATTTTGCTAAATTGATCAAACAAAAAATAAAAGAATCCAAAACTCAAATTGTAGCACCAGAATATGATGCCAATAAAACACCTATTTTCGATATACATGATATTCAAAAAATCTTGCCACATAGATATCCTTTCTTATTGGTAGACAAGGTGATAGAATTGACCGATGAGTTTGTAGTAGGGGTAAAAAATGTGACAGCAAATGAGAACTTTTTCCCTGGTCATTTTCCTGATAATCATGTAATGCCAGGAGTATTGCAGATTGAAGCTATGGCGCAGTGTGGAGGTATGCTAGCACTACGAAGTATTGAAGATACGTCGCAATATGATGTATATTTTCTCAAAATAGACAAAGCCAAATTTAAACGAAAAGTAGTACCCGGCGATACACTCATTATGAAAGTTGAACTTATGAGCCCTATCCGAAGAGGGATCGTAGAAATGAAAGGTACTATTTTTGTAGGAAATTCTATTGCTACTGAAGCTGAAATGATGGCGACCATAATCAAAAAACAAAAGCCTGAAAATTCTTAAAATGCAACGTATTGCATATATTTCTCATCTATATAATTATTGTATACCTATTAATTTTTTTAAATGCTACAACCATTAGCCTATATTCACCCTGATGCAAAGATTGCTGAAAATGTAACCATTGATCCTTTCACCACCATTTATGGTGATGTAGAAATAGGAAAAGGAACCTGGATAGGTCCTCATGTGACTATTATGGATGGTGCTCGTATCGGTGAAAATTGCAAAATTTTTCCTGGAGCAGTAATCTCTGCAGTGCCTCAAGATTTAAAATTCAAGGGCGAAAAGACCTTGGTAGAAATAGGTGATAACTGTGTCATCCGTGAATGTGTAACTATCAATAAAGGAACCACACATTCTATGAAAACCAAAATAGGCAATAATTGTCTTATAATGGCATATGCTCATTTTGGACATGATACCATTATGGGCAATAATTGTATTGTCGCTAATTCTGTGAATTTGGGAGGACATGTACTTGTTGACGACTGGGCTATTATAGGTGGTGGAGTCAATGTACAACAATTTACACGTATAGGTGCGCACTCATATATTAGTGGTGGAATTAGTATCAATAAAGATATTCCTCCTTTTGTGAAAGCAGCTCGTATGCCTGCATCTTATCATGGCGTAAATAGCGTAGGTCTCAAACGAAGAGGATATTCTCAAGAAACAATAAATCATATTTTTGATATATATAGAATTTTATTTGTCAAAAACTCAAATATCTCAAAAGCGGTAGATATGATTGAAGCACAGATTCCACCTTCAGCAGAACGCGATATGATTCTTCAGTTTATCAATCAATCTCAAATAGGATTGATGAAAGGATTTAGAAGTATTTATGACAAATAGGTACAAAAACAGCCTATTATCCATATGATCCAGATAGATGCAATTTCCAAAAGCTATAATTATAATAAACTATTCAAAGATTTTTCAGCTACCTATCAATATGGGAATATTTATGGCATAGCAGGTAGAAATGGCTCGGGCAAGTCTACATTGCTCAAAATGATTTCCAATTTTATCACACCCAGTCAGGGCAAAATTAGTTATTTTGATACGAAAGGAAATGAAATCAAACAGGACGAAATATATAAATTTATTTCTTATACAGCGCCTTATATAGAACCCTATACAGAAGGTACGCTTGAAGAGGCTATTCGATTTCATTTTTCAGTTAAGAAACTACATGAAAAGACCTCTTTTGAGGAGCTCTTAGCTTTGCTCAATATAGATAAAAATAAGAAGGTGCAATCTTTTTCTACCGGCATGCTCCAACGGTTAAAATTGATACTAGCTATCTGTTCCGATACACCTTTTTTGTTGATAGATGAGCCTACCGAAACCTTGGATTCAGAAGGGAAAAAATGGTATCAAGAGTTATTAAATCGATTTTCGGCGCATAAAATAGTGCTAATAGCCAGCAACAATCCCAATGATTTTGAAGCGTGTACAGACTTAAAAAATATTGAGGATTATAAAAAATAATTTTTTTCCAAAAAACTATATCGGCTATAGATTTTTTGTTTAAAGATTAAATAAGTACCCAGCATTAAAAGTATTTTTAAAGTTTTGAATTTTATTAGTAATTATGTGATCGGATACTTCCTCACTTTTGATTTAAAATTTGTTATTTTTTAATTCTTCATTTTTCTGTAATCAATTATATTTGTAAACTACAAATTATATACATGCAAGTAAATATTATTAATAAATCCCAACATCCTTTGCCTAATTATGAGACGTTAGGCTCTGCCGGGATGGACATTCGAGCTAATTTGGAATCATCAATCGTACTTCATTCTTTGGAACGTACAGCAGTTCCTACAGGACTTTTTCTAGAACTTCCGGTAGGTTTTGAAGCGCAAATTCGTCCACGAAGTGGTATGGCGCTCAAACAAGGACTTTCAGTTCCAAATTCTCCAGGAACAATAGACAGCGACTATCGTGGCGAAATCAAAGTTATTGTGGTCAATTTGTCCAAAGACCCAATAGAAATAAAAGATGGCGATAGAATAGCCCAAATGGTAATAGCCAAATACGAGACGATTTCTTGGAATACGGTAGATTCGCTCAGCGATACCGAGCGAGGTGAAGGCGGATTTGGCAGTACAGGAAAAAAATAAATTGTAAATTTGACCCCTAAAAAATAAAAAGCGACAAGAAAGATGAAGATTATAGTACCCATGGCAGGCTGGGGCAGCAGACTGAGACCACATACCCTTACCGTTCCCAAGCCTATGCTAAAAGTAGCGGGAAAATCAATTGTTGAACGTTTAATTTCTAATATTGCAGGCACTATTGCCACGCCTATAGAGAGTATTTCTTTCATTATTCGAGAGGATTTTGGAAAAAAAATTGAAGCCGATTTGCATGAAATTGCCAAAAAATACAATACTACAGGACATATTTGTTATCAATCGGAGCCTCTAGGCACGGCGCATGCTATTTATTGTGCTGCTGATAATTTGGACGGTGAAGTGATAGTTGGTTTTGCCGATACAATGTTTCAAGCCGATTTTAAAATAGATAATGCAAATGATGCCATTATATGGGTAAAAGAAATTGAAGACCCATCGGCATTTGGCGTGGTGTCTTTAGATGACAATGGTTTGATAAATGGATTTGTAGAAAAACCAAAAGAATACGTTTCTAATTTGGCCATCATTGGTATTTATTATTTCAAAGATGGCAAACAGTTGCGAGCCGATATCAAAGAAATTATTGACAATAATATCACAGACAAAGGAGAGTTTCAACTCACTACGGTTCTTGAAAATATGCGTTTAGGACAAAAGAAAATGAAGCCAGGTACTGTTAGTCAATGGCTGGATTGTGGCAATAAAAATGCAACAGTAGACTCCAATAGAGAAGTATTGAAAGCTACAGGAAATCAAGTTCATGCCAGTGTAACATTGGAAAATGCTATAATCATTGATCCTTGTTTTATAGATGAAAATACTATAATAAAAAATACAGTAGTAGGCCCTTATGTATCTATTGGCAAAAATGCTGAAGTATCAAACTCAGTTATCTCCGATACGATTATACAAGATGCTACTAAAATTGAAAATTATATTCTATCAAATACTATGATAGGCTCAAATGCGTTATTAGTTGGTCGTTCTCAGGATTTGAGTGTGGGAGATTACAATCAAATTTTATCTTAACTTATATACGTAATATTATGCTAAATAAACCATATTTTCACTGTTTTATAATTGGCTGTATATTAGTTTGTTCGCAGGTGCTTTTTGCTCAACAAAATATTGACAAAAATGCTTTTCAAATGGAGGAAAAAGAAGTTCGGTCATTAGAATCATATTTGGAAATTCTTCGTCTCAAAAGTGTTGGCAATACCGAGAGAGCATTGGAAGAATTGGTAAAATATCTCGAATCGAACCCCAATAATGCGGCCGCTAATTATGAAGCGGCCCAATTGAGTTTTAATGAAAAAAAAATAGTTCCCGCTATAGTTTTTGCTGAAAAAGCAGTGGAATTGGATACTAAAAATGTTTGGTATAAAAATCTTTTGGTGGAATTGTATAATAAAAATAATGAACCCCAAAAGGCTATAAAAATTTATGAAAAAATCGTAAGGGAAAGCCCCAATGATAAGCAATCTGCAATGCAATATGCCTTTTTATTGGTCAAAGCTTCAGAATACAAAAAAGCTTTGGAAGTATTAACAATTTGGGAAAAAAGAGATGAGGGTGATGAGATGATTTTAGGTCAGAAACATCAAATTTATTTGAAGCTTAATGATTTTAAAAATGCTGAGAATGAGTTGAAAAAATTAATAATTAAATCCCCTACAGATATTCGATATCAAGTGGCTTTAGCAGAATTCTATGATGCTAATTTGAAGAAAGAGGAGGCAATAAAAGCTTATAAAAATATCCTTCTAATTGAGCCAAACAATCCTGAGGCATTGCTATATATGAGCGGACATTATATTGAACAAAATGATACAATGAGTTTTGCTTCATCTGCAAATCGTATTATAAAAAATAATGAAATTAATTTCGATACAAAAATTGCATATTTAAGTTATGGCCTAATGAATTTTGCCAAATTAGATACCCCCAGAAAGGATCTTTATCTTAGTCTGGCACAAGAATTGTCTGCAAACAATCCTTCAGAAGCTAAGGCGCATGCCATCTATGGCGATTTTTGCTTTTTGTATGAAAAGAATTTACAAGGATTGGAAGCCTATAAAAATGCTTTGAAATACAAAAGAGATATTTTTGAAGTATGGCAAAATTTATTTTCAATTATGCTTTATCTCAAAAATTATAAGGATTTGGCAGATAGCAGCGAGTCTGCGTTAGAGTATTTTCCTGCGCATGCAGCGGTTCATTTCTACAATGGATTGGCAAATCAGTATTTGGACCGATATGAAAAAGCAGAAAAAAGCTATCGAAAAGCGATTCGTTTTTCGGGAGATAATACTAAGTTAGAGGCACAATTATACAGCTCGTTAGGCGAAGTGTATCACAAGATGAAAAAAATAAAAGAGATGGATGAAGCCTTTGAGGAGTCTTTGAAAATTGAACCTGACAATGCCTTTACGCTTAACAATTATGCATATTATCTTTCGTTACGAAAAAGTCAATTGGAAAAAGCAAAGCAAATGAGTCGAAAATCATTAGATTTACAAGGACAAAATGGTTCTTTTTTGGATACATATGCTTGGATTTGTTTTCAATTGGGGCAATATCAAGAGGCTATGAATTTTCAAGAAAAAGCCCTTCAATATGAGAAAGATGATAAAACTACTATCTACGAACACTATGGGGATATAAACTTCAAAATGGGGAATTTTTCAAAAGCCATAGAATATTGGCAAAAATCAAAAGATGCAGGTAATTCCTCTAAAACGTTGCTTAAAAAAATAGCTGAGAAAAAGTATATAGAAGTCGTAGAATAGATAAATACAGCTATAATTACTTATTTTTTAAGTATTTCTGTATGGGCTCTACAAAAACAGAAAGTAATATCAGTAAGCTTCCAAAATAAAAAGCCAATGAAAATTGATTATATTCTTGGAACAAGAGTGCTGCAAAAATAAAGCCATAAATAGGTTCTAGATTTACGGTAAGAGTAATAACAAAAGGGTTGAGTTTTTTAATAGCAAATATGGAGAGCAGAAAGGGAATATTTGTACAAAGCGAACTCAATAATAATATATAAATCCAGTTTGATTTTGTAATAGTATTGAGTGATGGAAAGTTGTGTGTACATAATAAAAAGAGCGATAACAAAAGCGCTCCAATACACATTTCTACAAATGAAATGGTAAAAGGATTGACCCCTGAAGTGAAATGTTTGTTCATCAAAGAGAAAATAGCCGCTAATACAGATGCTATTATTCCTAATAGAATAGCTGTAATGTATGCCCCATTCCATTCAAAGTGTTGATTTTTATCACCAAAGGCAATAAAAATAATACCGATAATAGCTAGAATAGAAATAAAAATTTCATTAGATGTAATTTTCTTTCCTTTATTGAAAAAGGGCTCAAGCCATGCAGTAAAAAGAGGCCCTGTTCCTAAACAGGCGAGTGCTAAAGAGGATGAATTAGCTACTTTGATAGAGCCATAAAAGCTGATCCAATGTAGACATATTATAGTGCCAATTAAACATAGGGCGCTTAATTTTTTTAAACTTAGTTCAAAAAATCCTTCTCGAGTCTTGGGGATAAAGAAATACCCTATTGCGGCTAAACTCATCCTAAAAAAAACCAATTCAATGGCATCTAGAGAAATCAATTTTCCTAAAATAGCTGTAAATCCCCAGAGAAATACGGCAATATGAATTTGAATGTATGGATTTTTTATAATCATGCTGCAAAGAAACAAAAAATAGTACGAACCTATATGATTAGATTCGTACTATCGAAAATTGAAGTTTGTATAAATTAGAAGTACTTATCAAATAAATTGGCAGGCTCTTCTTTTTTCTCTGGAGCTTTCTCGGGTTCAGCATTTCGTTCGGTATTTCCTTCTTCACTATCTGCTGGAGTATCTGTAGGTACTGGCGCTGGCGTATCAATAGGAACTGGGGTTTCTTCAGTGGATGTTTCAGAAGGTTCTTGTGCAGGTGCTGGGGTTTCTTCTACAGGAGAGTCAATACTTGATTTTGTAGCATTTTCAAGATCTTGTTCCATTTGTAGTTTAGTTGCTTTTCGCTTTTCTTCTTCTAATTTTTCAGTTTGTGCTTCTTCTGTAGCAATTTTCTTTTCCATTTCTTGAAGAAGGCTATCTTGATAGGCATTTTCTTTTTTTATTTGTTCCAAATCAGGAGTAGATTCTTCAAAATTTTGTGCTTCTTTTAAGGCTTTTTCATCTATGGCTGGCTTTTCAAATTCCATTGCTTTTTGTTTTTCTTCAGGAGAGAATTTTCCACCTGCTTTCATTCTCTTATAGAATTCATCGGCTTGATTATTATCGGCCAAAACATATTTATAATATTCTTTTTCATTTTTACGGACATAGCGTTTTTTCTGGTCAATGGCATTGAGCATATTATTAAAATTGTCATTGGAAGATACCAATCCCAAAATGCCATCCGTATAAGTAATATATATCCACTCTTTATTTTTGGCTTTAAAGTATAGATTAAAAAAATCTTGATATTCTCCATAGCCCATTTCAAAAAATCCATTCATGACTTTATTTACCATTACGCCGCCTAGATTTACTAGTCCAAATTCAGCTTTTGAGCGGTAACAGAGATCTTCTTGATCAAACTCCATTTGTAAGCCTGAAAGGACAATATTGAAAGGCGAATATTTTGGAGGCGATATGATGGTGCCCGATTTTTGAATATCTTGATCAAATTTCTCCAAATCTCGTGGGTGAAATATTTCATTGAATTGTTTTTTCATTAGTGTAGCATTAAAAGCCACTTCTTTGTTTTCGCCAAATTCTGCTAGAATTAAATTCCCCAAGGTCATAAGAAGTCTTGGGTCTAATGTCAAGTTTATTCCTGCCGATACTTTGAATTGATATTTATTTTCGAGCATATTATTATCTATTTCGCCTCCTAAATTAATAGGAATACCACCCATTTGAAGTTGAGGATTAAATTTTCCTTCGGCTTTGATAGAACCAATACTGTCTTTATAAATAATCTTATTTCCACGATTGGCTTTTGCATATATTTTTGTAGAATCGCCAAATATATATTGATTATTAGTGCCATCGTGACTAATAACACCTCTACAATCCATCAAAATTTGGTCTTCTTCATTATTTTTTTCTTTTATTACAGCGGTATAAATTCCTTTAGAAATCCCTTCAGATTCAGTTTTATTAATTAAAAATCCAGTATATAAATCTTTGCCTCCATCGGTTTTTATTTCTTTTTTTACCAATGAAAGCTCTTCCACATTGATTTCATTATCCACTTCAAACCATGGGGTTTTATAGGCAGGTGCTTCGAATAAAATTCGCTGTTTTCCTGAAAAATGAGGATATTTTTTATTTGTATAAATTGATACACCGCCATAAAAGTCTGTATTACGATAGATTTTTAAGTTCTGGCCTTGATCTACCTTTCCTTTCCCTTCCAGGGTATAATTAAATATACTTCGACGTTTCTTATCTTTTCCCACTTCCTTTTTTACTGTTCTAATAGAATTGAGTTTTATTGTATGTTTTTGATTATTTACGGATAAAGTGTATTCGCCGAAACCTATCATATCATTTCTGCCATTGATATCAAGTTTACATTTGTCAAAAACATGCCAAATATTGGTAGTATCCCCCTCAATAGTAGCATTTTGGAAGGTTTCAAGTTTTGCATTGGGATACACGATTACTTTGCCGTCAACAGGAATGACTCTACTATCTGCTATACGAATTTCTTCTACGCCATCAATTTTGATAATAGAAGATACCATATTGTATTCTGCAAGTTTTGCATAGTATTTCAAACTGTCTTGATCTGGATGAATAGATGTAAATAATGATCCCGCACTACCAGGAGGCGAGGTAAATGTCAATATTTTTCGATTCATGTCCCAGGTAAATTCATTGATTTCGGCTTTGTATTTGTTTTCTGCAAATACTGTAGAAATATCACTAGCATTAGATTTGAATTCTCCAATTTTTTTGACAAAGTCCATTTTTGTTCGAACATTGGGTGTTTTAAAGGTTACTTTATCGCCAATACTTTTGATTTCCATGGAAGAGGTATCCGCAGTCATGATGGTAGATTTAAAAACCATTTGATTAGAGGCAATTTTTGCTTCGGGAAACTCTAGATATCCTTTCCCAAAAAGTCCTTTATCTGTAAGAACTAATAATCCATTCATCTCAGTAGATTTATTGAACATATTGAATGGATTTTTTCGAGGCGACACCATAAGGAGAGAATCTTTGTATGGCTCCCAGTCCACAAGTATACTATCTGCATCTATTTGAGGAAGTTCGGTGGGTGTTTTGCGCTCGGCCATAGTTAGTTTTTCTGCACGCATTGTAGTTCTTTCGGGAAAATATAAAATGCTATCTGATTCTAAAGTAAGACTCTGATGTGTTCGAGTCCCTTTGCCTATCAATCCTTGATTGCTAAGAGAAACCTCCCCATTAAAAGACCCTTTTCCTTTGTAGGTATTGAATCCATTGGCTGGGGTTTGAGTACTAAATCCAAGAGACAAATCTTTTTGAACTCTTAATCTCTCAGGAAAAACATTAAAAATATCATGTGAAAATAACTTTCCATCAAATGAAAGAGCGTCAACGGTAAAATATTGTAGCGAATCTTTTTTAAAGGGAGCTACTTCAAAATAGAACTTGTTTTTATTGTATATTCCCCCAAAAACATTGGGATGATTGTAATAAACATAAGAATTGCTGGTAGTCGTAAGACTTGGGTATTTTCTAGCTGTTTGCATCCCGGAGCGATTAAATCTGCTATTGATTTGAAGACTGCCTTTAAAGCTATCCAATTGTGATTTTAAGGGTTGAAGTGAAATATCTTCTCCCGTTGTTGGGTCTATTTTTTTGGGTATATTAATCTTCATTCGATCAATAGTGCTGGATTTTATATTAAATGTATCATAGTTGAAGTTAAATCCTGAACCATAAATATCCATTCTTCCAGCAAATAATTTTCCATCAAAATCCATAAGACGATTATTATTTATAGAAACTTTACTACTGTCATATGGAAAAGCATACACTTGAGAAGAATCATTAAATGGAATTTTAGCTACTCGATTTACAAAAATCTTATTGTTTTTGATATTATAGACGCCTACATAATTTTCGCCATAGCCACTAAATCGAATGATATCATAGTCTACTTTTTTTGTATTTGCTAGCATATAAAATTTTGCGTATTCTCCATTAACTTTTACCGTTTTAGTGCTTGGATCATATTTTAGAAATCCGTCCTTTTCTAACGAGAATAAAATAGGAAGAACAGAAGATATAGAAAATGCAGGGCCCATTTTTCGTGCAAAATCTTCTACAGAAACACCGTCAGGAGAAGCATCGTTCATTTTTGAAAGCATAGAAAGTGGATCGGAAGTAGAGGCTGTTCGTGCTAGGTTATAGGTGTTTTGGTCAAAGTTATTGTCAGAAACAAATTTGCTGGCATTTTTCCCTTTTCCTACCAAATTTTTTAGTTTAATTTCATCTTCATCTATATTCCAAATTAGCATTTCGGTATCAAAACTCATTTTGTGAAAAGAACTTCTAAATCTTGATTTTCCACTGCCAAAATTTTCTTGATTTACGCGCAATTCCCTTTTATCGATATCATATTTGAATTGACAAAAAGGATGCGAAATACTATCATTTTTTGCAAATAGATTTACTTTAGATTCATTCATCATCACATATTTCCCACGTTCAAATAAAGCCGAACGCCCAAGGGCACTGAATACTTTTGTTTTATTATCTTTAGCATAGATTTCCAGCGTTACATAATCATTTGCTTCAGAACCTACTGCAATTTTCCGACCTTTGAGGATAAAGCCCCCTTTACATTTTACATTACTTGCTATATTCTTATTAAATTCAAAATTCTTTTCATATGAAAAGAATTGAGGATAATCTACTGTAGAAGAGTCAAATTCTTTGGTTATACGATCTTTCAATCGTCCATAAATAGGCTGAGGAAAAAATTCGGGATAAGTCAATTTTACGGAATCTATCTCAAATTCATTTCGGTTCATATCTATTCTATAATTGGAAAAAGTAGCATTGGCATTAGCATTGCCTATTCGACTCCAAGATATCAACCCAGATTTTCCTTTCCACTCCTTGTCGTTTACACAAAAAACACCACTGGTATTGAATAGGGTGAGTGTATCAAATTTAAAATAACCTTTAATATTGGTTTTCATAATCCGGATATAGGTTTTCCCATCTACAAAGCTGAATTGCATATCTTTTGAATCAATCATCCAATTTTTCGAATTATCAGAAACCAAACAACTTTTTGAGAATAAATCGTTGGAAAAATCTACAAAAATATTAAAATCTTTATGTTGTCCGGTCTTTGCATTTTTTAGGATTCCTTTCATGTATGAATACCATTTGTCTAAAAAGTCTTCATCATAACCAGCTTTGTGGGCATAGATAGAAGTTTCTATAAAGTTTTTATAATAAGGATATACTTGCATTTTTCTACTATACATTATGTTGAGAATATCAACCATTTTTTCTTGTTGGCTTTCGCTTATTTGACCACTTTTATATGCTTGTTCAAGATTTTTGTATAAAATGTCTAATTCCTCACGTGCGCTTAGTTTAAAAAGTGTTTTGATTTGGGAAAGGAAGTTTTGTGGTTGAGGGTCAAAATATTTTTCTTCTTGAGCGTCGAGGAAAATAGGCATGGATATAAAGAAAATCCACAAAATCAATTGCTTCAAATGTAGTTTCATATTGATAGGGTAATAATTTTGATACTATAACGCAAATATATTATTTTAGTTTTAAAACTCAGGCCAAAAAAGGCATAAAAAAAGCATTGGAGGAATCCAATGCTTTTAAAATTTCACAAATTTGAATAAATAAGATTCTTAGAATCTTTCGCTTGCTGTAAAATGAAGATTGCCTTCAATTTCAGCATTATCATTGCTATCACTTCCATGTACTGCATTTCGCTCAATACTTTCTGCATAATGCTTTCTAATAGTGCCTTCAGCAGCATCCGCTGGATTGGTAGCGCCAATCAATTTTCTAAAATCTTCTACTGCATTATCTTTTTCCAAGATTGCTGAAACAATTGGGCCTGAAATCATGAAATTTACCAGTTCCATGTAAAAAGGACGCTCTTTGTGAATCTCATAGAATTTCATAGCTTGCGCTTCTGTCATTCTTGTATATTTCATGGCAATAATTTTGAAACCATTTTTGATAATCATATCTAAAATTGCGCCTGTGTGTCCGTTTGCAACTGCATCCGGCTTAATCATTGTGAATGTTCTATTCGTTGTCATTTTCTCTTTAAAATTAATTTTTGGCAAAAGTAGAGTATTTTCGTTTATTATATTCAAATTTGTAGTATTTTTGCCCTTTAATTATTAAAAATTGTATGGAAAATTTTCCAAAGGATAAGATTGCGATAATAAAATCGCTTTTGGATTCCCCAAAAAAGATATTGATTTTGTCGCATTTCAATCCCGATGGCGATGCCTTGGGCTCTTCATTAGCTTTGAAATTATTCTTTGAGAAATTGGGACATTTTGCGCAGTGCATTTATCCTTCTAGCTATCCTCCTTATTACAATTGGATGCCAAAAAATGAGGAAAGTATCATCTATTCAGATGCAAAAAAAGACTTTGTAAAAGAACATTTTGATAATTGTGATATTATCTTTTCGGTGGATTTTAATGCCAAAGAACGCATCAATGACATGCAAGAATTTTTGGCAGATAGTACCGTCCCAAAAGTGGTGATAGATCATCATCAATCTCCATCTGAGGATTTTGATTTTTATTTTTGTAATGATAAATACAGTAGTGCATGTGAATTGGTATATGAATTTATCTTAGCATACCATTCTTTGGAAATCATAGATAAAGAATTAGCTACTTGTCTTTATACTGGTTTAATTACCGATACCGGAGGCTTTCAGTTTTCATCTACTCATGCTACTTCGCACATCATGGCCTCCAACCTTCTCAAAACAGGGATACAAGCTCAAGAAATTTACAATGATTGTTTCAATAATTTTAGTCTCGATCGATTAAAGCTCTTTGGATATTGCGTAGCTAATAATATGACTTTGGTAGCGCATAAAAAAGTAGCTTTTATGTGGATAGATAATGATACAAAGTATAAATTCAATATTAAAGATGGCGATACTGAAGGGCTGGTAAATCATCCGCTCAAAGTGGGCGATATTAATGTATCGGTCTTATTCAAAGAAGATAAAGATAAAATTAGAATATCTTTTAGAAGTAAAGAAGGTGTGGACGTAAATCAGTTTGCCCGAAAACACTTCAATGGCGGAGGACATATTAATGCTGCGGGGGGTTCTAGCAAATTATCCTTAAAAGATACGTTAGAAATCTTTGAAAAACTAGTAGAATCAGAGTTTTGAAATTAAAAATATTTTTCCCTCATTTATTATTGATTTTTGTAAATTTGATCTATGGGGCTAATTTCACTATAGCAAAGGCCATAATGCCTAAATATATACCTGCATATGGATTTATTTTTATGCGTGTACTTTTTGCATTGGTAATGTATGCTTTAATTTATTTTCTATTTATTCGCGAACCGATTCAAAAGAAAGATTGGCCACGATTTTTCTTTTGTGGTTTTTTTGGCATTGCTTTTAATCAATTGATGTTTTTCAAAGGCATTAGTCTTACAAGCTCAATTAATGGGTCTTTAATCATGATCACGACTCCTATCATCACCTATTTTTTTTCGCAATGGATTTTGAAAGAAACATTCAAAATGAGTAAAATTATTGGAATTTTGCTTGGAATGCTGGGGGCAGGTATTCTTATATTGAGTAGTTTTCATTCAAAAAATGCTTCCAACCCTCTTGGGGATATGCTTATCTGGATTAATGCTACATCTTTTGCTATTTATCTTATTATCGTAAGGCCCTTGATGGCAAAATACAAGCCCTTGACCGTTATATTCTTATGTTTTTCTACAGGATTTATCTGGGTTTTTTTGGCAGGATTTAAGGAATTTCAATCTATAGATTGGTCAGGGATTCCATCAATTTATTATTTCAATATTGGGTTTGTATTGTTTTTTGCCACTTTTGTTGTGTATCTTTTTAATATAATGGCTATGAACAGCCTTAGCCCTACTGTGGTGAGTAGTTATATCTATCTACAACCATTGTTTGCTATTGTATTTGCCACAGTTTATTCCAATGAAAACCTAACGTATTTTTCTGTAGCTGGTGGTGCATCAATAATTGCAGGTCTTTGGCTGATAAATAAGAGGAAGATTTGAGAAATTAGAGTACTTGAATACAGATTAAAAAAACTACTCTTTTATATATATTTCATACCACATCTGAAACATCAAATAATGCCAGATACGAAGCGTATAAATCCCGTTCCCACGCTCAAATTGACGCAGCATTTCCTGAATCACAGGCGGATTGAAAAGTCCTTGAGCAGTTATAAAATCATTATTAAAAAAGTGCATATAATTTTTAAGCAATCCCTCTTGAAGCCATTTTTGAAGTGGAATAGCAAAGCCCATTTTAGGGCGATTCATCATTTCTTTGGGGATATAACGATGAGTAATATCTTTTAAAATACGTTTTTTAATTCCCTTATGATATTTAAAATGAGTGGGAAGTTGCGCGGCCCATTCGACAATATGATGATCTAAAAATGGTTCTCTGCCTTCGATGGATTGGCTCATAGAAGCACGATCTACTTTGGTAAGGATGTCATCCAGTAAGTATGTTTGATAATCAATTGCCATCATAGCGCTGAGATTATCATCCTTGGGATGTTTTGGATTTGGGTCAAAGAGAGAATGTTGTTTTGCAAAAGGATTTATAAATAATGCGCGTAGCTCTTTTTCCTGAAAATGATGTGTAAAACTATCCATAATATTGGATGTGGAAGGATTAGATATCAATTTTTGTATTTTATCCAAGCGTTGGATCATAAGTGGATGCTTTGTTAGATAGTGTGCCCCAAATTGTGCTAATTGAATGCCATAAGAAATCGAACTTTTTGCAATTTTGGGAAATTTTTCTAAAAAACGGATTTTTTGATAATAAGCATATCTATTATATCCAGCAAAAATTTCATCCCCCGCATCGGCACTTAGAGCTACTTTTACACTACCTGCGGCTAGTTTACTTACCAAAATAGTAGGAATCGCACTGCTATCGGCAAAGGGTTCGTCGAAGAATTGTGGCAACATCGGTACTATGTCCAAAGCATCTTTATCGGTACAATAAAGCTCTTGATGTTCAGTGCCTAAATAATCTGAAATCTTTTTGGCAAAAGGGGCTTCATTTAAATGCATATCGCCCACTCCTATCGTAAAAGTTTTGATTTTTTGGGTAGATCCAGCTTGAAGCATCGCGGTAACACATGTGCTATCATACCCACCGCTCAAGAATACACCCACGGGGACATCAGCCACCATGCGGTATTGAAATGCTTTTTTTAGGATTTTTTCGGTTTCTTCTATCGCTTCTTCATAGCTTATGTCTAGCTTGGGTAGCTGATATGCATTGAGAACATTCCAATATTTTTTGGTTTCAAAATCCTTTTTTTGGATAGAAATTTCTAAAAAATGCCCAGGCTTGAGCTTATGTGTATTTTTAAAAATACAATTGGGCGTAGGAACATAACCATAATTCATATAAGAAGCTAGCGAATCTAGACAAATTCTTTTTTTGAAATTGGGATGCATCATAAGCGCTTTGAGTTCGGACCCAAATAAAAAGAGTCCATCATGCCAATAATAGAAAAAAGGTTTGACACCGGCTCGGTCTCTAAACGCATATACTTTTTCGGTTTCTTTATTTAGTATTACAAAAGCAAACATTCCTATCATCTTATCTACGCAGCTAGTATGCCATTCTTGAAAAGCATGAAGGATTACTTCGGTGTCTGATTGGGTGTGAAATGAATGTCCAAGGGCAAGGAGCTCTTCTTTTATCTCATGAAAATTATAGACTTCGCCATTGAATATAAGTACATATTCTGCATACGTCATAGGCTGGTTGGCATGGGAAGACAAATCAATAATGGACAATCGTCTGTGAGCCAAACCTATATGCGCTATATCCAGCGATTCAAAAAAATACCCTTCACCGTCTGGTCCACGATGCGTCATAGTCCGATTCATAGTATGAAGTTGCTCCAAGCTACTTTTTCTATTAAAATCTATAAATCCAGAAATTCCGCACATGTTTTTTCAATTCAATACGAAAAGCAAATATAATCATTTATCCTTTAATCGTTTTATTGAGATTTGAAATACAATCGTGTATTTAGCTAGAATTAGACTTAATTATTTCGAAAATTTGAGGACTTAGAAAATTATAAAAACGCTAATTTTTATTTGTATGCTATAAAAAATAACCATATGAATCTTGTTATTTCAAATTCTTATAAAGCCCCAAAAACAAAAGGCAATAAACGAATTTCTTAATTTTTTAAGCTTTGTAAAAGTGCGAATGAAGCATCATTTTATCTATCTAATATTTTATTATTAAAAGTAATTATTATATAGTCTTCGGTCTCAAATCTATTATAATCTATTTAACAATTTTTATTATGATAATATTTCATAATTTATGAATATATGCATTTATTTCTATACATTTGCAAAAAAATAATCATTGAAAAGAGTTTTAAAACAAGCTAAACAGACCATTCAAATGGGGATAAATAGTCCTCTTGCGCGGACAATAGGCATTTATACGTTTTTGAACTTTTTTTTGCGGGGCATTTCCTTTCTCATCACGCCTTTATTTACACATTATATTAGCCCCGATGAGTTTGGGACACTCAATATCTACCTCAATTCGATAAACTTCGTGACGCCATTTGTATTTTTAGGGATAACAAATACGGTAGCGGTGGATTATTTCAAAACCAGTAGAGAAGCGCTTTCTAGGCATATCACTACTTCGTTGCTATTGTCTTTGGGTATTGTGGGTCTGTTTTTTTTATTGATAATTGGCTTCAAAAACACACTTGTATCTTATTTTCATGTATCGCTACTCTTGCTGTTGGCTATTCCACTTTTGTGTTTTTTCAATCTGGTGATAGACCTCACATTTATTATTCTTCGAAACGAAAATCAAGTCAAAAAAGTAGCCTTGGCTACGATTTTTAGAACACTGCTAGAGCTGGGAGCTTCAGTCTTTTTTATTATTTTATTATTATGGGGGTGGCAGGGAAGGCTCTACAGCTTGGTCTTGGCAACCGCTATTGTTTTTGCAGGCGGGGCGGTATATTTATATAAAAAATACCAATTTTCATGGCAGTTCGACATTGACTTTTTAAAAAAAGAATGGCGCTACTGGATGTCAAGCATGGTGGGATTTTGTTTTGTAATTTCATTTTCTTCAATAGATAAATATATTATTAAATATTTTTGCACTCCTCAAGAACTTGGTGATTACAGCCTGGCTTCTCAGTTTGGTTTTATAATTCTCACCTTTTCCTCTGCGGTGACAGCTGCCTATTTCCCTAATTTATATAAAGATCTGACCGAAAAAAAATCAAGATTTCAGATTTATAAAAAAATGATTCTTCTTTTTAGTGCTTCTTTTTTTATCATAATAATATCAATTTTAATGGTATTTATCATGATGAAGTATTATGTAAATGAGCGTTATATTGGTGCATGGAAATATTACTATTTAGTCGCCATATCATATGGAATATGGTCTTTTATTTCTGTTTTATATGGATTTTTACACTATTTCAAAATGGAAAAAATCTTCTTTACATTGGGAGTTTTAGCACTTTTTATTTTAGTGCCACTCCAATACTTAGGAGCTTATTTCTATGGAATTTATGGGCTTGTTTTAATTCAAATTATTTATTTTAGCATTTGTTTTTTAATCTTAGGAATAATTATATTCCGTAAAATGAATAATATTTATAATGTCTAGCTGTCTCTTCTGTAATTCTGAATCTTTTTCGGACTCTCCTTTTGAAGATACTATTTTTAATAATAAACAATATGAATATACTACTTGTAATTCTTGTAAACTATTACAATTAAATCCATTGCCAACAGTAGATGATCATACCAAAATGTATGTAATCGACTATTATGGATTCAAAAAAGTATTACCAAGCAATGAATATGATATTATTTTAAGTCAAATTAAACATTTGGGGGATTTTAAAACCATATTAGATTTTGGTAATGAGTTGATCAACAACCTTGAAAATGTATTCTATAATATAGGTAGAAAAAAATCTAGTTAATGAAGAAAATATTAGTTTTTTTTTCTGCAAATAAGCAAACTGTTTCACTCGAAAGTCATATTTTGGAACTGAGTAAATTAGGATTTGACATGTATTTTTTAACTTCTTGTGGGGAAGGTGTTTTGCATAAAAGGTTGCGAGAAAAGGGGATAAAATGTTACACGAGTCCTATACAATTTTCAAATAGTATCAATACATATATATTCAATTTTTTTTATGTTATTTATTTTATAATAAGAAATCAAGTTAATTTTGTTTTCCCACATCTTCACACGCCGTGTTTAATTTCTTCTTTTGCTCAATATTTTGTTTCTGCAGAATTTATTTTTTTTAGGCATAATTCTAGTGTTTGGAATAATCAAGATATACTTGAGAAAGATATTAACAAAAATGAGCGTATTGTAGATTCTATAATTAATATAATGGCTAATAAGATAATAGTTCCTTCGGATGGAGTAAAAAACTATATGATAACTCATGAAAATGTAAATGCTTCAAAAATTGAAATACTTCATTATATGTACGATTTTAGTATGTATAATGAACCTTCTTATGAAATGGTAGAAAAAATAAGAGAAGAATATAAATGTAATTTGCTATTGATAATGGTTTCTAGAATGGTAAAGCATAAAAGGCATATTTTAGTTCTTGAAGCATTGAATAATTTAATAAAAGAAGGGTATGATATAAAATTGCTTTTATTGGATGATGGGCCGGAAGAAAATAATTTAAAAGAATATGTTAGTAAAAACAAATTAGAGAAACATGTTTTTTTTATAGGATTTGTTCAGAATTTTATTGACTATATGAAGGCTTCAGATGTATTGGTTCAGCCATCAATGACGGACGCAAGTAATAGTGTAGCGAAAGAAATGGGGCTGCTTTCAAAAGCAATAATGGTTTCAGAAGGAGTAGGGGATTATAGTGAATATGTTGTACCTGGAGAAAATGGTATTTTAATTCCTACGATTAATACAAAGGAATCTATAGAAAAAGAACTCTGTAGTATTTATAACGCCAAATATGATTTAATTCAAATGGGGAAAACGTTAAGAGAAACCATATTGGATACATTCTCAAAATCAAAACTTGAGGAAGAATATATTACTTTTGTAAAAAACAATTTATTGTATAATCAATGAAAAATTTTATAAAAAAAGTTTTTTTTACAAATACCTCTGTTGAGAATTTTTTAATTATTCTATGTAGACTACATTATTTTTTTTCAAAATTATTCCCTTCCAATACCCATTATCCAAAATATACATACAGAACCGTATCCCGAAATGGGATAAACTATCATTTAGATATTAGCGATTATCAAGAATATCTAATATATTTTGATCTTAAAGAAGATTCTTCAGTGCCGTTTTTGGAGTATGCCCCATTGAAAGAAGGTGTTTTTATAGATATCGGTGCTAATATTGGACAAACCAGTTTGAATCTTTCTAAAAAACTTGGAAAAGTAGTCCATAAGATTTATGCTTTTGAACCTTTTCCCGTTACATTTGAAAAACTAAAGAATAATATATTATTAAACAATTTTTCCTCAATAGAAATTTTTAATGTTGCTCTTGGAAATGAAGAAGATATTATGAAAATGGAAATATCCTGCCCCACCAATAGTGGTGGATACAAGGTGGCACCAAAAAATAGTATAATAAAAAATGAATGGGTTCAGGTACTTCAGAAAAAATTAGATGATTTTTATAAGCTAGATAATCCAATTCAATTCATTAAGATTGATGTAGAAGGATATGAAATGGAAGTGCTCAGAGGTGCAGAAAAAGTCATTAAAAAAAACATGCCTCTAATGGTTATAGAACTTAATGATTTGAATTTAAAAAGACAAAATAGCTCCGCTAGAGAATTGGTTTCATTTGTCAAAGAATTAGGATATAAGAATATAATAAATCTAAAAACAATGGAGGGAATTGATTTTTCGAAATTGAATAATTGTACTATGGACATTTTATGTAATTAATTATGAGCTCAGAAACACCTATAATTTCCATAATTGTACCTACATATAATAGAGGACATTTAATAGAAAAAACTATATTGAGTTTATTGTCCCAAACGGATAATCGATATGAGATAATAATTGTAGATGATGGAAGTACTGATGATACAGAAAGTATAGTAGCGTCATATCTCAGCGATAAGTTATTTTATTACAAAAAAGAAAATGTTGAGCGAGCCGCCGCTCGAAATTTTGGTACACAAAAAGCACGTGGAGAATATATTAATTGGTTTGATTCTGATGATTTAGCAATGGAAAATCATATTGCTACTGCAATTTCTCAAATAGAGACAGAAGGAGACATTGCTTGGTTTCATTTAAATTATTCTATTATATATTCATCGGGAAAGATAATTCGAAAGGGTAATTCAATTACGGATCTAAAAAAATCCTTGATAAAAGGAAATGTTCTTAGTTGTAATGGTGTATTCGTAAAAAAAGAAATAGCTATAAAAAACCCATTTAATGAAGATCGCGCATTGTCAGCAAGTGAGGATTATGAATTATGGTTAAGATTGATTTCTCAGTTTTTTTGTAAATGTATTGATATCAATACTTCTTTTATAGTGCAGCATGATGAGCGAAGTGTGTTGATGTCAGATCCACAAAAATTGATTACTCGTTTTGAAAAGTTTATCCAATATACAACTTCAAATGATAGTGTATGTGGTTTTTTGGGCGAATTTCTGTCTTATTTTGTAATGAAGAATTACTTAATTTTAGCGGTAGACTTAGCGGTAAATGGGTATAAAAAAGAAGCTATTCACTATCTGAAATTATCTTTAAAATCCTCTAAAAAACTTTTTTTAGAACGTGCTTTTTACGCTACAATTAAGCATATATTACTTTAAAGTAAGATCTTTAGACTTTTTAATGATTATCTTTTAGCCTTAAAATGAAATTAAAAATTTTTATTGATAAAATATTATATTTGCAATCTTCTAAACCCAATAAATATATATTTTGCTTTTTAATAAAATAGAGACAGTCCGCATGAATAAATACTTTGTTTTTTTTATTTTTATACTGTTACTCTTATTGGCAGGTATTAATTTTTATTCAAATTTTTTGGTTAAGCAAAATCCAATTCATATTGAAATATTGGAGGAAGAATTTGATGCCAAGTTGAATAATCTAAATACATTGTCCAAGTTGATAGGATATGTAAACAAAAAATATGGAAGCGACAAAATAGGAGTGAACGATTCGCTAGTATATGCCAATTTAATGGCGCGAACGCTTCGTATGCGTTTTTATCATGGATGGAGTCAATATGGATTTAAAGATAATTGGGTTTTGTATTTATTGAGCCCTATACATGAACACTCGCTAGGCATTGTTGACCCTAATGATATACTCAAATATCCCGAAGCATTATGTAGTCAGCAAGCTATAGTAGGTATGATGGCACTTCGCAGTCAAGGATTTAACTTCCGCAAAGTGGGCTTCTATAACCCTAAATATGGCAATGGCCATTTTTCGTATGAAATTAAACTGAAAGATGGCTGGCACTATTATGATTTGGACAAGGAGCCTGATATCAATGTAATGGAAAAGAATAATAGGCCTTCTATTGACTCTTTGGCTAAAAATACTAAAATGCGAAGAGCTGCTTATTCTTCAGAAACAACGGAGATAAAAGATGAATTAATTCCAAAATACAACAATAAATACCCACTCAATGTATTTCCCGCTAAGAATATGTTGGCTTTTCATCGAGTTACGATGTTTCTAAG
Organism: Chitinophagales bacterium; assembly: GCA_040383345.1. Lineage (GTDB taxonomy): Bacteria > Bacteroidota > Bacteroidia > Chitinophagales > JADJOU01 > CHPMRC01. The sequence continues at coordinate 25,993 of JBEIDU010000006.1, read as the reverse complement.
CTATACGCTTTGGCTCTGGATTGGTTTGTTTTTTTGGTTGTATCGTTTGAGTAGATTATAAATTCGTAGGTAAAAAATTGTATGAAACTTTAGTCCCTACGGAACACTAATCACTAATTTCTAGTTACTAAAACCTAATCCCTATCTACTATTTCATCCAGATACTTATCTATATTAGCATCTATAGAATACTTATCTTCTATAGTTTTTCGACCCGATTTCCCAATTTCTTCTCGTAATTTGGGATTTTCTATCAATACAATAAGTTTTTCTAGCCATTCTTCTTCTGTGTCTGCCAAAAATCCATTTTCATTGTCTTGGATAATTTCTGTATTGACCCCTACTGGAGACATGATAGTAGGAATTCCCATGGCCATATATTGTATTCCTTTAAAACCACATTTACCTTTGCTCCATTCATCATTTGGAAGTGGCATGATTCCTATATCTATTTTGGATAAACACTCAACTTCAGTTGATTCGCTCCATGCTATTCCTTTAATATTAAGTGGAAGGCATTGAAAATCAGGGTCGCCCATTACCAAAAAATCAATTTTTTCGCCAAATTTTTGTTTGATTTTTTCCAACACAGGTAATAATAACTCAAAGTGAGGAATTGTTGTATGGCTCCCACTCCATCCTATCACTAGATGTTCTTTGTTAAAGGATTTAGCTATAGGCTTGAATTTATTTGTATCTACACAAGTAGGTATAATAGTAACATTATTATTAAATTGTGCTGCATAATTCGCCAAATATTGATTGCCAGCAATGACACTATTTGCAAGTTTTATAAGGTCTTTCGTTTTATTTGGATTTTTCAAAAAAGCAAATCGTTTATTGTTTTCTGAAATATTAGTTAGCCAGATAGAATCATCAAAGTCGAAGATGATAGGGGCTTTTTTTGATAATAAATTTTCAAAAAAAGTCGTACCCATATAGTATGCTTCTCTTTGGATAAAAATTTTGTCGTATTTCTCTGAGGATAATACAATTTTTATTATTCTAAAAGTAGATTTAATAAAAATGATAATTTTATCCCACAAAGCTCCTTTGTAAAATCCCCTTTCGTCTTCTTTGTTAATAAGCCATTTTAACGTACATTCATAACCATTATTTTCTAAAAAAGGAATAAACTGCTCGTATCTAAATCGTTGCGATGGACTTCTTCTAGGGTATAATACGCCAAGAAATAAGATTTTTAAATTAGAATTCAGCACCATATTTATTGCAAAAGTAGTTTATTTTCTAGAAAGAAATAAAAATAGTGTTTTTTCAGTAAGTGAGAAATTTTTATGACAGAATTGTTTAAACTTTTGTCTCTTGGCATACTTCAATACTTTTATAGACGCTAAAATAGCTTTCTATACCTTTATCCAAATCAAAATAATTAATAGCGCCCTTTCGGAGTATTTCCGATTCAAAATTCTTTTTATCAAAATCAAAAATAGCCTGACGATATCCAGCCTCATTAAATTCTGAAACCAATGCACCAGAGTTGTAATTGTTGACGATAGTATCGGTGTCGCCTACGCCAGTATTGCAGATAATAGGAATGCCCATGGCCATAATTTCGCCTTGTTTGGTGGGACTGCTGCTCATTTTGGAATAAGTAGGACGGATAAAAAATAAGGATGCTTGGCTTAGGGATAATATCTGAGGCACTTCATGTCTTTGAGCGGATTTTATAATGATTTTTTGGCTCAAATTTCGTTTGGATGCCGCTTCCATTATGCGTTCATGTTCGTCATGTGTAATGAAAAGAAACCTTGAATTTGGATGAATTTGAAGCCAAATGAGGAAAAAATTGAGCATTTCGTCCAGCATATACCACGTACCTATAGACCCTAAATAGGACAAAACAGTATCGGTAGGCTGTATGTTTAGTTCCTCTTTTAGGGCTTGTGTTTTTTCTGTATTTACATGCTCTTGGTTGAAGTGTGCGGTGTCTACACAGCAGGGAATTACGTTTATTTTATCGTGGGAAATGTCCAAATCCCAGCGTAGCATTTCATTTTTGCCTGCATGTGTCAAGGATATTATGGCGGCACTATCTTTTATAAAATCTACTTCTTTTTTCTTAAAAAACTCATAGACTAGCTTATATAATGGATTTGAAAGAGGCCATGTCCCAGCATCTTTTTTCTCATCTGCCCAAAATCCTCGCATATCGAATAAAAACGGAACGCTATATTTCTTATTTAAGCTAAGTCCTATCAAAGAGGAAATATAGCCGCGACAATGGGTTAGGTAAAATTTCTTTTGAAGGTGTAGTTTATAAGACTTTCTTTGTAGCGATATTACATCCCATATCGTGGATAATACAGGTGGATTTTTGTGATACATCATCGGTTGCCAGTCGATATGAAATTCCGTGCATATTTTCTCTATAATTGCTCTGTTGGCTTCATATCTTTCGGGCTTTTCACAACTTATTAGTGTGTAACGGTAGCCTTTTTGGCTCAGTCCACAGATATAAGGAAGTACCTGACTCTGTCCCAAAGGATCGGTCATGCCGTCGTATGAAATGTAGAGAATGTTTTTTTGCATAAATATGGAAATTACTTACGTATCTTAATAACCAATTTTTCAATAATCCCCTCACCTAGCATAGCCATGTGGGTCATGGTAGTATCAATAATGCAGAAATATTGAATAGGAAGCACGGCTATGCAGCTATCTTGTTCGCGGTAGAGCATATAGTCGTTTTCTTCGTTGTACTCTTTCTCTATATTTCTACAATAAGAAAGCTCTTTATATGCAATGATGTCATTGGTATTGAGCGGAATGTGTATGTCTATCCATTCTTTGTGAACTTCTAGGACTCCTTCAAAATTTGGATTTTTTTCACCTTTAATTTTGACAATGTAAAAGTTGTCGCTAAACTCGTTTTTACCTTCTACTAATTCCGAGAAATCATTCTTTTGTAGAAATGCTATGGCTTCGGGTAAATGCTTATATACGTCTTTGTAAAGCGAAATGTTTTTGAGAGCGTTGATAATCATGATTATATTTTATGTTTATTTTTAAAGTCTTTGCATAACGCGTTTTATGTATGATTCCTTCCAGTTTTTGAATTGATTTGCTACTATATTTTTTCGAGCTTCTTTTACCATTTGAAGGTAAAAAGATAGATTGTTGATGCTAGCTATCTGCATACCTAGCAATTCATTACAGCGAATCAGGTGTCTTAGATAAGCCTTGGTAGTATTGCGTAGCAAAGGATTGGTAGACAATGGGTCTATGGGTGAAAAGTCGTATTCCCATTTTTTGTTTTTAATATTGATAATACCTTCATTGGTAAATAAAAGTCCATGACGAGCATTTCGAGTAGGCATTACACAGTCAAACATATCCACGCCTCGCTCTATAGCTTCCAAAATATTGGCAGGCGTACCTACACCCATCAAATAACGTGGTTTTTCTTTTGGTAAAATTTCATTGACTACTTCTATCATGTCGTACATTTCTTCGTCGGGTTCGCCTACCGCCAAGCCACCAATAGCATTGCCAAAGGCCTCTTTGCTGGCGATATATTCGGCACTTTCCATCCGCAAGTCTTTATATACACTCCCTTGCACGATTGGGAAGAGAAATTGTTGGTATCCATATTTAGGGGTAGTAGCATTGAATTGTGTGAAACAACGGTCTAGCCAACGGTGTGTCATTGCCAATGATTTTTTTGCATAATTATAGTCGCAGGGATAAGGCGTACATTCGTCAAAAGCCATAATGATATCTGCGCCAATGCTGCGCTGAATATCCATGACATTTTCGGGCGTGAAAAAATGGTACGAACCATCGATATGACTCTGAAAACGAACACCTTCTTCTGTTATTTTTCGTCTATGCGCTAGACTATATACTTGAAATCCGCCACTATCGGTGAGCATAGGTTTATTCCATCCCCCAAATTTAAGGAGTCCACCGGCTTTTTCTATAACATCGGTGCCCGGACGTAAGTATAGGTGATAGGTGTTTCCCAAAATAATTTCTGCACCAATATCCTCTCGCAATTCCTCAAAATGTACCCCTTTAACAGTAGCGGCTGTACCTACGGGCATGAAAATAGGCGTATGAATCACCCCATTTTCAGTAGTAATAGTTCCCGCACGAGCGTGTGTATCTTTACATGAATTTTCTATCTCAAAAAACGGCATCATCAATTATTTTCTGCAAAGATAGGAAATTGATTTTTAGAATATAGGTTGAGATTATTATTTCCAAAATTAAAAAAAGAGATAATTGTGATATTCCTATTAATTTTGTTTTATAGAATTTATCTAAGATGAAAATTAAAGAATGTATACAGCTTTTGGAACAGTGGGCAAATCCATTGTTGGCAGAGAGTTATGACAATTGTGGGCTGATAGTAGGAAATAGTAATACAGAAATTACAAGTGCTTTAATTACATTGGACTGCACGGATGAAGTAGTAGAAGAGGCCATTTCAAAAAACTGCAATCTTATTATTGCGCATCATCCTATTGTGTTTTCAGGATTGAAGAAGATTGTTGGAAAAAATTATGTGGAACGAACCGTTCTTAAAGCTATTAAAAATGATATTGCTATCTATGCTATTCATACCAATTTGGATAATGTCCAAACGGGTGTCAATCACATGATTGCTGAAAAAATAGGACTTAAAAACACGCGAATTCTACAGCCAAAATCAGAATTGTACCGAAAATTGGTAACCTATATTCCGTTGGATTTTAAGGATAAAGTAGCAGAAGCTGTATTCAATGCAGGCGCAGGAAATATTGGGAACTATAGCGAAGCGAGTTTTTTTCATATAGGTACTGGAACATTTAAGGGCAATGATGCTTCAAATCCTGCTATTGGCAAGCCAAATGAACTGGAAGCTTTGGAAGAATATTGTTGGGAGGTGATTTTCCCATTTTATCTTCAATCAAAAGTAGTGGCGGCGCTCAAATCAGCGCATCCATATGAAGAAGTAGCGTATAATATTTTATTGCTTAAAAATGAGACAAATGATATTGGAAGTGGCATGATAGGTGAGCTAGAGCAAGCAATAGATTTGCATACTTTTTTAGCAAAATTAAAAGAAGCCTTTGGTTGTCAATCGATTAAATACACCCCAATTAATAAAAAAGTAAAGCGTGTAGCCCTATGTGGAGGTTCGGGAAGCTTTTTACGCATGGATGCTATGGCACAAGGAGCCGATGCTTTTATTACGGCAGATATGAAGTATCATGAATTTTTTGATAGCGAGGGACAAATGAGCATTATGGACATCGGACATTATGAGAGTGAACAGTTTACGAAAGAATTAATTTTCAATTATATTAAAAAAAATGTATTATCTTTGCCCACCCAAATTTCGAGTGTAAATACAAATCCAGTAAAATATTATATCTAAGTTATGAAAAGAAATGAAGTATCAGTAGAAGAGAAATTGGAAGCGTTATATCGCTTACAAAAAATTGATTCTCAAATAGATAAAATTAATTTCATCAAAGGTGAACTCCCTTTGGAAGTAGAGGAGATGAATGACGAAATCATTGGATTAAATACACGTTTATCTAATGTAGAAGCTGAGATGGTAGAAGTAGAACAAAATATTTCTGACCGTACCCGTATCAAAGAAGAAACAAAAACATTGATTCAAAAGCTTGAAAAACAACAAAATAGTGTTAAAAACAACAGAGAATTTGAATCGTTGAGTAAAGAGCTTGAGTTGGCAAAATTGGAAATTGAGCTTTGTGACAAAAAAATCAAAGATTTCACAGAAAAGAAAAATGCATTAAGCATAAGATTGGCAGATGCTATCAAAGCTATTGAAGCAAAGCAAAAAGATCTTGAAATTAAGACACAAGAGTTGAAAGTAATTGAGGAGGAGACGGATATAGAATTAGTTCAATTAATCAAAGAAAGTGAAGTCGCCAAGACAAAAGTAGATGAGCGTCTATTGAATGGTTACACAAAAATTCGTTCGAATTATAGAAATGGATTAGCTGTAGTAACTATTGATAGAGATAGCTGCGGGGGATGTTTTGCAAAAATTCCACCTCAAAAACAGTTGGAAGTAAAACAACGTAAAAAGGTTATAGTATGTGAGAACTGTGGAAGAATCTATGCATATCCTCAAGAAAAAGAAATTGAAGATCAAAATAAAGTGGTAGAAGAAGCTCCAAAAGTAACAAGAAGCCGAAGCAAAAGAACTTCAAGAGCTGCAGAGTAGAATATAATACCCAAAAATAAGTAAATTATCAAAAAGACCTTTGGATATAACTCCCAAAGGTCTTTTTTTTATGTTCTATATTAAATAGTACTATTTTTGTTTCATAAAATGCTGCATTTGATAGTATATATATTCATTTTATTGGGTTGGCTACAAAAAATCATATTTTTTGTAATGACTTTTTTTAGCCAAAAAGCTAAGAAATCATATGAAGGGAGGCTGCAAAATGAAAGGTTTTATCAATCTCATAATTCTGTAGATTTTCAAAATTGTATTTGGTTTCATACAGCATCTCTTGGTGAGTTTGAACAAGTTCGTTATTTGATAGAGAAAATCAAATCGACTTCGCCTCAGTCTAAAATCGTAGTTACCTTTTTTTCGGTTTCGGGATTTGAACCGCAACAAAATTTTAAGTTTGCCGATGCTATTTTATATCTGCCATTTGAAAATAAAACAGATATTCATGCTTTCTTAGATTTTTTCCAGCCTAAAAAAGTTATTTGGGTTCGTTATGAATTTTGGCCATTAATAATTTCAAGTATTGCGAAACGAAACATACCTTTAATACTCCTCAATGGAGTTTTCAGGTCTTCTTACTCTCCATTTTATCGTCCTATATTGAAGTTTTGCCTTCAATGCTTTGCAAAATTATATGTAGTAGATATGGATTCAAAAATGGCGCTTCAAAAAATGCATTTTGAATCAGAAGTCCTTGCTGATACTCGTTTTGAACGTATGCAAGCTGTAAAAGAAAAATATTTTGAAGATGAAAAAATATCAAGTTTTATTGATAATAATCCCTGTTTGATTGTGGGCAGTTCATGGCCTAACGATGAGGAATTGCTTTTGGAAATTATGCCAAACTTCCCTTCATTAAAGATAATTTTAGCGCCACATGAAGTTCATAATTCAAGAATTGAAGAATTGAAAAAACGATTTTCAGAAGTTCTTTTTTATTCACAATACAGGGGAGAGAAAACAGGAAGTAATATATTAGTTGTAGATTCAATAGGAATGTTATCAAAATTATATCGATTTGGAACAATAAATTATGTTGGAGGCGGATTTAATAAAGTGGTGCATAGTCTATTAGAACCTATGGCCTATGGGAAACCTATTATCATAGGTAAAAATATAGCAAAAAGTGCTGAAGCACTTCGATTAGTAAAAGAAAAATGGGTAGTTCAAGTTTATGACACGCAATCATTTAAATTGGAATTGGACAGACTGTTGCATAAAGATAATTCGGATAGTATTAAAGCTCGTATAACATATTTTGAGTCGCATTTGGGTAGTGTATCAAAAATAATAAACGATCACATTTTAAAATAATAATTAACTTTGATGCCTATATTTGTTCAATTATGTCTGTATCTAAAGAAATAAAACGAATCACTACGCAGAGTCTTCATAAAATGAAAATGGATGGCGAAAAAATATCTATGCTTACGGCATATGATTATTCATTAGCAAAAATTGTGGATGGCGCAGGAATTGATATTATATTGGTGGGTGATAGTGCCTCTAATGTAATGGCAGGACATGAAACCACATTACCCATTACACTAGATCAAATGATTTATCATGCATCATCAGTAGTTCGTGCAGCGGAACGTTGTTTGGTTGTGGTCGATATTCCTTTTGGGTACTATCAAGGGGATTCAAAACTAGCGCTGAGTAGTGCTATCCGAATTATGAAAGAGTCGGGAGCTCATGCTGTAAAATTAGAAGGTGGGGAGGAAATTAGAGAATCTATTGCCCGAATATTGTCTGCAGGAATTCCTGTGATGGGGCATTTGGGGCTTACGCCACAATCTATATATAAGTTTGGAACATATAATGTGCGAGCAAAGGGTGAGGCCGAAGCGAATAAATTACAACAAGATGCCGATTTATTACAAAGTCTTGGATGTTTTTCATTGGTTTTAGAAAAAATTCCTGCTAATTTAGCTACAAAAGTGGCTCAAAATCTTAAAATTCCTATTATAGGAATAGGCGCTGGTGGTGGAGTAGATGGACAAGTATTGGTATTGCACGATATGCTGGGCATAACACAAGAATTTAGTCCACGATTTATCAGAAGATATGCTTCACTGGCCGAAATTATGGATGCTTCTGTAAAGCAATATATTAAAGACGTGAAATCTACAGATTTTCCAAATGATAAAGAACAATATTAAACTTTCATGACAGAATTTGTAGTTCTTGTGGATGAAAAAGACCACGTATTAGGCACAATGGAAAAAATAGAGGCACATGTAAAAGGTCTTTTGCATAGAGCTATCAGTGTTTTGATCTTTAATGAAAAGGGCGATATGCTTATTCAGCAACGAGCTGCTGAGAAGTACCATTGGCCGCTAATATGGGCAAACGCCTGTTGTAGTCATCCAAGAGAACATGAATCATACAGCGAAGCGGCACATCGTAGAGTTTTTGAAGAATTGGGAATTCAAGTAAAATTAGAAAAGAAATTTGATTTTATATATAAAGCTACAGATACCGCAACAGGGCTTATAGAGCATGAGTTGGACTGTGTTTTTGAAGGAAATTATGAGGGGGAAATTCCCTTCAATACTAATGAGGTAGAGGCTGTAAAATGGATTTCAATCCCTGAATTAAAAAAGGATATTGCAGAAAATCAAGAAAAGTACGCTTTTTGGTTTCGTCAAATAATGATGCAATTATAGCAAAATTGTCTACAGTAGTTTCAGTGAGTTTAACAATTTGCTCTAGAAATAAATATATCTCTTATTCAAAAATATATTTTTGGAAATAGGCAACAATCTTTTGCTTCAAGGTAGATTCTTGCATTTTGATAAACATTTGAGGCATAGGCTTCAATTCTTTGTAATGTGGCCAGCCTTCAGTATCTGTTGATACAAACTCATAATACTCCCCTTCAAATATTTTGCACATACCAATATGAATCAAATCTTGCTTTTCTTCTTTTTCAAATTCTCTCACTTGGCCTAGTTCGTTCATTCCAATGAGATATAAAAATCCTTGTATATCGGGTTTTTTCCCAAATATATCTTCGGTATAGGCTCTTACTTGTGCCCAATCTTTCATCAGCTGAATATCATTTTCATTTTTATTTTCAAAAAGTAGTGGCATCGTGTATTTTTTTTCACAAAAATAGACTAAGAATTTAAAAGGTTGCGATATAATATCGTCCATTTCTACTATTCGCTTTACTTTTGCAAAAAATAATTGGAATGAAGACCAAAGGATTGTCAAAGAATAAGGTAAATGTAGTCACATTAGGTTGTAGCAAAAATACGGTAGATAGTGAAGTCTTGATGGGACAATTATCTCATGGAGGTATTGAAGTAGTGCATGAAAGCCAGCAAGAGGATTTTGATACGGTTATCATTAATACTTGTGGATTTATTGATAGAGCCAAAGAAGAAAGTATCAATACTATCTTGCAATTTGCGGAAGCCAAGAAAAAAGGGTGGATAGAAAAATTATATGTTACAGGATGTTTGTCTCAGCGCTATAAAGATAATTTGGAAGAAGAAATCAAAGAAGTAGACGCCTATTTTGGGACAATGGAATTGCCATTATTGCTCAATCGATTCAATATTGATTATAAAAAAGAATTGATAGGCGAACGAGTTTTGAGCTTAGATACGCATTATGCATATCTGAAAATATCGGAGGGATGTAATAGGAAGTGTAGTTTTTGTGCCATCCCATTGATGCGAGGATTGCACAAATCTAGAACTATTGAAAGCTTGGTGAATGAAGCTAAATTATTGGCCAAAAAAGGCGTTAAAGAATTAATGCTAATTGCACAGGAGTTGACATATTATGGATTGGATATATACAAAAAAAGGAGCTTGAATGAACTTCTTAATGCATTATGTGAAGTAGAAGGCATAGAATGGATTCGCCTTCATTATGCATATCCTTCTCAGTTTCCACTTGAGATTTTAGATGTGATTAGAGACCAACCTAAAATTTGTAAATATTTGGATATTCCCTTGCAGCATATTTCGGACAAAGTACTTAAGGATATGAAGCGAAATATTACTAAAAAACAAACAATAGATTTGGTCAATACAATTCGAGAAAAAGTGCCTGGTATTTCGCTTAGAACTACAATGCTAACTGGTTTTCCCACTGAAACAGAGGAGGATTTTAATGAATTGATGGAATTTATTGAAGAAATGAAATTTGACAGATTGGGTGTATTTATGTATTCGCATGAAGAAAATACGAGTGCTCATAAATTGGAAGATGTTCATTCTGAAGAAGAAAAGCTGGAGCGTCAACAAAGATTGATGGAAGTGCAATCTGCCGTAAGTTTTGAATTAAACCAAAACAAAGTAGGCAAAACGTTTAAAGTATTGCTAGATAGAGTAGAAAGTGGCATATACTATGGTCGTACGGAATATGATAGTCCCGAAGTGGACAATGAGGTAGTCATTCAAACGGACAAGCATCTTCGTCTAGGCGATTTTGTTATGGTTAAGATTATCGATGCTACAGAGTTTGATTTGGAAGGAGAAATAGTAGCTTAATATAAATTATTAAAAAATTCATAGTTTCTATTATCTTTGCATTATTAAAAAAATAAAATGCCTTTTTCAAAAGATAATCTTTTTGCTATCCCCCAACATATTGCCATCATTATGGATGGTAATGGTAGATGGGCAAAAGAAAAAGGAGAGAACAGAACGTTTGGACATCAAAATGGAGTAGAATCAGTTCGCGAAGCTATAAAGGGCTGTAGAGAATTGGGCGTTTCATACCTTACATTATACGCATTTTCATCAGAAAATTGGAATAGGCCTAAGGAAGAAGTTGATTTTTTGATGAGTTTACTTGTAGAAGCAATCAAAAATGAAACTCCAGAATTAAATAAAAATGATATAAAACTAGAAACCATAGGTGATATTAAAGCTTTGCCAGAAACTAGTTATACATCTCTTCTTCAAGCGAAGGAAGATACTAAAAATAATAAATCGCTTACATTGATTTTGGCCCTTAATTATGGGGGACAGATGGAAATAACTCAAGCGGTTCAATGTATAGCAAGCAAGGTCAAAAATGGTGATATCGCAGTAGAAGCTATAGACGAAAAATTAGTACAGGCCCATTTACATTCGGCCTCATCTCCTAATCCCGATATACTAATACGCACTTCCAATGAAATGCGTATTAGTAATTTTTTGCTATGGCAATTGGCGTATGCTGAGTTTTTCTTTTTGGAGAAATTTTGGCCTGATTTCAAAAAAGAAGACCTCTTTGCATGCGTAGAAGCCTTTAATAATAGAGAGAGAAGATTTGGGAAGACTAGTGAACAATTAAATGGTTAAAAAAATCGTAGTTATTTTTTTAATAACTATTTCCTGTGATTTATTCTCACAAGTTAAAGAAATTGTGTCTAAAGATGGCGAAATTGATCTGCCAATGGACTCCATGAAAAATCATATTTACTTTCAATTCAGAATGAATGAAGAAACTTATGATAGAGCGTATTTAATTGAAAATATTCCTAAAGTAGCCGCACAATATTTAGACTCAAATATCTATTTTCGAATGGCTTCTCCCGACACTATTATAGAATATTTTGTGGTTTATCCATGTAGTTTAATAGATTCGACAGATTATCATGACCATAAAATAGATAAAAATGGATATATAACTGCTTCTATGTTTATACGATTTGAGGAAAATGCTTATATTCTGGAGATCAAAGATTTGGAATGGGTGAATCGAGATCGAAAAAAATCTAATTTAGATGTATTATACATAAAATATAAAATCCAGAGTGTATCATTGAAACAAAAACTCTACTACTATGGAGCATTAAAATCTGCAGAATATCTTATTAATGAAACACTTGAGAATTATACCATTATTTTGGAAGACATTATAGATGAAAAACTAAAAGATTTGGAATAATTTTTCTTTTTTTTTGCTTATTTTAAAATATATTTGTGCCAATAATTAACGAACCAATTTGAAGGGAATCAAATTATTATCTATTATTTTGACAATAGTAAGCACTAATGCTTATTGTCAGATAACCTTGTCCGATAATAAAACAGCAACTCAATTGGTACAGAAAATTATAGGATCAGGAATTACTGTTTCCAATCCTACTCTCAATTGTACTGGTGTAGCCAATGCTACTTTTACCACAGGAACAACAAATTTAGGACTTACAGGAGGAATTGTTTTGACCACAGGAAGAGCTATAACCGTATCCCCAACAAGTATTGGGATAAACGGTTCTTCCACATCTTCGCCAAACAATGTAAATTTTGTGAATACTATTGATCCTGATATTCAAACATTAAAACCAGGGTTTACACAGCGAGATTTGTGCCGTCTTGAGTTTGATTTTGTACCAAAAGGCGATACTCTTTCTATGAATTATGTATTTGCATCAGAAGAATATACGTCCAATAATTGTTCACAGTTTAGTGATATTTTTGGGATATTCATCTCTGGGCCAGGGATTATTGGGAATAAGAATATTGCATTAGTACCCAATACATCTGTGCCAGTATCTGTTAATAGCATAAACGATGGTACAGGATTAGGCCCAAATTGTACTTCACTTCACCCTAACTCTCCTTTTACTTCATTATATTTATCAAATGTTTCTACAAATATATCATATAATGGCTTTACAAAGCTTATGACAGCCACTACCCCAGTTACACCTTTTGGAACATATCGTGCCAAAATTGCAATTGTAGATATATCAGATTCTTTTAATGATTCGGGGGTTTTTGTAGGAGAAGAAAGTTTTACTTCTGAGCCAATTTTAGGATTGGAAAAATCTTCTACAGGCGGACTTACTTCAAGTCCACTATATGCTATAGAAGGCTGTAATCCTGGTGTAGTCAAATTCAAAAGAAAGAAAAACAATGTGCCGTTGATTGTTAATTTAAGTTATTTTGGAAATGCTACAATAGGAACTGACTTTTCAGCGCCAGCTGCATCTTTCACTATTCCTGCAGGGGATACCATTTTTAATTTTAACTTAATGGCATTAGCCGATAATTTAATAGAAAATAATGATTCGGTAAAAGTCCGATTTACAGTTGTAGGAAATAGTTTTTCGGATTCTGTAGTATTTTATATCAGAGATTTTGCTACAGGATTACAAGTATTTAATTCATCAAACGACACTACAATTTGTTTTGGCAATTCAATCCAGCTTTATGCAAATAATTTGCCAGCAAATTATAGTGCATTTTGGACTCCTAGTACAGATTTATCCAATCCTAGTATTCTCAATCCTATCCTGACGCCAAATACTACCAATGGATTTACAAATTATGTTATTTCGCTAAGAATTAATCATCCTGGATGCCCTTTTATAGATTCCAATGTGATTGTCCAAATACAGCCATCTCCCACATTGTTTTTGGGGCCTTCATCGCAGGTTGTTTGTAGAGGCGATACACTTCAACTAAGTGCCATGATATCCCCTGCCGGCAGTTATACGTTTTCTTGGGCGGCAAATCCTACTTTAAGTGCAACCACGATTCTCAATCCTAAAGCTATTTCACTTACCAATCAAACCTATTTCTTCACAGCGACAACCAATATAGGATGTTCCAAAACCGATTCGACTAAAATAGTCATTTCCAATGTAAGAAATGAAGTTTTAACTATAAAAAGCGATACAACTTCATGTGGACTAGGTAATGGAAAAATAAAAATTACGATGAACGGAGCGAATCCCCCATATCAATTTTCAATAAATAATGGAACATTTGTTACTTCAGATACTTTTACAGGACTTGCGAGTGGTTCATATAATATTAGAATTAGGAATGGAGCAAATTGTGTTTTTGACACCACAATTGTTGTTGTATCAGGTCCTTCAGCGCCCATTTTGACATTAGCTACTACCTCTACAACATGTGGATTGATCAATGGAAAAATAAATGCAAGTATAACGGGTGGGGTATTACCTTTTTCATATTTATGGAGTACAGGAGCCACTTCAAAAGATAGTTTAATAGCATTATCTTCGGGGAATTATAGCTTGACTATTACAGATTCAAAAAATTGTGTGAATGCAAAAACGACCTCGGTCCAAGGAAGTACTGGAGTCTCTTCAAATTTGCAAAAGAACAATGCAACCTGTGGACTGCCTAATGGAAATATAAATACTATAATAACGGGAGGAGTTCTGCCATATAAATATTTATGGAATACAGGTGATACTTCACAAAATTTATCTAATCTCAATGCCGGAAATTATAAAGTTACTATTACTGATAATGTGGGTTGTACACGTATAGATTCATCAATTATAACTAATTCAATCAATGTCAATTTTTCTAAATCAATAATTAATTCTACTTGTAATCAATCAAATGGTAGTATAGGGTTAAGCAATCTGGTAGGCATAAGTCCATATAGTTATTTATGGAGCAATGGGGCTACAACACAAAACATTTCTAATTTACTGCCTGGGACATATTATATTACTGTAACGGATGCTAATTTATGTTCAAAGAAAGACACAATTATAGTGAGCTCCTCTATACCTGCATCCTATTCGTTAGCCATTGCGAATTCAAAATGCAATTTGCCTAATGGTGCCATTCAAATTGTAGGTCTTTCGGGGATTTCGCCATTTACATTTTCTTGGAGCAATGGGGCTACAACACAAAATATTTCAAATATTGCGGCTGGAACATATACTGTAAGTGTGACAGATGGCAATGGATGTGTATACACAAAAAATACAGCAGTTCAAAATAACTCAAATCCAGCTTTAACCCTCACAAAGACAAATGCAACCTGTGGCAATTCCAATGGATCGGTCATTGCTAATGTATCTAATGCCGTTGGGACGATACTATATAACTGGAATACAGGTCCTGCATCAAATATTATAAGTAATTTATCTGCGGGTATATATAAAGTAACAATAACAGATTCTCTAGGTTGTACAAAATCAGATAGCATACTATTGTCTTCCAATCCTGCATTTGTAGTTAATTATACAAAAGTTCAGCCTACTTGTGGCCTCAATAATGGTAGTTTGACAGCAAATATTATAAGTGGAACCCCTCCATATTCGTTTACCTGGAATAATTTAGACACCAATAAGTCTAGGACTAATTTATCAAAAGGAACGTATATAGTATTTTATGAAGATGCATTTAATTGTAGTAAAAAAGATACTTTTACGATTGACACGTCAACAAAACCAAGAACATCAGCAGTTGTTACTCAAGCTAAATGTGATTCTCTTACTGGGAAGATTGTAACTTCTGTTTCAGCGGGTAAAATGCCTTACAAATATATTTGGAGTAGAGGAGATACTTCCGCTACAGTATCCTCTTTAATACCTGGTAACTATTTCTTAACAGTTACGGACTCTCTAGGTTGTGCAGATATTGATACCTTTTCTATTTTAAGACAACCTGGGCCTTTGTTTTCCGATACAATTAAAGAATCATTCTGTAATAATGACAATGGGGTTATTACATTAAAAAATATGTCAGGGACCAAACCTATTACTATGATTTGGTCAGATGGTGTTGTTACATCTGATACAGTTCGATCCGCACTTAAAAAAGGAACTTATTTTGTAGATGTCCGGGATGCAAACAATTGCTCTCAGAAAGACACTTTTTTTGTAGATGATAAAGGTCCACCAGAATTAGAACTAGACTCTATAGATCATACCTGTCTTCTGAGTGATGGTAAAATAATAAGTAATATTTCCAAAGGAACGCTACCGTTTAATTTTATTATGTCGGTAACAAAAATTGGTTTGCCTCCTACAACATCATCATGGACTCGAAATGCTCGAGTTGATACCGTCTCTAATCTTGGAACTGGTTTTTATGAAATTATGGTAACAGATAAAAATGGATGTTCGGATACGGCAAATATTAAAGTCAAGAATCAAACAGATATAAAAGTTGCATTTAGTTCTACTAAATCTAGATGTGATTCAGGCTCGGGGGTGGTAATTGCTACGCCATCATTTGGTACCCCGCCTTATACATATAAATGGAATAATGGAGATTCTGTACAAACAATTGATTCATTATTTGCGGGATCTTATATAGTCACAGTTACTGATGCTAATGGGTGTTCTGTTCAAGATGATACTATGGTAGATCCTTTGTATAAGTTAACTGTAAGTATAGATTCAATTTCTCATACAACCTGCGACCTCAATAATGGTAGAATATACTTGAAAGTTCAAAATGCAATTGGAAAAACATTTACTTCTTGGTCTACGCCGATAGGCTTAGTAAATGACTCTCTTCTATTTAGAACAGGATTGGAGGCGGCTAGCTATAATGTATTTATCATTGATTCCAACAAATGTAGTGGCACCTTACCTGATGTATTTACAATTACCAAAACCCCTATAGTCAGTATTGATTTAGCTAATGTAAAAAATGAAAATTGTGGTAAAAATAATGGAAGTATTTTACTGACCGTAGCCAATTCATTTATGCCAGTATACTTATGGGGAAATGGTGCTACTACAAGTTCAAGGACCAATTTAGATACAGGTAAATATACCGTAAAAATTACAGATAAAAATGGATGTATTCTTTATGATACCTTTCAGATTGTGGAAGATCCTTTGCCTAGCGTTAGCTTATCTAAAGTTGATCCCACATGTGGTCTTTCCAATGGAACGATTACTGCGCTAGTTAATGCACCCATTGGATATGATACTATTATTTGGAATAATACAATTGGATTTGGTCAAACGGTTTTATCTAATAGACCCAATGGAAAATATGTTATTAAAATTGTAGATCCATTTGGATGTTCTATAAAAGATAGTATTATATTGAATGGCAAACAAAAAGTACAGTTTAATGCCGTCGTTACCCATTCGAATTGTATAAATGGAATAGGGTCCATTGTGCTTAATACGCGTCAAGGAACACCTCCATACTCCTATGTATGGCAGAATTTTTCTTCGGATACCGTTCAATCTAATTTGATTGGGGGGACATATTCTGTAACCGTTACAGATGCTGGAGAGTGTGTAGCGGATACTACTATAAATCTTCAATTTAATAAAAATCCTATATTAATTCTTAATGGAACCAATGAGGTTTGTGATAATTTGGCTGGGAAAGTCATTCCTAATATTTCTTTTGGCACAGCGCCTTTTTCCTATGCTTGGAGTAATGGTGCTACCAGCTCATCTTTGTTGAATATAACGGGAGGAAAATATGTTCTCACATTAACGGATTCCAAAGGCTGTATTGCAGTGGATTCATCATCAATTACTTCTACGAAAAAACCTGTAACAACATTGTCTTCTTCTCCTGCCTCTTGTAATTTGAATAATGGAACCGCCTCCGCTAATACAATATCGGGGAAAGCCCCTTTTACTTATAATTGGAATGGATTATACAATACAAAAAATATTGCCAATTTAGATTCTGGCAAATATACTCTCACGGTAATTGATAGCAATCTTTGTACATTTATCGATACCATTAGAGTTAATCGCATTACATCGGTTAGTGCTACTTTAACTCGAATTAGCTCCAAATGCTCTAATGCAAATGGTAGTATTATCACTACGGTTTCGAATGGATTACCCCCATACAGGTATCTTTGGAATAATGGCGATACTACAGCTAATTTAGTTAACATTAAAAGTGGACTTTATAATTTAACAATAACGGATGCGGCTAATTGTAGTTTTATTACTTCGGGTATTATTACAGATTCATCGGGGCCTATAGTTGTCCATACAAATATTTTGGCAACATGTGGACTTAATAATGGTTCTATTCTCTCCAATGTATCGGGAATGAATCCACCTTTTACCTATTTTTGGAATAATGTACAAGGATCAAAAGACACCACAGGAATAAACGGAGGTATTTTTATATTTAAAGTAATAGATAGTAAGGGGTGTATAAAAATTGATACCACAAATAGAACTACCATTAATCCTCTATCGAATACATTTAAATATATTAATGCTAATTGTAACTTATTGAATGGTAGGGTTAAAAGTAATGTTACAGGAGGACAAATGCCTTATTCATACAGTTGGAGCAATGGCGCTTCTTTGGATTCAATAAGAAATTTGGCACCGAATAAGTACTCTATTACAATATCCGATGCAGTAGGATGTCTATTTTATGATTCTATTACAATTACACAAACAGGAGTCCCATCTATAGCTTTTAATGTAACGCCTAGTACTTGCACCAATGCAAATGGAAAAATTAAGACTACAATTCTCGGGGGACAAGCACCCTATAAATATCTATGGAATACTGGAGGGAATAAAGATAGTTTAATAAATGTAGCAGCCAATAATTATACGTTAACCGTAACTGATAGCAACAATTGTGCTGTAGCCAGTATCGCCACTGTGTCTACCACTGGCATGACTTCTATTAATATGTTAAAATTTGATCCTGCTTGCCAAGCAAGCAATGGCAGTATTACCGCTACACCAATTGGAGGGCAATCACCTTATACATATTTATGGAATACAGGCGCTACAAGTAATGCCATTTCTAATTTGAATCCAGGAACATATTCTGTGACAGTCACAGACGCCTCGGGTTGTACCTTGTCTAATACTATTTCTATTATAAATCAAGCATCTCCTATTGTGAGTTTTAGCGCTACGGGGCTTCCATTTTGTGGGCAAAACAATGGGTATATATTGAGTGGAATTTCGGGGGGGAAAGCTCCATTTTCATATCTATGGAATACAGGTTCCACCGCTGCTAATATCTTTAATATAGATAGCGGTAATTATAGGCTAATTGTTACAGATAGCAATGGCTGTAAAGATACTGTTACTGGGTTTTTGAATAGAACGTCAAATGTAGTAGTAAATACTGTAATAAAAAAATCGTCTTGTGGAAATGCAAATGGATCTGTAAAAGCGATTGTTTCAGGAGGAATTCCACCGTATACTTATACATGGAACACAGGATCATCTATAGATTCTATAAAGAATTTGATATCAGGCACCTATTTACTTACCGTAAATGACGGGAATCTATGCTCCAAAAATCTATCTGTTTTAGTAGAAGATATTCCAAGACCACTTCTTGCTCCAGTCAAAGAAGATGCCGTATGTAATAAGAAAAATGGAGTTATCGATGCAAAAATTGTCCCAAATACAGGTACAGCACCCTTTTCGTATCTATGGAATACAGGTTCTACTGCGTCAAAACTTATGAATCTAGATACGGGAATTTATACCGTTAGAGTTACCGATGTCAACGGTTGTTTTGATACTTTTGTAGTTGCCGTTAATTTTGCCATTAATCCATCGCTTGCCTTATCTGCTCAAGACGTAGTTTGTTCGGATTCCAATGGATCCATATCTTCTATTATGACTAGAGGGATTGAACCTGTATCTTATATTTGGAATACGGGTGCTACTACAAAAGATTTGACTAATTTAAAAGCAGGGATATACACAATCACTGCAATGGATGCTAAATCATGTATTGTAATAGACACTATTGAAATCAAAGACCAGCCAGCGCCAAAAATTACATTAGCAGGGGTGTCTTCTTTTTGTTTAAAAGCTAACGGCGCAATAAACACTTCGATATCAAAAGGGACAACGCCTTTTGTTTTCAATTGGAGCAATGGAGCCACAACTCAAAATTTAGCAAATATATTTCCTGGAAATTATAAAATTACGGTTACAGATGCAAATAATTGCAGGGATACTGCTAGTATTTCTATAGCAGATGAACCCAATACGTTATCGCTTAGTCTTAAGAAAAAAGATTTGTTATGTTTTGAGGATTTAAAAGGCGAGATTTATTGTACTGCTAAAGGTGGACAAAGGCCTTATTTTTATAAAACACAATTCTCGTCATTAAACTCAGATTCTGTTCTTACTGGACTTGCTGCAAACACTTATATTGTAACAGTAGAAGATAATAAAGGATGCTTAACTACACAAAATATTACACTTACAGAACCTCCAAAGATCATTGTTTCTAGTATTTCAAGAGTGAATTTATTGTGCTTTAATGAACCAAAAGGAGAAATTTCTATTTCTACTTCTGGAGGGGTAGCACCATATTCTTTTGCTTGGCAAAGTACGGGAGTAAATGCTACTACAAGCCATATTTCTCAATTAAAGGCAGGTGTTCATATTGTAAAAGTAACAGATGCAAATGGTTGTGAAGTATTGTATCAAGATTCAATTATAGAACCATCGGATATAAAAATAGTAGATACAGTGCTCAATCCATTGTGCAATGGACAATCTACAGGTAGCATTAAATTAGGAGTTTCTGGCGCCACCCCTTCGTATTCATATACCTGGAGCAATGGAAATACATCCAAAAATAATATAAACCTTTCGCAAGGAAATTATAGGCTAACTATTACAGATGCTAATGCTTGTATCGATACCTTTAGCTTTAATCTTAAAGACCCTCCAAGTATTCGTTTAGATAAGATTGAAACGGTAGACTTACCTTGTTTAAACAAGTATGATGGCGAAATAAAGCTTCAGGGAATTGGTGGTCAGGGCGAACCATATCAATACAGTATCGATGGAGGAGTAAATTTCTCCTTTACAAAAAATTTCAAAAATTTAGATTCGGGGAAATACATAATTGTAGTAAGAGATAAAAATAATTGTCAATTTCAAAGTACCACAGTAATAAACAATCCTGAAAATATAGTTATCAATGCCCTTCCAAAAGATACAACAATAGATCTTGGACAAAGTGTTCCTATTGATTTTGAAGTTTTAAAAGGAAAAGCTCAAGGGATCACTTCCGTTCTATGGTCTCCAGATATAGGGGTTACATGTAATACTTGCAAAACAACAATTGCTTCCCCTTATCAAACAACAATTTATGATGTTAAAATAACCTATAATGCTGGGAAATGTACTACCTCGGATAAACTTATTATAAAAGTTATTGATGATAGCGAACTTTTTGTTCCCGATATTTTTACGCCAAATGGAGATAATAATAATGATGTTTTAAAAGTATATGGACTCAATGTGAAATTTGCAAAACTTAAAATATTTAATCGTTGGGGTGAAAAAGTTTTTGAATCCTCCAATGCAATAATTGAAGGATGGGACGGTAGATATAAAGAAGAATTGGCACCTATTGGCACCTATACATATACATTGGAAGCACATTACTTAAACAAAAAAATTAAAATTGTCAAAGGTACTATTGCACTTGTTCGATAGTATAGATATGAGTTTGATTTTTAATAATTGAGAATAGTTAAATTTAGCAATTGTATTGTTTTTTGTATTTTTGCAAACGGCAAGTGACATTTAAAAGATAAATATATTAACATGAATAAAGCACTTTTTTTAGCACTTTTTTTAATTTCTGTTTTGCATTTCAATGCACAAAACTCTAAAGCTAGAACGAATTCGAAGTATTATAAGCCTAATGCTGCTAAAGTCGCAGATGAAAAGAAAAAACAAGAAGCTGCTAAAGTAAAAAAAGGGGCTTCAAAAACTACAATTAATTCAAAATCAAACTCAACAACTACCATAAAAGAAGAGCTCAAAGTAAAAGATTCTAATGCCATCGCGTCTAGCTGGGCAATAACTATGGATGGAAGAATGATTTCTACTTCGGCAGATGCTCTTAATAATCGTTCAGGTGTATTTGGGACAATGTCTCTTCAACGTGTAATAAAAGGCAAATTTTATTTTGGATTGTATGGTCAAACTATGTTTCATCTCAATTCCGACGACGTTTCTGCTATTGCTGGTCAGGTGGTAGAGATGAGCTCTTCAGAAATGAATACTGTGGGAATAAATCTTGGATTCGATTTATTATCAAAATCCGCTATTTTTTTAGCACCGGAAGTAAGAGCGGGTTATAATATATATAATGTCAAAGGGCTAAGCTACCCTTCGGATAAAAAGGCCTTTGTTGATTATCATTTCATTACGATCAATCCTATGCTCAATCTTGGTGTAAAAATTACTAAGAATTTTATATGGGGATTAAACGCTGGATATATGCTACCTATCACATATATCAAAGGCGCCGAAGATAAAGAATTCACACCAAAATCCCTTAATTTTGGAACATTCTTCAGATATAATATTCGCTAAATAAGATAAATGACCGAAAAAATAATATTGGGTATAGATCCCGGAACCCTCTTTTTGGGTTATGGAATTTTAAAGGTCAAAGGAAATCAGTTATCTCTAGTTTGTTTAGGTGAAGTGCGGCTCAATAAACTGGAGAATCATCAATTAAAATTAAAGAAAATTTTTGAAAGAATATCATCACTAATAGATGAATACAAACCCGATGAATGCGCTGTAGAATGTCCTTTTTATGGGGAAAATGTTCAGAGTATGCTCAAGCTAGGTCGCGCGCAAGGCGTGGCTATGGTAGCGTGCTTAGCCAAAGGACTCCCTGTAGTGGAATATTATCCCAAAAAAGTAAAACAATCGGTCACAGGCAATGGAAACGCTTCAAAAGAGCAAGTGGCTTCAATGCTACAGAAATTGTGTAATATGAAAACCCTTCCCAAATCTTTAGATGCTACCGATGCCCTTGCGGTAGCCGTGTGTCATCATTTTCAAGGCGGAAATTCAATTGATACGGGCAAAAAATACAGTGGCTGGGGTGCTTTTGTCCAAGATAATAAGGATAAGGTGAAGTAGTGTTCGCTAGTTTTTTTTGTTTAAGCCTCCTCTAAATAGTTCGCTGATTTTCACAAATTACCGAAGAATTTTATTATATAAAATATTGAATATCAACAAGATATTATAATTAAGTGTTAATAAAAGTTAAAGATTTTGTTTATGCTATGTATTGATATATCTTTGCATTAGAAAAAAAGCTAGCATAAATAAATTAGAGCCGATTTAAGGCTTCTACATTAGAATTAAGTGTATTCATTTTGGCTATTTTTTAAAAACGAATTCGTAATTTGTGAAAAGGTTTTTGATACGATGAGATGAACATGGAGAAGGTTGCTTTTTTTGCCTAACGAGGTACTATGAAACGAGAAAAGAACATATCTATTTAATTTTATTTGTCAAGAAACATTTCAAAACCAAAAATTCAAATGAGTACAAAAATGTGTTGCGCAGCACTAGAAGTATTTTAAATTTGTAACAAGTTTGAGTTTTTGAAAAAGATGAGATGAAACGGTTTGCCGGAGAGGCTATTTATTAATTCAAAAATTTAAAAAAATGAAAAAATTATTTTTAAACTTAATCCTAATTTTAATTTGTAATATAGTAAAAGCAGATGATTTTAGAATAGTAAAACTTCAAAACACAAATTTGGTTATTGCTGTCCCAAATAATGAAGCTAAAGATAAAGCAATTTATATTTTTCAATTACATGATAAAAATATAGAAATTAACAAAAACGTTAAGAATTGTACTATTAAAAATAGTGAAAATTGTATTAGTTTTGTATCGGAAGGTGTTGAGGTAGAATCATTTAATCTTGATGATTCGGAAAAGGGAATTTTTTGTTACGGAATTATAAAATTGGGTGATGACGAATTGCTTTCGTGTATGAATGAAGTTGATGATATTTCTACCAAAGTTTTCTCAGATGAAATTATAAAATGGATATCTAAAGCATGGTGTGTTAAAAATGGAGGTAATGCGGATGGATGTACATGTTCTGGAGGTGCTGGGTCTACTCAATGTGAATGTGGCGGAGGCATTGCATCGGCTACATGGTCAAGTGGAGTAACTTGTGGTGCTGGATATTTTGCTTGTTGTGCTGCTAGAATGAATCAAGATACAAAAATGCCTTCTTGTCATTAATGAAAAATAATAAATGATTTTCTAATTATATTAGTTGTTCTAGTTATAATTTTTTTACTAATTTTTTTTGCAGATAAGTATTTAAAAAAGTAAAAAGGGAATATTCAATGTAATTTATTTTTAAGTTAATTTTAGTCAATGCTATATATTATAGCATTGACTATTTAATATTGTTCAAAATTTAACTCTATATGGCTTTACTCCAAATAATAACCATCCTCCTCACTTTGGGGAGCCAGCCCGGGTGTGAGGGTTTTGGCATTTGCCATGCATAACTTTATGAAAAATTGGTAGCAGAAAATAACGTTTTTGTTTAAGTCAAAACGCTAGGTTTTTTTTGTAGAAGAATCTTCTAAATAGTTTGCTGATTTTCACAAATAACGGAAGACTTTTATAATATAAAATATTGAATATCAATAATATATTATAATTAAACGTTAATAAAAGTTAAAGATTTTGTTTATGCTATGTATTGATATATCTTTGTATTAGAAATAAAGCTAACATCAATAAATTAGAGCCGATTTAAGGCTTCTACATTAGAATTAAGTGTATTCATTTTGGCTATTATTTAAAATAAAAACGAATTCGTAATTTGTGAAAAGGTTTTTGATGCGATGAGATGAATATGGAGAGGGTTGCTTTTTTTGCCTAGCGAGGTACTATGAAACGAGAAAAGAACATATCCATTTATTTTTATTTGTCAAGAAACAATTCAAAACCAAAAATTCAAACGAGAACAAAAAAGTGTTGCGCAGCACTAGAAAAATAATTAATGTACAAAGTTTGAATTTTTAAAAAAATGTGGGAATGAAACGGTGTGCCGGTGAGGCGATTTTTAATTCAAAAATTTAAAAAAATGAAAAAAATAGTTTTTTTAATTGTAAGTGCCTTGTTTTTAAATAATCTAAAGGCACAACATTCAGAGTATAAGGCTTTATATAAAAACACATTTGTAGTAATGGATAAGATAATATATTCTGATATTGATTTAGATAAAATAAATGATGCTAAGTTTTTACAATCAGAACTAAAAATGAATGACGAGGAAGTAAATAGCGTTTCTCAATCAATTAAAAGTGCTGGAGGTTCATTAATGTCTTCTCAAAATATTACGGAGGAATCATGTCACAATTGTGATAAGATTACTGGAGAGAAAGTAGTTGAAATCTTCAAATATTTAAGAGAGAACAAAGATGAATACGAACAGTATAAAACTCTTTTCAAAGGAACTTGGGATTTTGAGAACATCGCATCAGGGCGAAAAGGTTGTGAAAGCTATACTTGTTTTACTGCATGTTGTGCCGTTTGCGCATATACAATTCCTTCCGTTCCAATTTATTTATGTTGTGCTTATATATGTTATCATGATTGTTGTGCAAAAAAAGCAAATCCTGGTGGTTTTGGTGGAGACAGTTCTAATTCTCATTAAAAATTATAAAATATGTTTAACTTTATTGTTCCAATATGTATAGCGTTATCAGTATTTCTATTACTAAACGCTACGTTGTTTTCAGAAAAATGGAAGGTCCAAAGACCAAAAATGGATTCTTCAAAATATTTGTTATTTGCTTTACTTTTTGTTTTGTTTTTTTATAAGCAAATAATTAAACTTGAACCAGTTAGTTTAATATGTAGTATAGTTGTAGTTGCCTATTTTGTATTTAAAAGCTATGAAAGTTATAAGAATTCAAAAATTTAATTTTTATAACAAAATTTTAGATGCAATTAGTTTAACTACTTTTGATAAAATAGTAACTAAATACTAAATTGTCTCAATATAATTTAGTATTGGGAATATGGTCAATGTAAATAGTTTTACATTGACCATAATTTTAGACATACTTATACATTAACTTATGACTTTACTCCATATAATCTCCATTCTCCTCACCTTGGGGAGTCAGCCCGAGTGCGAGGGTTTTGGCATTTGCCACGCACAGCTTTATGAAAAATCGGTAGCAGAAGAATGCACTCAGTACGAAAACTGTATAAAAGCTTCTTTGACAGTAGATGAAAACAAACTT
>JBEIDU010000005.1:0-65548 GCA_040383345.1 Chitinophagales bacterium | reverse complement strand
TTTTGTTTTTGTATTCAATGAATCTTTTTTCTCAAGGAAGTATAAAAGGATTCATTAAAGATCAGAACAATCAACCCGTGAATGGCATTGCCGTAAAACTAATTGGTCCAAAATACCAAAAAGTTGTCAATACCGATTCAAAAGGGAATTTTGAATTCAATGACATATATACAGGTACATACGGTGTGGTAATTTCGGAACCTGAGTATTTTGAAATTTCAGAAAGCGTAAACTATATTCAAGGAGAAGATTATAAATTTGATGATTTTACATTAGAAAAAATTTTAACCTCAAAAGATGCATCTATCGAATTGCCTACGAGCATGATTTTTGATGATGAATCGAATAATAATACAAGTGGAAATAATATTTCTTCGCTTCTAAACGCCTCTAGAGATCCTTTTGTAAGTGCAGCTTCTTTTAATCTTTCACAAGGTGGTTTTAGAATGCGTGGCTATGATAATTTTCAAGACATTATGTTTATAAATGGCATTCCCATGCAAAATTTATTTAGAGGAGGAGATGTTACATATGGTGATTTTGGTGGATTAAATGATGTATTACGTTCTAGAAATACCTTCTACGGCATCAAGGCTATACCTTTTCATTTTGGAGAACTATCCACATCTGTAGATGTAGACGCAGAAGCTATAAATCAACGAAAAGGATTGCGCGTATCGGGCATGCTTACCAATAGAAATTTTATAGGGCGCGCAATGGTTACATACAATTCTGGTTTACTGAAAAATGGACTGGCATTTTCAGTATCTGGTTCATTCCGTGGCGCCAATGAAGGATATGTTCCGGGAACTCAATATGAAAGTTTTTCAATTTTTGGTTCTGTATCCAAAGTTTGGAATCAAAAACTTATTTCTACATTAACCGCATTTACAGCTAAAAACAAACGAGCTGTTCAAGGATCCTCAACTCAAGAATTTTATGATTTAGCAAATTCAAATTATTATAATCCAAGCTGGGGATGGCAAAATGGTCAAAAGAGAAGTGCCAACCTAAGATATGATTTTGTTCCTAATATTATTTTTAGCAATGAATTTAAACCTACATTAAATACTCAAATTAATTTCAGTTTAGGCTTTCAATTTGGAGAACATAAAAATACAGGATTAGACTGGTACAACTCTTATAATCCTAATCCAACATATTATAAAAAAGCTCCAAGCTATTACAAAGATCAGCCATTAATTGCACAACAATTGAAAGATTCTTTTTTAGCTAATCCCAACCTTATGCAAATAGACTGGCAAGGATTATATGATGCCAATCAAAATTCAACTGATGTATTACCAGGAATGGCTAGCAATCTTAAGTGGGCTAGATATTTGATGAGTGCACAGGTAGAAAAAATTAGAAATTTTACAGCAAATATAGTGCTAAATCAAAGATTATCTAATACGACTGAATTTAATATGGGGATATTGTTCCAAAATTCTTTAACAGAACAATACCGTCAAATTGATGATCTCTTAGGTGCAGATTATTTTGTAAACGTAAACCAATTTGCAGAAAGAGCTGATCCACTAAATCCAGTAGCAAATCAGAACAATATACTTGAGCCCAATAAAGTTTTGAAAGAAGGAGATATCTATGGATATCATTTTTTAGGTCGTGTTACAAAAATATCAAGCTTTGCACAAATAGTTTCAAAATTAGATAATGTAGACTTTTTTATTGCGCTCAATGCGGATAGAACCTTTATGCAACGAAATGGATATATGCAAAATGGGGCTTATACTACAAAATCATTGGGAAATTCTGAAGAAATTGGATTTTACAATTGGGGAACAAAAATGGGTTTTACCTATAAATTTGATGGTAAAAATTATTTAGGAGCTCAAGTTTTACATACTTCTAAAAATCCAGAATTCAACCAGGTATTTGCACTTCCAAGAACCACAAATATTACTACAAATCCTGCAAATCCTTTAATAACATCTGCAGAAATTAATTATAATTACAGAGGATCTAGAATCAAGGCAAGTGCTACCATGTATATGACCGAAACCAAAAACGAATCTAATTCTCTAACATTTTACACGGAAGTTTCAAATAGTTTTGGTACGCTAGTTATGAATAATATCAGCAAAAGATACAAAGGAATAGAATTAGCTATGGAAGCTCAGTTGTTTGGTGGATTTTCAACTACTTTTGTAGCAAATTTGGGTGATTATAGTTTTATCAGACGTCCAAAAGCTACCTTTTATTATGACAATTTAGATAAAGCAGAACCTACAGAGACCGTTTATTTTCATGGAATTCATATTGCTTCAGGACCACAAAATGCAGGTATGATAAAACTCAATTATAATTCAAAACAGTATTGGTCCGCTTCTATAAACTTAAATTATTTTGAGAAAATATATACAGAAGCGAGTGCACAAAGAAGAACAACTGAAGCTATTGATGCAGTAGTTCCCAATTCTGATCAGTATTATTCAATAGTAAAACAAGAACAACTCCCTAGTGCATTTATTCTTGATGCTTCATTTAGAAAATCTATTTATTTGAACAAATATATAAAAGGCATTAAAAAAAGAATGTATTTAGATATCAATGTCAGTTTAAATAATATTTTGAATAATCAAAATTATATAAGAGCAGGAAGAGAGCAACAGCGATTTGATTTTGCAGAAAATGACCCGTTAAAATTTCCTAATAGATATTTCTATATGATGGGACGCAATTATGCTATCAATATAATATTTAGAATGTAAAAATAAACTCAAAAATATGAAAAAAATCCTTTTATTACTTTCCGTATTTATTATTGGACTCATGGGATGTGTCAAAGATGATTTTGATAATCCAAATCAATATGTTGACCCCAAACTTCCCGTAAATTATACAATTAAAGAATTAAAACAATTGTTAATCAATTCGGGCGATCAGGTATATAGTATTGATAAAGATTTGATAATAGCAGGAATTATTACCGCTGATGATAAAACCCAAAATTTCTACAAAGAAATTGTAATTCAGGATTCTTCAGCAGCCATTGGGATTAAAATAGATCAAAATAGTATCTATAACGATTATCCTATAGGAAGGAAAGTATATATAAAACTTAAAGGTTTGGCATTAGGGAATTACAAAAATTTAATTAGTTTAGGTGGATATGTAGATAGCGTATCTACATCTGGTGTTAAGTCATTGGGGATGATTGTATCCAATAAGATTTCGGCACATTTAATAAAAGGTCCCAAAAACAATGCACTTCCAATCACTGAGGTTACAATTCCTCAATTAAATGATGATTATCAGTATAAATTAGTTCGAATCAAAAATGTAGAGTTTGACTGTGTTGACTTGAATAATTCATACGCCGATGCAATCAATCAAAATGATGCATCTAGATTTTTAAATGATAATAACAGTAATAAAATCATATTGAGAAGTAGTGGATATGCAACATTTGCTGGCACAAAACTTGCTGGATTAAATGGAGATGCTACTGCAATTTACACTGTATATAATAATGATAAACAATTAAAAATTAGAGATGTTTCTGATTTAAATTTCAAAAACAATCGAAATGAAGCTTGCGTTGCTGGACCACCTATTACAATTAAAGAATTGAGAAATATGTTTTCTGGAACAGCTGTTGCATTAGGAGCTATAGCTATACAAGGTACCGTGATTTCCGATAAAAGCACCAATAATATCAATGGGCAAAATATTATCATTCAAGATTCTACAGCTGGAATTATGGTTCGTTTTTCAGGTACACATAATTTTAAATTGTATGACAAAGTCCTTATTAATTTAAAAAATGGATCTCTAGAAGACTTTAAAGGCCTTTTACAAGTAAATGGTGCTTCGCTTTCTGGAGCTACTTTTCAAGGAAATGCTCCTATTTCACCTAAAATTGCAACAATAACAGAAATTAATGCAAATTTTGAAAGCTGGGAATCTACATTGGTAAAAATCAAAGGAGTTCAATTGACAGGAACGCCCGCTCAATATACTGGTAATAAAACTGTTTTAGATGGTGGCGGAAAAACTATAACAATGTACACTATGCCTTCAGCTACTTTTGCCGGTAACAATTACAAAACCGGTATTGTTGATATTACTGGATATCTAGGACAATTTAATACGACCAATCAAATTCAAATAAGAGGTGAAGCCGATGTAGAAGGTGGTACTAGCGGCGGTGGTAGCGGTAATGAAACAAAGCTTAATATTATTGATTTGAGAAATCAATTCACAGGAACAGCTGTTACAATAGGAAGCCATTTTATTGAAGGAACTGTAATTTCTGATAAATCCACTGCAAATATAAATTCTCAAAATATAGTAATTCAAGATGCAACAGGTGGAATTTTAGTTCGTTTTTCGGCTGCACATAGTTTTAATCTTGGAGATGTGGTAAAAATTATAATAACAGGGAATTCATTGGATGAATTTAGAAAAACACTTCAAGTAAACAATGCGTTGCTCACTAATGCTACAAAAACAGGCAGTGGAAGTATTACCCCTATCCAATTAACCATTGCTCAAATTCGCGCTAATTTTGATAATTACGAATCTACATTAGTGAAAATAAAAGGTGCAAATTTTCCATCAGGAACTTACAGTGGAAGTAAAGTAATATCTGATAATTCTAGTAGTTTAACGTTATATACGGCTCCAGCAGCTACTTTTTCAGGACAGTCCATGCCTTCTACTGGAGATATTATAGGTTATTTGGCCAATTTTGACACAGTAGCTCAGTTACAAATAAGAAATCCTTTAACAGATGTATCCAATAGTGGAGGCGGAGGCGGAGGCGGCGGAACTACAAAAACTATAATGGAAATAAGAAATATGCACGCAGGAGTAAGTAAAATTTTTGGTGCTAGTTATGAAGTTACAGGAACCGTCATTTCAGATAAAGACTCTGGACAATGGACATCTTTAAATATTGTCGTTCAAGATAATACAGGTGGAATCATTATAAGAATTGCAAGTGGTACACCTACTTTTGCAAAAGGAGATATTATAAAAATTACCTTAGGAGCTTCTGATTCTATTACTACATTCCAAGGTGGCATGCAAATAAAAACCGCATTAGCTAATATTACAAAGACTGGATCTGGCTCTATTACACCAAGAGTAGCTACAATTGCGGATATCAATACAAATTTTGCAGATTGGGAATCTACATTAGTAACTATTCAAGGAGGAACTTTTGCTTCGGGTACATTCTCTGGCAGTAAAGATTTTACAGTTGGAACCGATAAAATAGTACATTTTACTCGTTCTCAAGCGTCATTTGCTAGTGCCAATGTACCAACAGGTAACGTAAATATAACAGGTATTCTTTCCTTTTTTAATACCACCAAACAAATTCTAATTAGAAATAGATTAGATATTCAATAAAAGTAATTCACTATATAAGAAAGGCCATTGACTTCAAAAGACGTTTTATACTATTTAGTTCTCTTTTTGTCAGTGGCTTTTTTCATTATAATAAGTCCTCTTTTCAAAAGAAACAAACATGTTTCAAGTAAAGGTTTTTTATTGTTGCTTTTTTTATCCGTTATAATAAGTGCTGCTTATTCCTTTGCTACAATTCATTATTTCAAAGGGGATATTTTATTGTTTTTTAGAGATGCGAATAATATTTCCTGCTATCTTGAACAAGATTTTTTGAAAAATATAGAACTACTTTTTTGGTACGGAGGCAAAATTGATCCACCAAGAGTTCACAACCAGATAATGGGAAGCAATACGTGGAGTATTCCCTCAGATTTTCTAATGTCGCGTATTTATGGATTTTTCATGTATTTGTCTCGAGAAAATTTATATATCATTTCATTTTTCTTTGGGCTTTTGAGCTTTGCTACAAAATATATGTGGATTCAATTATTTGAAAAATATAATTTATCCAAATCTCAAGTATACTTGGGAATAATAGCTTTAACTTTTTCAGGAATAGATTCTTTTTTCATTCAAGGGATGCACAAAGAAGCTGTTGTATTTTTATTGATTAGCTATGTGTTTTATTTCAAGATTTTAGAAAAAAGCTTATTGAGTATTTGGCTATTACTTATTGCATTGTTTCATATAGCATTGATTAGAAATTATATTTTTGTAATTTTTCTTTTGGTATATCTTATTTGGATTTTACAAAAAATGTATTTAAGGAATAAAAAAGTATTTTATTCTTTGTTATTCGCTATAAGTATTGGTTCAATTTTAATTCTAAAAAAAATCATTCCTTTTGTAATTTCAAGAAAACTTAGTTTTAATAAAAAAGCCATAGGAAATACAGCATTGGATTATATAGATTTTAATAACAATTTCTTTGAAAATCTTATTATTTTCTTTAAATCTCTTTTTAAATTATTTTTCTTTATTCCCAATATTAGTAATTTTTCCTTTTTACATACTTTCTTTATTCTAAGCAATCTTATTTTTATTTTGTGGATAATTTACTTTTTCAAAAACAAACAAATCAAAAATATCAACATTGCATTTTTTACTTTTATTTCTTCAATTACAGGCTTATTATTAATAATTTTAATCGTACCAAATTATGGTTCAATAGTAAGATATCGTTCTGTTTTCATTATTTTGATTTATTTAGGAATAGTTTTCAACACTAAGTGTGTCAATATTTTCTCTATGTATAATTTTTCACCCCAATTCATTAAAAAACATTTATTTTTGCATCATAAAAAATAAAATATCATGCAAAATGTACGTTTTGATTTAATGAATGAAACTATAAATAGAAAAAAAATCGATGTTGATCCGATTTCTAACAAAGTTTCAGACTATTTTGGAGAAAATGTTTTTTCAGAGAAAGTTTTGGAAAAATATGTTTCTTATTCTATTTTCAATAAATTGAAAAATTGTATTGAAAATAATGAAAAAATTGACCGAGAAGTAGCGGCACAAGTGGCACAAGGTATGAAACAATGGGCTATAGAGAAAGGTGTGAAATCTTATACACACTGGTTTCAACCTCTTACAGGTCTTACTGCCGAAAAACACGATTCATTTTTTATGCCCGATAACGATGGCAATGCCATTGAATATTTTGGAGCAAGCAACCTAATTCAACAAGAGCCCGATGCTTCTAGCTTTCCAAACGGAGGAATTCGTCAGACTTTTGAAGCGAGAGGATATACGGCTTGGGATCCTACATCTCCAGCATTTATAATAGAAAATAAAAATGTTAAAACACTTTGTATTCCTACAATTTTTATAAGCTATACAGGTGAAACATTGGATTATAAAGCCCCCTTGTTAAAATCGGTTCATGCACTCGAAAAAGCGGTTTTACCCGTTGTGAATCTATTTGATAAAAATGTTACAAAAATAGCGGCTACATTAGGCTGGGAGCAAGAATATTTCTTAATTGATGAAGCGTTATATTATGCTCGTCCCGATTTAGTTCATACGGGACGAACGTTGCTAGGGGCTATTCCAGCCAAAGGACAACAATTAGAAGACCACTATTTTGGAGCGATTCCAGAAAGAGTGTTGGACTATATGGTAGATTTGGAAAAAGAATGTCATAAATTGGGTATCCCTGTAAGAACGCGTCACAACGAGGTTGCACCTAGTCAATTTGAATGCGCACCTATGTTTGAAGAAGTAAATGTAGCAGTAGACCACAATCAATTATTGATGGATATAATGGATCGTGTAGCAAAAGCACATAAACTAAAAGTATTATTTCATGAAAAACCATTTAAAGGAGTCAATGGAAGTGGAAAGCACAACAATTGGAGTATGAGCACCAATACTGGGAAAAATTTATTATCTCCTGGCAAAACTCCAAAAAACAATTTATTATTTCTTACTACATTTATCAATGTAATTGCAGCTGCTGCTAATTACGCTGATTTGATTCGTGCTAGTATTGCTTCAGCTAGTAATGATCATAGACTGGGTGCTAATGAAGCACCGCCTGCTATTATTTCAGTATTTATTGGCGATGCTCTTACCAAAGTACTAAAAGATATTGAAGAAAAAGTAAATGACGACAAACAAGACGAGTTGGTTACAGAAGATATCAAATTGAATATCCATAATAGTATTCCTGAAATCTTATTGGATAATACCGATAGAAATAGAACATCTCCTTTTGCATTTACAGGTAATAAATTTGAAATTAGAGCAGTAGGGTCATCTGCCAATTGTGCTCAGAACATGATTGTAATCAATACCATTGTAGCCAATCAATTCAAAAAATTCAAAAACGATGTAGATGATTTGATCAAAAATGAAGGTGAAAAAAAGGAAGCAGCCATCTTTAGAATATTGAGAAAGTACATTATTGAAAGTAAACATATTTTGTTTGAAGGCGATAATTATAGTGAAGAATGGGCACTAGAAGCGGCAAAAAGAGGATTGAACAACGTGAAAACGACACCCCACGCTCTTGATTTCTTTTTAGAGAAAAAGAACAAAGATGTGTTTATTGAAAATGGTGTTTTCTCCGATAGAGAAATTGAAGCACGTCAAGAAATTTTAAATCATAATTATTTATTAAAAGTTCAAATTGAAGGACGTTTAATTGGTGAATTATGTGTAAATAATGTAATTCCGGCTGCGATCAAATATCAAAATCAAATTCTAGAGAATATTAAAAATTTAAAAGATTTAGGATTTGATAAAAATGACTATATCGCACAACAAGAGTTGGCCCAAAGTATCTCAAAACATATTTTTAATTTAAAGAAAAATGTTGATGCTATGATTGACGCTCGCAAAAAATGCAATGCAATAGAAGAGACCTCTGAAAAAGCAAAAGCATATTGTGACAAAGTTCTACCATTCTTCGAAGAAATTAGATATCATGCTGATAAATTAGAGCAGTTTGTAGACAATGCTATATGGACATTGCCTAAATATAGAGAATTGCTTTATGTAAGATAATTTTCTATTAGTTATAAATAAAAAAAGGGCAACATTTAGGAATGTTGCCCTTTTTATTTTAATAGTGTAATTCTTAAAACTCTTATGATTATATATCTATTATTATATTTAAAAATTTATAAAAAAGCCGTAACGAATTATTACAGCTTTCATGAAAAAATCTAGGACACTACTTAAAAGCTCTTTCCATAATATCTTTTACTTCATCCATATGCTGTTTTTTATTTCCAGTAGCTGGTGAAGAAGATGTTTTTCTAGAAATTAGCTTAAAAAACGCTTCCCCTTTCATACGATATTGTCTATCGAGTAGATAGGTCCATGCACCCATATTGGCAGGTTCTTCTTGTACCCAACATTTTTCTGCATTTTTGTATTTATCAAAAGTAGCTTCCAATTGTTTAATAGGAATAGGATATAGTTGCTCCATCCTTACAATGGCTATATCATTTCTATTATCGGCTTCTTTTTTTGCCAATAATTCATAATAAATTTTTCCAGAACAATACAAGACTCTTTTTACCTCACTTGGTTTTGCGGCAGCATCATCTATCAATTCTTGAAATCCACCATGTAATACTTCACTTGCATCACTTACACATTTTGGATGACGCAATAATGATTTTGGCGACATTACTATCAAAGGAATTCTAAAATTACGCGCTAATTGTCTTCTAATTGCATGGAAATAATTGGCTGGGGAAGTAATATTTACCACTTGAACATTAAATTCCGCACATTGCTGCAAGAATCTTTCCATTCTTGCACTACTATGCTCAGGACCTTGTCCTTCGTATCCATGAGGCAATAACAACACCATTCCCGAGCTCACTTTCCATTTGGTTTCGCTACTCATTAAAAACTGATCGATAATAATTTGCGCGCCATTATTAAAATCTCCAAATTGTGCTTCCCAAATAACTAAATTGTCAGGACTGGCAATTGAATATCCAAATTCATATCCCAAAACACCATATTCAGACAATAAAGAATTGAACATACGAATATTCCCTTGTTTTTCACTAAGATTGCTCAATCTATTGAACTCTGTATTTTTTTCTTGATCAAAAAGACACGCATGACGATGGGAAAAAGTACCTCTTTTCACATCTTCTCCCGTAAAACGAATATCTTTACCTTCTAGCAACAACGAACCATAAGCCATCATTTCTCCAGCCTGCCAATCCAACTTGAGACCTTCTACCATATTTTTCATCCAATCAGCCATTTGTTTTTCTACCTTTTTCAAAGGGGTAAATCCTGAAGGCACTTCAAATATCTTTGTAGAAATCAAATCATAAGTAGCTTTGTCAATAGCTGTATTAGGGCTTTTTTCAAAATCTTGGCTTCTCGCTTTCATCATTTTGTGCCAAGCCTTTTCATGAGGACGATACACGTATTCTTTTATTTCTTCTTTTACTACATTAAGCCTATCTTGAAGTTCATCATACAATTCTTTGTCTAATTTCTTTACCATTTCTGCTTCCACAGCTCCTTTTGATGTCAAAAACTCAGCATATACATCACGAGGATTTTTCTTTTTGCCAATTAAACTATACATCTCGGGTTGTGTATACTTTGGGTCATCACTTTCGTTATGTCCATGTTTTCTGTAGCATACCATATCCACATATATGTCTTTCTCAAATTTTTGACGATATTCGCTCGCCATTTCACATGCAAAAATGACATCTTCTACACTATCTCCATTCACATGAATTACAGGTGCATTTACCATATTGGCTATTGCCGTACTGTAATCGCTACTTCTCGCATCATCAAAATCAGTTGTAAATCCAATTTGATTATTAATCACAAAATGAATGGTTCCCTTATTCTTAAATCCTTTTAAAGTTTGCATTTGCACGACCTCTTGACCTATTCCCTGCCCAGCCACCGCAGCGTCTCCATGAATAATTATTGGCAATACATTGGCATAATCTTCTTTGTACAAAATATCCGATTTGGCACGTGCATATCCCAAAACTACAGGATTTACAGCCTCCAAATGCGATGGATTTGCCAATAAATTCAAATACACTTCGCCACTAGGTGTTTTGCGCATAGATTGATATCCTTTGTGGTATTTCACATCGCTATCTCCAGCTACTTCATCCGCTTTTACACCTTCAAATTCGGTGAAAATTTCCTCATATGTTTTTTTCATAATATTCACTAAAACGTTCAAACGTCCTCGGTGCGCCATACCTATAACTACTTCTTTTACACCTAAGCTAGCCGATTTGTCAATAATACTCTCTATTGCAGGAATAGTGCTTTCGCCTCCTTCAAGTGAGAAACGTTTTTCGCCGATAAATTTCTTACCCAAAAACTCTTCAAAAACTACACCATGATTCAAGGAACGCAAAAGTCCTTTTTGTTTTTCAATATCAAATGATTTTTGATTGTAATCATTTTCTATCTTTGATTTCAACCATACACGCTCTGCTTCATTTCGTACTTGATTGTATTCAAATCCTATTTTTGAAGCATAGCAAATGTTCAATTTATTTATAATTTCTTGCAACGTAGCATTATTCAAACCAATTTCAGATGAAATAGCAAATTTCTTACTCAAATCACTGTCTTTCAATCCAAAACGTGAAAAAGAAACATTTACGCCTCTATCTTTTCTCTTTTTGATAGGGTTGGTATCCGATATCAAATGGGCATAATCTCTGTAATACTGAATCAAATGATACACCTTCAACTCATCTAAACTCATGGCTCCATTAGCGCTAGTTGATTGTGGCTGATCTACTGCAAAATCAAACCCTTCAAAAAATTTTCTTAACTCAGGATCTATTGCATTAGGATTATTTTTAAAATCATGATACATGCCTTCAATAGCCGCTGGATGTGCATTGGATATAAATGATTGATATGAACTCATATAATGTTTCTATTATTTTTAATAAAAGTACGCAAATATCTTAAATTTTAAACGAACTCACTCGAAAAAATGCCTCAAAAATAAAATATATAAAATAATTTATTTAATCGATTGCATTAAATATATGTAATTTTTACAATTATAGAATTCTAAAACAACTCATCAACACTCTCAATAATTTTATCCGCTTTGGCTAGGACTTTTTCTCTTTTGACGTGTTCGGTGTAGGCATAAAATAGCACGTGAGGCAATGTATCTTTGACTTCGACATCGGTCATTCCATCGCCTATCATATATATATCGCCTTCAAGATTTAGCGAATCGATACATTGTGCTTTGCCTCCCGAATGTGCCAAAAAAGAATCGGTATTTACACCTACTACATTTTGATTTTCATCCAAAAGAAACTGATTAGCAAAAACATGATTTCGTGCGATTCCCAAAAAATCTGAAACAGGATATATCAATTCATTAAAGCCTCCCGAAACGATATAAATACGATTGGCATTCGCTTCAAAAGAAGTTTTGTGCTGAAGTACCGAATTTGAAATTTTGTCCAAAACCAAATGCTTGAAAATTTCCAAATGACTTTGATTCAATTTCAATATAGCTAAACGCTGCGATAGGGCTTGAAAAAAATCTATCTCGCCATTCATTGCCAAATCGGTAATTTGAGCTATTTTCGAGGCTATTTGAGTATCGTGTGGACTTACAATGGCAGCCAGTTCATCTAAGGTTTCAGTTTGGATAAGTGTGCTATCAAAATCAAAAATCAAAAAGGGCTTCGTCATACATTACAGACTCATATTGCTATACATGCAGCATAGCGTCTCAATGCCTTTGTAATAATTCCAAAGATGATAATGTTCGTTGGGCGAATGAATGGCATCGCTATCGAGTCCAAATCCAAGCAATACGGTATCGACACCCAATACTCGCTTAAACATAGATACAATAGGAATAGAACCTCCCGAACGAAGTGGAATAGGCGTTTTTCCATAGGTCTCTACTATCGCTTTTTCGGCTACTTTGTAGGCAAAACTATCGGTAGGTGTTACCGCTGGCTCTCCTCCATGATGCGGCGTTACTTTTACTTTTACATTTTTAGGCGCGATTGACACAAAATAATCTTCAAATAATTTTTCAATTTCATGAAAATCTTGATGCGGTACAAGACGCATCGAAATTTTTGCAAATGCTTTTGATGGCAATACCGTTTTGGCTCCCTCACCTATATATCCACCCCAAATACCATTTACATCCAAAGTAGGTCTAATACTTACTCGTTCAAGGACATTGTATTCTTTTTCGCCAAAAACATCGTCAATATCCAAGTGTTTTTTGTAGGCTTCTATATCAAAAGGCGCTTGTGCCATAGCATCGCGTTCTTTTTGGCATACGGCTTCTACTTTTTCATAAAAACCAGGAATTTGTATAGTTCCATTATCATCTTGAAGCTGTGAAATCATTTTGCAAAGGGTATTGATAGGATTGGCCACAGCACCTCCGTATACGCCCGAATGCAAATCTCTATTAGGTCCCGTTACCTCTACTTCCATATAACACAAGCCTCTCAAGCCTGTAGTGATAGAAGGATTTTCATTTGAAATCATAGACGTATCCGAAATTATGATAAAATCACAATTCAATTTTTCTTTATAATCCAGTGCAAACTGCTCCAAATGGGTACTTCCCACTTCCTCTTCCCCTTCTATGATGACTTTCACATTACAAGACAACTTCCTTTCGGCAATTAATATCTCTAACGCCTTTAGGTGCATATAAAATTGCCCTTTGTCATCAGCAGCACCACGAGCGAATATTTTACCATCTTTTATCACAGGTTCAAAAGGTGGAGAATGCCACAAATCTATAGGATCGGCAGGTTGAACATCATAATGTCCGTATATCAATGCTGTAGGTAATGATGGGTCTATTATTTTCTCTCCATATACAATAGGAAAACCTTTGGTAGGAATAATTTCTACAGCATCTAAACCTGCTAGCACCATTTGATATTTCACAAAATCAGCACAATCCAATACATGATTTTTATAATTAGGATCCGCAGAGATAGAGGGATATTTCAACAAATCAACCAATTCATTTAAAAAAACTTCTTTTTTTGACGCTACAATTTCGGAATATTTAGACATAATTTTTATTTATATCGCAAAGATAAAGTCTTTGATTTTAATATTTACAAGAATTAATACAAATTTTATTTTAAATAAAATATAAGAAAAGACATCTTCTTAGAATATTCATTATTTAAAAAATAGAATACATACGATTTCCCTTTATCATTTTTGGAATACGCAGATTATCTTTTAAAGAATAACGTTTTAAATGTATACAAAAAATATTTAGTAGTAATTTTTAAAGAAAAAAATCAAAATTCAAATTATTTTTCAATTTTTTGCGAACTTATTATAGCGCTGTATTGTTCTTTATTCATATAAATAAAAACATAAAAATTATGGCTTTCGAATTACCAAAATTAAATTACAGTTATACTGATCTTGAACCGCATATTGATGCAAAAACGATGGAAATTCATCATTCAAAACATCATCAAGCGTATGTAAACAATTTGAATGCAGCCATTGAAAATACAGATGCTGCGTCCATGTCTATCGAAGAAATTGTTAAAAATATTTCTAAATTTTCGCCTACAGTACGCAACAATGGTGGTGGACATTGGAATCATACTTTCTTTTGGAGTATTATGTCTGCAAACGGCGGTGGAAATCCTACAGGTGAATTGGCTAGTAAAATCGATGCGCAGTTTGGTAGCTTCGAAGCGATGAAAGAAGAGTTCAATAAAGCCGCTACAACTCGATTTGGTTCTGGATGGGCATGGTTATGCAAAAAAACAGATGGTAGCTTGTGTATTTGTAGTACACCCAATCAAGATAATCCGTTGATGGATATTGCAGAATGTAAAGGCACCCCAATTATTGGGTTAGATGTATGGGAACACGCTTATTATCTGAATTATCAAAATAGAAGACCAGATTATATTTCAGCTTTCTGGAATGTAATAAATTGGGAAGCAGCTTCTCAAAATTATCAAAATGCTTAATTCAATTTGAATTAAAAATATAGATTGATTTATTTCATCTTAATAATTAAAAAAAGCGGTAGCTCAAAAAAGCGCCGCTTTTTTTATGTCCATATATTTTTTTGAATTATATTTGTAACATGAATAGAAGCATCATAATCATATTTTCCCTAGCTATCATGGGGCAATTATGGTCTCAAAATCAATATTTTATTTGGTTCAACAATAAAGATATTTCCAAAACGAGATTATCTATTAGTCCAGCATCTATAGAGCGAAAACTAAAGTATAACATTAATATTGATATCAAAGATTATGCAATAGAATCATACAAAATAGAAGCTTTAAGCAATATCACTACACCAATAGTGATTTCAAAATGGCTTAATGGCTCATTGATTGAATGTGATGAATCAAAATTAAAAGAAATAAAATTATTGCCTTTTGTTACGAAAATAGACTTAATAGCACGAACCAAAAAGCTTAAAAATAGTAGTAAAAAAACAAAATCGTCATTTTCCATAGCCGAATACGGATCTAGTTTTGATCAAATTAAAATGCATCAAGGTGATACATTACACAATCTAGGATATCATGGAGAAAACATGAAAATAGCTATTTTTGATGCGGGCTTTGACCGAATTGATAGTATTGCCAGTCTTAGGCATTTATTCATAGAAAATAGAATTTTCCCAGTCAGAAATTTTGTATATAACACTGATTCTTTATATAAATA
The DNA here is from genome assembly GCA_040383345.1 of Chitinophagales bacterium. Lineage (GTDB taxonomy): Bacteria > Bacteroidota > Bacteroidia > Chitinophagales > JADJOU01 > CHPMRC01. The sequence continues at coordinate 49,966 of JBEIDU010000005.1, read as the reverse complement.
TGACAATCATGGTTCATTGGTATTGGGATGTATGGGTTCATTTGTAAAAGACACCCTTATAGGAACAGCACCAAAAGCAAACTATTATCTTTTTATAACCGAAGCGAATGGTTATGAAAGCAAAGTAGAAGAAATCAATTGGGCTAAGGCGGCCGAAATAGCTGATAGTATAGGAGTAGATATTATCAATTCATCGCTTGGATACACAGAATTTGATGACGCTAGTACCAATTATACATTGAATCAATTAGACGGTAAAACGGCTATATCAACTATTGCAGCTCAAATAGCAAGTGACAAAGGTATATTAGTAGTAAATGCAGCCGGAAATTTAGGAAATAAATCTTGGGGTAAAATATCATGTCCTTCAGATGCAGAAGGTGTTATCACTGTTGGCGGTATTGATAAAGCTGGAAATGTAACAGACTTTAGCTCAAGAGGCTACAATGCGCTTGGCCAAATAAAACCCAATATTTGTGCAGTAGCTAAACTAGCTACTTGCTACTATGATGCAGGTAAATTTGCTATTTCAAACGGAACTTCTTTTGCATCGCCAATTATGGCAGGATTGATCTCTTGTTTTTGGCAAGCCAATAGAACGGCATCACCCGATAAGATTAAAGATGCTATATACAGAAGTAGTAATCGTTTTACCAATCCAAATGAATCCTTTGGATATGGTATACCCAATTTTATATCTGCTCAAAAGATGATTCTAAAAAATGATTCTACAGAGAATATTTACCTTTATCCAAATCCGACTAAAGATGCTATAATCATAGAATTTAATCATTATCTTCAAGAAACTATAAATGTAGAATTGTATAGTTTCAATGGTCTCATTTCTAGCCAAACTGAAGCACTCATTCAAGGAAATAATTTAATTAGGATAGATTTATCCAATTATGCAAGCGGTGCTTATTTTATAAAACTGAATTTTAGAGATCGGATTTTATATAAGAAATTGATAAAAAATTAGATTACTTTTTTATTATTTTTTTCTTTTCTAGTATATTACCATTAGCATCTTCAAAGAGCAGATAATAATTTCCTTTGGATAAATTCTTATCTATTTCCACCACGGTTTCTTCTTTTTTTAGGATAATTTCCTTGAGCTGCTGTCCCATGAGAGTGTACAATATGGCTTTTTTTGCCTCCAAAGAATGCTTTATGGTCAATTGATGGTCAAAGGGATTGGGATAGATTTCAATTTGGCTTTTTTGCCCTTCTATTATTTGGTTTTCTTTGATTTCGCCATTCTTATCTACTCGCAGCAACCAGCCTTTTTGAGCATATTCTCCAGCAGGTAGCAGCTCGGACTCATCTATATGTCCACATGCTACAATATCGCCATTGCTCATTTCTACAGCATCGTTGAGAAAATTATCATTTCTAATATTGTCATACGCTATTTGATATTTTTTTTCCCATACTACACCGCCCCATTCATCAAATTTTAATAAAAGACCCGATACTCTGCCATAGTCATTGGCAGGATTGTAATCATAGGTAGTGCCTATGGCTAAAAAAGTGCCGTCTTGTAGCTTGATAATTTTTCTAAATGTAGGTATAGTGCTTGGCTGTCCTATCTTTTTTTCCCATAGTACATTCATTTGTCCGTCTACACGGGCTAGATATGCTTGTTTGCGATAAATGGGTTCTGTCTTGCTGAGGCAATAATAAAAAGGGGCACTCCCACAAATCAAAAAATTATTATTATCCAGTTCTATCAATCCTTTTGATACCGTAATTTTGTCCTTTGTATTTTTTATATTTTTTTTAATGACTCCGTTGGTATCTATCTCTACATAGGTAAAGGATGCTTCAAAGGTAAAAGGGTCGCATTTATAGAGTTCCGAAAAAAAAGTCATCCCAATATTTCCATTCCGCAACGCTACAATACCTCCCGATAACTCATTGCTATTGGCTACAGGTATCTTTTTGCCCCACAATTCTTTTCCTGTAGTATCTAATTTGAAATACATAAAATCTAAATTTTTGGTAGCTTCTACATAATTTGAACCTGATACATAATATCTATTTTTATATTCTACTATATTTTCATAATTGGTTTTTTGTTTATCATTTATAGAAATATTGTTTTTTCTTTTTAAGACAAAATTACTGTCAATTTCAAAGAAAAACCTTCTTTCACTAGTATTGGCATTCCCTAATAATATAAAGTTATTTTTTGAATTAATCATAAAAGCCTCCTGAGCAAATACATCAAAGAAGTCGTCCAATTTTTGTTGGAACAATTGATAGATAGAACCATCTGGACGTAACTTTAACAATAGAGGAGTAACACCACTAAAAGGACTCTCATCATTGGTCGTCCATCCATTGACTACAGGTGTGTCATTTTTATTGACAATATTGTATAGCTGGGTAATTCTACCGCTGTACACATACTTTTTGTTATACGATTGGGCATTGGCTATGCTGAAGGATATAGCTACGAGTATGAGGAATATTCTTAGGTACATAGGCTTTATTTTATAGTGATACAAATATAATTCAATTTTTCTAACTTTAAAAAAAAATGAATGCTCACAGATGGATGCTATGAGCATTCAAATCAAATTATTGTTTTTTTTTTTGCTATTCTTTATTCACCATAAAAGCACCCGATTTGAGCACGGTATTATCCGCCAGCTTGAGCTGATAATAGTACAATCCCTGCGGATAGGTAGCCGTAGCAATAGTGAGTGCCTGCGTACCTGCTACTACAGGATAGCTAGCCATCGTATTGCCTTCCATAGAGTATGCTACCCACTGTGCGGCTGCTATATCTACCGGCAGAGAAATATCTACCTGCATAGAGGTGGTAGCAGGATTTGGGTACAAGGCTATGCCTATATCGGTGCGTTCGATAGAAGGGATGGGCTCTTCGGCAGTAGCGTATATAGGATAAGAAATCATACAGCTCCCTTTTTCTAGCATATTGAGCCAATTGCACGCTCTGTATTTGGCTTCGCCTGCCTCTCTAGCGGCCCACTGCTGGAGCTGCGCTTTTTGGCTAGCATCTACGTCCATAATGGTCTTGTCCTGTGTATAGAGGGTGCGCAAGAGGGTGTAGAATGCTACCAAATCGGTATGCTGGGCTAGCTCTTCTATAGACAAGGTAAATGTAGCAGGAATGGATGCCAAGGTAGCAAAGGCTGCCTCGTACTCGCGGTAGTCAATCTGGTCTTGTACTATAGCGTAGATCCCCGCTGGATGTTCGTAGCTTCTATACAGCTGGTGTAGGAGGGTGCGGTCTAGCTCTTCGCCTTCTACGGCTAGCTTATACATACCTGCTATGAGCCACTGAGTTAGATAGTCTTTTTGTGCCTTTATCACCGTTAGCTGTGCTTTTTGATTTTCCAATACCTCTTCAGACACGGTAGCACTCTGTGCAAATTCTTGTTTTTTGGACTCTAGCAGCTGGCTCACCTCTGTTCGGGCGGCTTCTACTAGGGCTTTGGCATTAGGATTCCACGCCACCATGCCATCCAGCGAACGAGGTACGATACTCGCACATTGATTTGTTTTATTATTTATTAACTTTACCAAAGGACTCACCTTAGCGGGATATTTACGATTGGAGGCAGTAGGCAGTCCATCGTAGTAGTATGTATGGGCTACGGCTTTGTTCTTAGCATCGTTGTCTATATGGAGTCTAGAGGTATTGGAGGCAGAGAAGGTATTGCCTGCGGCGGCTAAGATAGTCCCTGCATTGTAGTCGGCTTGGATTCTTCGTACACCACCATTATAGGCGGTATAGCCATTTTGATTGGAACCATTAAAGGTATTGCAGTTGATAGCCAGTCCTTGTTCTGCTTTGCCATTCAAAGAATAGTGTACGCCATCGGAATGAATAAAAGCCGAAGTAAAAATAGGATTAGTAAAACTATTATTATTCACTTGCTGATTGGCCGTACCAGCAAATCTATATAGAAAGTGAGGCTGTCCCAAATACCCATTGGTAACGCTGCGCTCTATACCATTATTATTTGCGGCTCCATAAACATTAAGAAAACTTTTATCTACACAATTAGGTACGCCCGGTACATTTTGATACCTAAAAGTTTGGGTAAATTTATTACCTATCATGGTATTTCCATTTACAGCGTTTACTAAAATATCAAAGGAACAATTATTCAAGAATGAGTTAGCTTCTATCCAGCTGGATTTATTGGTTTCTATCCTATGGGTTTCTATACCTGTATAATTTTGTATAAAGGTATTGCTGGTAATGTTAGCACTCGCATCATTGAGCAATATAGCGGTCTTCTTAAAATAAATAGAAGAGCTAAAGTTGCATGCTCTAATATTTTTACTTGTATTGTTCATTGCTATAGCTGGAATATTAGCTATTTAAAAAAATTCCATTTGAAAAATAGTTTAGTGGAAAGTTGGTAGAAGGAACATATGACATATCATCATTGATAAAGGTACTATTGGTAATTTCTTGTCGTATCCCAAACATGGAGCGTGCTATATACTCTTCTTTTATCAATAAATCCATCCAATTGTTTTTAAAAGTAGCTTTGTCGCAATTAATCATACCCGTTTTAAAAGAGGCATAAGAAAGGGTTTTGCTATAATTCATAATGGCTATTTGGGCTTTTTCGATAGTACTGTTTTGCACATTTACATAGCCCATAGCAATAAACCTATTTGCAGTGCTGGTAGCTACTTCTATACCCTGCCACGTATTAGTTCCACATCCTGTAGCAGTAGTAATAGTGGCATTATTGATATTGAGTGTAGCACCGGGCATTACTCTAATAAATGCGTCCTTTTTCATTCGTATTGTTCCTGAAAAATTTACGATTCCCCCTGAAATGACGACATCGCCATTAAAGGTGGTATTAGAAATATTGGCGGGTGTGACTACAGCATTGTACGTAGTAGTTCCACTTTTGGTGCATTGAGCATGGGCATTGGATGCCAGCATTATGGAGATAAAAAAGACTCCTACCATTTTTGAGAAAAATGGATAAAACGTGTTCTTAGTTTTTTTCATAACTTTATTTTTTTGTAAATAATAAAGACAAAGAAAACTATAGCTTTTCTTTTGTAACTAAATAAAAAGGTTTTACAACATTGTTTAACATTTGTAAACACTTTTTATTATAAAAACTATTAAATCTATTTCTAAATAAATAGAAAAGTAAAATATATAAAAAAAAATCTGCCAAAATTGGTTTGTAAAAACTCTTAATATTTATACTTTACATTTGGGATTGGAACAGAATCCATATAAATAAAGGCTATGCGAATCTACCTTTACATTTAAAATTTCTTCTAAAGATTTTTTAATTTGATATAATCGTGGGTCGCAAAATTCGGTTATTTGCTTGCATTTTTTGCATATAAAATGGTCGTGCTGTTTGTGTCCATATGATTTTTCATACAAAGAAAGGTTTTGACCAAAATTGTGTTTAATAACCAATCCACACTCCAAAAATAACTCTAAAGAGTTGTAAACTGTTGCCAAACTAATATTTCGTTCTTCTTTTTGAATTACTTTATATAATTTTTCTGCATCAAAATGATCTTTTTGTTCGTAAATTTTTAAAATCAAATAATAGCGTTCACCCGTTTTTCGCATATTCTTATCCATCATAAAATCATTTAAGATTTTATATACTTCAGGAAATTTTGCAGCGAGTTTTCGAGCGTCCATCTCTAGGGTCTATATAGTTTATAATCGATTTTATCCTTTCCATTTTCTTGAATAATTAGAAAATAGATGCCTGATTTTTGGTCATTCAAATCAATACGAGTATCATGAGAATTCCAGGTAAAATCTAAAACTTTTTGTCCCAAAGTATTATAAAGAGAAACTAATTTGGGCGTATTATCTTTACAAGAAATTTCAGCAATATTATTTCTGAACACCATTTCTATAGATGTATTAAAACTTGAAGTAATTCCAGAAACGGCTTTGCTTGATTTTCTATAATTAATCGAGGTATATGATTTCATGGTTGAATCCAATGTTGCAGTAGCTACTTCAGGTTTTGAATTAGGTGCAAAAAAGATATGGGATTTCAAATTGGAAGGAATAGGAATAGGCGCTTGAGCTAATAGAAAGTTGGCTAAATCAATTTCAGGTATAGGTAATGAAAAGGCACCAAATTTAATTTTACCTTTAGGATAAACACCTATTTTAAATATTAAATCTCTTAACACTCTTAAACAATTTACATTTGTTTCTACAGGCGTAGCTATTTTGCCAAAAGCATCTGCGGATAAATTGGAAGTAATTGTGAGCCTAATTTCTATAGAATCAATTGTAGCGGTGGCACCATTGGGCAATTGACTTCCTAAAAGGGTACTAATAAGAGAGTCAGGAATCAAGGTTCCTGGCAAATAAATACTCGCTTTATCTGTGGATGTATTTATGGGCATATTATGATACAAAGGAGCCGTTAAATATTTAAGATTACCTTTCATTACAAAACTCAATGGGAAAAGACCTGCATTAATAGATAGGCCTCTTACAAGCAAATCATTTTGTGTTTTTTCTAAGTAAATTGTTCCTAATCCATTTCCTAAATCCGTTTTTATATTGGCATTTGGGAATGATGTATTATTTGATACCAATTCATATCGAATAGGTGTTTGGATGGTAGACGAGGCAGTAGTTAAATCAAAATTTTGATTACCTGAACCTAGAACTTGCGCACTATTCGTATTTGAAGATAATACAGTATCTATCTGTCCTGGAACAGGTAATTGATAGTTTTCAAATCTAGTTTGACCGAAAACTACCGATATTGAAATAACGAAAAGGACCAAGGTCATTATTTGTTTCATAACAAAAAAAATTTGGAACAAATATAGTCAAATTAAATTTGAATCAAAACTTTTTTGATTTTATCTCTCAAGTTCGAGGAGCCTTTTACTAGAGGGAGTCGCACAGTATCCATACACAAATTTTGGAGGTTCATAGCTGCTTTAATTCCTACAGGATTTCCCTCTTCAAAAATCAAATCTATTATATCCAATAGTTTTAATTGAGTTTCACGAGCTAGTTCAAATTCATTTTTCAAACAATGTTGAATCATTTTAGAAAACTCATCGGGCAATAAATTTCCAATAACAGAGATACAACCTTGAACGCCAATAGCCATTTGAGATACAACCAAATTATCATCGCCACTTAATACAATAAATTCTTTTGGTTTATTTTTCACCAATTTCATACATTGATCTAAATTACCACTGGCTTCTTTTATTGCTACAATATTATCTACTTCTCTTGCTAATTTCAATGTAGTTTCAGGAAGTATATTAGATGCAGTTCTTCCAGGAACATTATATAAAATAATGGGTAATGGACTTGATTTTGCTATTGTTTTGTAATGTTGGAAAATACCTTCCTGGTTTGGCTTATTGTAATAAGGACTCGCCGATAATATATAACTGTAGCCTGTTAAATCATAAGTTTTCAAATCTTCACATATTTCATGTGTATTATTTCCACCAAAACCAGCTACTAAAGTAATAGAACCTTTTGTAATCTCTGCTACAAATTTTAATATTTCTTGCTTTTCATCTTTATTCAAAGTAGGTGTCTCGCCTGTTGTACCTAAAACAACAAAATAATTAACCTTCCCTTTTATACACTTATTCACGATCTTGTTTAACGCTTCAAAATCTACTTTTCCCGACTTGTCAAATGGTGTAATTAAGGCCACACCTAAGCCAATTAAATCTTGATTCATTTATATAATTTTTACTTTGTTTTTACTTGTATTAAAAAATCAGTTAATGCTTTTATTATATTTTTAGCATTCGACTCTTTCTTGACTCCAACCATTACATCAAATAAATCTATTTTATGATTTTCAAAGGTTCCAATTCTCAACTTGGCATTTGAGTTGGCAAAAATAGCATTTAAGGGAGATTTAGAATCGCTATATATACCAAATAGAATATCTAAATTGTTTTTGGCAAATACAAAAGCCTGATGTTTTGTAGGATATCCATACCAATTCAAATTTTTGTTAGTCATTAAGAAAAATTCATCTTTTTTCTCATTTGAATTTATATATCCAAATATTTCTACTTCTTTGCCGGCGCCTCGCATTATATTTTTAAAATCGTGAATTACATTGATATCATTATAATTCGTTGCATCAAATACAATTCCTATCTTTTTTGCATCATTCAGATTAATCATTTGTCTGATAGATTTATTAGATACTAAATCTTTCTGAATTCTATTATTGAAAAAAAATAACTTTATACTATCCCACATTGAATTAAATTTCTATGGCCGTACTCATTTTGCTATACTTTTCTATTCTATTTTCAATTCGCTTATCGGGAGATATCTTTTCCAAAGACTCTAGATTTTTTAAAATATGATGCTTCAATGTTGTAGCCATCTCTTCCGGCTTGTGATGAGCGCCTCCTGCAGGTTCCGGTACAATTTCATCTATCAATCCATTATTCAAATTATCTTCTGGTGTCAATTTTAAAGCTTCAGCAGCACGTTCTTTATGCTCCCAACTTCTCCATAAGATACTACTACAAGATTCAGGAGAAATAACTGTAAACCAAGTATTTTGAAGCATGAATGTTTTATCCCCAACGCCTATACCCAATGCACCGCCCGAAGCGCCTTCTCCAATAACATAGCACAAAACCGGTACACGCAATTTTGTCATTTCAAACAAATTGCGGGCAATAGCCTCCGCCTGTCCTCTATCCTCGGCTTCTATGCCGGGGAAAGCACCTGGGGTGTCTATAAAAGTTACAACTGGAATATTAAATTTTTCAGCCATTTTCATCATTCTTAATGCTTTGCGATAGCCTTCTGGATTGGGCATTCCAAAATTTCGATATTGACGCATTTTTGTATTGATTCCTTTTTGATGGCCAATGATCATTACTGATTTTCCATCAATTTTGGCCATATAGCATACAATGGCTTTATCATCCTTTACATTTCTATCGCCATGCAATTCAATTAAACTATCTGCAATTTTATCGGCATAAAATACGGTATATGGTCTATTGGGATGTCTCGATAATTGTACTTTTTGCCAAGTAGTCAATTCTTTTGTCAATCTAATTTTCTCATCTTCCAATTGTAGTTCCAAAATTTTAATTTTGTCTTCCATCGAAATCTGAGTTTTCTTCTCCATTTCTTTCAATTCTTCAATTTGATCATTAATAGCCTTTATTGGCAATTCAAAATCAAGATATTGAATAGGCATACTCTCGTTGCTCTTTTCCATAAGATTAATTTTAAGGATTGCAAAGTTACTAAATTATTGTCAACTTAGATGGATAATTTAAATATCATATTTCTACAAATAGCATATAAATGCTACAAAAGTTACCTATTTATTTCATTAAATAAATTACTTTTGTAGAAATTTTAGAGATTATATGAATTGTTGTATAACAGTATGTGAAAAACCTTTGGACGAAAAGTTTTGGGATGAACAATGGAAGAGTAATACCATTGGATGGGATATAGGGCACGTAAGTCCCCCTATAGCATCGCTTATAGATACCATTAACAATAAAGATGCATCCATATTAATACCGGGATGCGGATCTGCATACGAGGCAGAATACATACTTTCAAAAGGTTTTACAAATATTACATTGATAGATATTTCTGAATCAGCTTGTGATATTTTGATAGATAAATTCAAAGATAATACAAATGTAAAAATTATACATGGGGATTTTTTCAAACTTGATGCTTATTTTGATGTAATAATAGAACAAACTTTTTTTTGTGCAATTCCTCCACAATGGCGAACAAAATATCTATGGAAAATGCATCAATTATTGAACACGAATGGTGTTTTAATGGGATTGTTATTCAACAGAACCTTTGATTCAGGCCCGCCATTTGGAGGCAATGAGGCTGAGTACAGAAATTTATTTAATTTCGCTTTTGAAATAGCTCTTTTTGAAAAAGCTGAAAACAGTATCGATCCAAGAAAAAATAGTGAACTTCTATTTCTATTCAAAAAAATGACGTTCAAATTTCTAGATATCATTTTATAGGAATTACTTGTAACGGATGTAGGACTGAAATTGAAGAAAAAATAAAAGAAATACCAAATGTATTAAATGTAATTATCAACAGTGAGTTTACTGAAATAATCATCGTTTCTAAAACTGGAATTCCTAAACATTCAATACAAGAAAAAATTGCATACGATACGAAATATAGCATTGAAGAAATCACTGAATAGTCATTCGTTTAAAATTATCTACAATAATAGATGTGGCAATTGAAGCATTTAAAGACTCTGCATTGCCAAAAGAAGGTATCGTAATTTTTTTATTGATTAACTCAAAATGGGATGGATGAATCCCATGTGATTCACTTCCGATGACAAGCAATGAGTTTTTTGTAAAAGGCTCATTATAAAGTGAATTTCCTTCTAAATAGGCCCCATAAATATTGGAGAAAGCATTTTTCTCAATAAAATCATCTAATTTTTCATAGAATGGATACACTCGAAAAATTGAACCCATTGTTGCCTGGACTACTTTGGGGCTATACCATTCTACACAATTTGGAGACAACACTATACTTTTGATGCCATACCATTCGGCAGTTCGTATTATAGTTCCTAGATTCCCGGGATCCTTTATTTCATCCAAATAGAGCGTAAGCCATTCTTTTTTAAAAGAGAGTGTTTTTGGGAAATGAACTACTGCTAATACTTCAGAAGGTGTTTTTAGCGTAGATAATTGTTCCATTTGTTTTGGTGATACTTCTATTACGGTTATTGAATTGATAGGATTTTGATCCATCCATTGTTTTTGTGCATAAATTTCTTTAATAGTAAAAGTATTTTGACTCATCAATTCACCAACGATTTTGGCCCCTTCACAAAGAAAAAGCTTATTTTCTTCTCTGTTTTTTTTAAGATGTAGACTTTTAATAAATTTTATTTGTAAATTTGTGGCCAAGATTTAAAAAATTTGAATACAAAAATACATATTTTTTTTTTGATAGGGATATCCATTCTCTTGCTCCAATCTTGTGGAATAAGTAAACATATTCCTGAAAATCAGAGTCTTTTACGCGCTAATAATTTAGCAATTAAAGGAGTGGAAAAAGATTTAATCAATGACTTTTTTTACAAAGATGATTTATTGACTATACCCATCCAAAAACCCAACAAACGCATTTTAAATTTTTGGCCGTTATCCTTAAATATTTGGGCTTTTTATTCCAATAAAAAAGTAACAAAATTCACCCAATTTATGAAAACAAAAGTGGGTGCAGAGCCTGTTTTATTTGATTCCACCAAATTAATTCAAAGCATAAATCGGTTTCAAAATTATTACTCAAATATTGGACACTTTAACAATAAGGTAGATGCGACTGTATCTACTAAAAATAAAATTACAACCATTGATTTTATTGTTGAACCTCAAAAAGTTTTTACGTATAGAAATGTATTTTTTGATAGCTCAACAGCTATTGAGAAAATAATATTCAATACAAAAGAGAACTCTCTGATTTCGAAAGGCGAAAGTTTTAATATTGAAACATTAAAAAATGAAAGACAACGAATTACAGAAACACTAAACAACAAAGGATATTATTTTTTTAATAAAGAGTTTATTTTATTCAAAATAGATACATTTCAAAATACAAATCAATTGGATATTTATATAAAAATCCAAAAAGAAACCGATACTTCTGATTTTAAAAAATATAAATTGGATTCTATCTATGTATTGATTTTAGAAAATGAAAATGATAAAATTTCAAATGAAAATATCAAAAAAATAAAAAATATTACTTTTATTCAGCCTAGAAAAATCTTATACAATGAAAATTTCATGACTTCTTTTTTTGAGCTAAATAAGGATTCTTTTTATTCAAAAGAAAATGCAAATCGCACTTTACAAAGGCTTACCGATTTAAATAATTTCAAATTAATAAACTCAAATTTTTCAATAAATCCAAATAAAATAAATCACATCAATGCTCTTTATTCATTAAGTCCATTTAAAAAACAATTTTTTTCTACAGGATTTTATGCATATAATAGTTCACAAGGACTATTGGGAAATTCACTATCCCTGATTTATAACAATAGAAACCTTACAAAAAGAGCTGATAGATTAAATATTGCAATTTCGGGAGGATTAGAACTTAATTTTTCTCTGGACGAAAGTGCATTAAACAACAATCAAGGAATTATTTCTAGAAGCGATATCTCTCTTACCACAAACTATACGATAGAAAAATTGATGATTCCATTTCATATACACAAAGAAAATCTTTATATCTACAAAACAAACTTCTTCTCAAAATACACCTATGAAAAAAGGATCAACTACTATGACTTGCACAATATGACGCTTAGCTTTGGTTATGAATGGTCAAAAAATCCAAAAATAAGACATTTTTACAATCCTCTAGCACTGAGCTATATATACTTGCCGCCTGGATCTGTAAAAGCTGCTTTCGCCAATATTTTGGATCAAAACCCATATTTAAAAGCTTCTTTTGATGATGCTTTAATTTTAGGATCCAATTATCAATTTTCTTATTTTAATACTTCAAAAAACAAAAAAGACAACTTTGGATATAAGTTCAATGCCGAAACCGCTGGAAATTTCCCCTATCTTGCGGACAGAATTTTTAGCGATGAAAAAGAAAATACTGTCAATTTCAACAATGTTGTAGTAAGTCAATATGTAAAATTTCTATCAGAAATGGTGTATTCGCATAAATTTAATAAACAAACAGCTATGCATACTCGACTTAAAATGGGTGCAGCTTTTTCATATGGAAATTCAACATCACTCCCCTATATTAAACAATTTTTCCTTGGTGGTCCATACAGTATAAGAGCATTTCCACTAAGACAGATTGGCCCTGGATCATTTGATGTAACCAAACAAAACATCAAAGATCAAACAGGAAATTTATTATTGGAAGGAAATCTTGAATATCGATTCAATATTATTAAAATGTTTAAAGGGGCTTTATTCACTGATATGGGTAATATTTGGCTTACCAAAAATGAATTCAACACCGATGACCAAAAGAATTTTCAAATAGGTGAATTTTATAAACAATTTTATATTGGAGGTGGTTTTGGACTTCGATTTGACTTTGATTATTTTGCAATACGAATGGACCTAGGATTCCCTATAAGAGTGCCATACAAAGATGGAGAAGATTCCTGGATTATACAAGAAGCTAAGCCCTTTAACTCAGACTGGCAAAGACAAAATTTGGTATTTAATATTGCGGTAGGCTATCCATTCTAGCAAAAAAAAAATCCCCTGATAATATCAAGGGAGTCGTGTATGTATCTCAAAGACTAAAAACTAGTGGTGATGGCCTCCTAAGCCATGAGCATGTCCGTGAGCTATCTCCTCAGCAGATGCCTCTCTTATATCTAAAACCGTAACTTCAAAATTTAATTCTTTATTAGCCAAAGGATGATTAAAATCAATCGTAACCATACCTTCATTGATACTTATTACTTTTCCATTAAATTGATTTCCATCTTGATCTTGCAATGGAATAAATTCACCTACTTTTACAATTTCTTCATCAAATGCACCTGTTTCAGGATGCAAAAAATTTTCAGCAGGTATAGCTACAATATCTTCCTGATTTGAAAGACCATATCCATTTTCAGCATCAATTTTAAAAGAAACAACTTCCCCTACTCTTTTCCCAATTAAGTTTGATTCAAATTGAGGCAATAATTGACCTGCTCCCATCAAAAAAGTAAGTGGTGCGTCCGAAGTAGTTTGATCTACCATTACCATTGCGCCATTTTCTTCAATTTGTAATTTATAGTCCACACTACAAACCATTTGATTTTTTAATTCCATTTTTTTAATTTATTATTTTTGAATTTTGCAAAGGTACAAATAATCTTTTCAATATAATTTATTATTGCAGAATCGGTAAATTAGCCCTATATTTGTCCAGTTTTTTATGAAATTGACAAAATATATTTTCCTCTTTTTAATCAGCAATATATGCGTCCCAATTTTGGCTCACAATCCTAATGGATTGGAATTTATTGAAAACAAAGGTCAATGGGATAAGAACATATTATACAAAGCAGATATCACTGGAGGTGCCATGTTTCTTGAAAAAGACAAAATGACCTTTAGTATACATGAATCTCGAAAAACACACGTAAGAAATCCAGATCCAATAGACAAAATATATAAATCGCATGCGTTCAATATGACATTTTTGAATACAAATCCAAATGTCAAAATTAAGTCTAGTGGGATTTTTTCAAATTATTACAATTATTTTATTGGCAATGACTCTTCAAAATGGCGAGGAGATTGTAAAGCCTTTAGTGAAATTTTTTATATCAATATTTATCCCAATATAGATTTAAAAGTAACATCTTTTCAAGGCCGTCCTAAATATAGCTTTTTTCTTAAAAAGGGTGCTCGATTGAAAGATATAAAAATTGAGTACAATGGATTGGAATCTATAGAAAAAGACAAAGCAGGTAATATATTATCAAGAACGGCGCTTGGCTATAGTACCGATTTAAAACCATTGAGTTATATAATATCAAAAGAAAACAAATTTTCTATACCTTCAAATTTTAAGCTAGAAAAGAATCAAGTATCATTTGAAGTAAACAATTATGAGCTCAAAGAAAATGAAATACTAGAAATAGACCCTGAAATCATATTCAGCACCTATAGTGGTTCTACAGCTGATAATTTTGGCGCTACTGCTACCTATGATTTTTTTGGAAACTTATATGGTTCAGGATTAGTTTTTGGAACGGGATATCCCACTACACTGGGAGCCTTTCAAAGTACTTTTGCAGGACAAACCGATATTGCTATTACAAAATTTAATGCTACTGGCTCCGCCAGAATTTATTCTACATACATTGGTGGTAATAGCTATGATGTGCCACATAGTTTGATTGTAGATCAAAACGGTAGATTGATTTTGCTTGGCACAACGAGTTCTCCTAATTACCCAACCACATCAAATGCTTTTGACAACTCATTTAATGGTGGCAATGCACTCAGTATGAGTTTATTTAATTTTTTTTTAGGATTAGGCATTGAATATCCAAATGGTGCCGATATAGTTATTACAAAATTCAATAGTAATGGAAATGCATTGATTGGCTCTAGCTTTTTTGGAGGCTCCGGAACAGATGGTGTAGGTACAGCAGCATCATTAATTGTCAACTATGGCGATTGCCTTCGTGGCGAAGTATTAGTTGATTCTAATGATCATATTTATATTGCTACTACATCCAATTCCACAAATTTACCTTCAGTAGCAAACTCGCTATACAAAACAAATGCAGGTGGATTTGATGGAATTATTGCTAAATTTAATACTAATTTATCCAATCTTTTATCATTTAGTCATATAGGAGGAGCCGGTGATGACGCTTTGTATGACATGGCTTTTGATAAAAACAAAAACATTGTAGTAGCAGGAGGCTCTAATTCTTCTAACTACCCAAATACCCCTGGCGTATATGCTACTGCCAATAGTGGAGGTGTAGATGGCATCATTTCTTCTTTAAGTAATAATTTATCATTATTGCGTTTTTCCGGATATTATGGCACTTCTGAATATGATCAAATCTATTTTGTAGAACTCAACAATAAAGATGAAATTCATGTTTTTGGTCAGTCCGATATTGGTACTGGAAATTTTTATTCTTCAAATGCAACATTTGGACAATCAAACAGCGGTCAATTTGTATCTATTTTCAATGCTACATACACTTCGCGGCTTCGCTCCACAATGTTTGGGGACAATGATCGATTTCCAGACATATCACCTACAGCCTTTTTAGTTGATTATTGTGATAAAATTTTTATTACGGGATGGGGAAGCAATCTTAGTGGTTTTAACACATACCAATTATCTGTTGCCGGGCTTCCAATAACAGCCAATGCCTATCAAAGTGCTACACTAGGAAATGGATTTTATATGATGATCTTAGAGGGCGATTTAAGTCAATTGTTTTATGGTTCTTTTTTTGGAGGCACAACCGCATTATCTGATGAACATGTAGATGGTGGGACGAGTCGTTTTGATAAAAATGGCATAATTTATCATGCTGTATGTGCTGGATGTGGTGGACAGAGCAACTATCCTATTTTTCCGAGTGCTTCGGCAGTCGTTTCAGGAACCAATCAAAGCCCCAATTGTAATCTTGGTGTTCTAAAATTTGATTTTGGATTACCTGTAAAAGCCAATTTCTCTTCGGCTACAAATTGTGCTCCTGGCAATATTCAATTCACAGATTTGAGTCATACAGTTGGTACTAATGTTACCTACCAATGGGATTTTGATAATGGAAATACTTCTTCATTAAAGAGCCCAACGACATTTTATAATTCTCCAGGAATTTATAATGTAAGACTCATCATTAAAGATCCAAATTCCTGCAATAACACCGATACAATTATCAAACCTGTATTAGTTTTGGGATATTCATCTACCTCATTACCCGAAAAAACCGTCTGTCCAGGCAATTCAGTTCGAATTGGCTTTCCAAATGTGACAGACCCTTCCATATCAATAAGCTGGACGCCTTCAAATACCATTGACGACCCCAATATCTTAGCACCCTATGCCACTCCTTTGTCTACCACTGTCTATAAAGCTATCGTCACAAAAGGAAGCTGTATAGATACTTTTTTTCAAAAAGTATCTATTACAAAAGACTTAATGAAAGTAAAAGCGGATTCCATAATATGTATCAATGATACGGTGTCTATTAATGCCACACCTATTCCAGGAGCCATTTATACATGGACTCCCGCACCATTAATTGTCAATGGAGTAGGAGCTTTGGCGCTCGCCAAATTACAAAAAGGATCTACTATTTTTGTTGAAGTGATAGATACAAATAATTGTAAACTAATGGATTCTATTTTTATTAATGTATTAGAACCCAATACCTTTTTTATCAAAACTATCGACACATTGAGTTGTAAATTTGATAGTATTGAAATAGAAACAAATTATCTACCAAATGTTCAATATAATTGGACTCCCACAATTCCAATAATAAGTGGCATTGGAACAAGTAAGATTAGAGGATTTATCAATTCAAATACTTTATTCGTTGTTACAGGATCACTGGCGAGGGGATGTAGCGTCTCCGATAGTATATTTATCAAAAAAGATACGAATTTCGTAAAACTTTCTGCTAATCCAATTATTTGTAGATTAGATACATTTTCCATCAAAGCTACATTCAATCCGAATTATAAATATTCATGGAATCCCACAAACTGGATCGAAAACCGAGACACGTTGGTTCGATATGTATTGCAGGATAAATTACTATATCGTTGTGAAATTTCTGTAGCCCCATCCAATAAATGTAAATATTTTGACACTATTACTATTGATTATAGTCGCTTATTGGAAGATTTAGAGGCTTCAGCCACACCCGTTAGAATTGAATTTGGAGATTCTTCAAGACTGCTTGCAAAAGCACAAAATGGAGTTGATTTTGTATGGTCGCCCAAAGAATCACTGGACAAGTTTATAGTTCCCAGCCCTTGGGCAAAACCAATCGTAAATACAATATATGAAGTAATAGTAAAAGATCGAAATGGATGTAAAAAATCAGATACCGCCGAAGTAGAAGTTTTTTTTGAAATATGTGATGACCCAGAAGTATATGTACCCAATGCTTTCACTCCCAATGGAGATGGAAAAAATGATGCCTTGTATGTTCGCGGCAATAATATTTTAAAAATGTATTTTGCAGTATATGACCGATGGGGGCAATTAATTTTTGAGTCCAATACTCAAAAAAAAGGATGGGATGGCACCTACAAAGGAATCCTTCTTGAACCTACTGTATATGCATACTATCTTGATGTAGAATGCATTGGTGGGGCAAGACTCAAAAAATCAGGTAATATTACGTTATTAAAATAAGGGAGCATGGACTTGAAAAAGCGCTTTTTTATGGTAATTATATCAATAACTCATTTTATTTTTGATACAAAATGTATCGCCCAAGATCTACATTTTTCTCAATTTAATAGAACTCCTTTATTCCTCAATCCTGCCTTATCGGGTGCTTTTGAAGGACAAATCCGGGTCATGGCTAATTTTCGCAATCAATGGCAAGCCATTCCTGTACCTTACAATTCTATCAGTTTAAGTGCAGATTATAATTTAACGTTTGAAACCTCAAGAGATCGCGTAGGTTTTGGGGCTCAAATAGTATCTGATAGAGCTGGCGATGGAAAATATACTACTACGGTAGCCTCTTTTAGTCCAGCATATCATTATACATTTGGTGGTCGAAACCCTGCTTCCCTGAGTCTTGGAGCTCAAGTAAACTTCACTCAACGATCATATGATCCCAATAAGCTTCGATTTGACAACCAATTTAATGGCGATTATTTTGACCCCAATATTCCCATCAATGAACAATTTGACCGAACCCAATTGAGTTTTTTTGATTTTGGTATAGGTTTGAATTATAATCAAGTTTTTAGAGAAGATCAAATTTTTAATGTTGGTTTTTCTATCCAGCATTTGAATCAAACCAACCAAAATTTCCTCAATAAATCTTCTAACGCATTGCTTCAACGAAAATTTAATCTCTATGCTAGTGCAGATTTTGTTATATGGAAAAATATAGCCTTGATGCCATTATCCTTTTATCAATGGCAAGACAATAAAAATGAATGGGTAATGGGACTAGGAGCAAAATTAGATTTGGCAAAAGGATCTGACGATGAAAAATCCAGTATAACTTTTGGAATGAGCCATAGAATTGGAGATGCTTGGATACCTTGGTTTCACTATGAAAAAAATGTATTTACGGCTCAGCTCAGCTACGACTTTAATTCATCGCCTCTCAGTATAGCTTCATCAAACTATGGGGGACTCGAACTTTCTATAGGATATTTAATCAAATCCAAAGACCAACCCACGAAAGGCGAGCCAAATTTTTGTCCTTATATTTGGTATTAAAATTACTTTAAATGTAATCACAGCTCTAACATACAAATTAGAAATATGCCCCCCTTACAACCTCCCCAATATTGTCTCAATAGCTTGCTTTACGGCTTGTTGAGGATTTTTTAAATAAAACATATTGAATTATACTTTTTATTTTAATTTATCTATTTTATATTTGCGAATATTTTTTTAATAAAAATTAACAAATAAAATTTGTTTCTTAAACTAATTGTTTTGAGAAGTAATTTTAAGAAATAGATTAAAATGAAAAATAAAATTATGAAAAAAATACTCTCTATATTACTTTTTTCAATAAGTATATTTATAAAAGCTCAAATTCCAAATTACGTTCCTTCAACTGGGCTGGTAGGATGGTGGCCCTTTACTGGCAATGCTATAGATAGCTCTGGAAATGGAAATAATGGGACCGTAAATGGAGCTACTTTGACAGTTGACAGATTTGGAATGTCTAATAAAGCATATAGTTTTAATGGCACCACTTCATACATTTCTATTCCAAATAATTCTTCACTTAATTTTCAAACTCAAAATAAATTCTCATTTTCATATTGGATTAATGCAGCATCTTTATCTTCAAGTCAAATTAGTATTATTTTAAGTAAACAAGCTGGCTCAGGTTCTACACAAAATGGATATAATTCTAACATAGAAATTGGTTATCAAAGTAACTTTAGACTTCAGAATGGATCTCCTAATCCAGCATATAGTTTAAGCACTTCTAATAATTCAATAACTATAAATTCGTGGTATCATATTGTTCAAGTTTGGACTGGTACTCAAGGACAAATTTATATAAATGGAATTTTAGTTGCACAAAGTTTTGGAACTGGAGTTATTGGTAATAATTCATTTGACTTATTAATTGGACAAGCTAACTGGTCTTTATTTAATGTTAAGAATTTTAATGGTAAAATTGATGATATTGGCATATGGAATAGAGCATTAACGACTTGTGAAGTTCAAGCTCTATATTCCGGCTCACTAAATACGATTTTTAATTCAAGTCTTATCACCCAAGATACCATCAAAGCTTGTGGCGATAGTGTTTTAGTTTCGGCTACTTCAGGGTTAACTTCTTACAGCTGGTCAAATGGAAAAACAACGGCGTCTATCTTTGCAAAAAGTACAGGATGGTACAAAGTTTCGGCTACAAATAGTGCTGGATGTTCAGGAATGGATTCTGTTTTTGTGAGTATTATTAAGGCAAATATATTAAATAATGATACGGCTATTTGTCTTGGAAGATCGGTAAGATTACGTGCAGATAGTATACTGGTAAGCACACCGCTTTCCTACTGTGCTCCACTTCCCCCAAATCTTCAAAATGGACTCGTCGGCTACTGGCCATTCTGTGGCAATGCCAATGATGCTAGTGGCAATGGGAATAATGGAACGGTAAATGGAGCTACTTTGACAACGGATAGATTTGGGAATTTGAATAATGCATATAATTTTAATAATAATTTCATACAAGTTCCTTCAAATTCTTCATTAAATAATCCTCAAGGTACAGTGAATTTTTGGATAAATACCACTGGTGGTAATTTAATGGTTCCAATTAAAAAAAATAATTTCATGAATGCTGCAAATGAACAATATTCATTTGCACTTAATTTTTCAAACCTACTAAGTTTAAAATACAATAGTTCATGTCAACCATCAATTGGGTGGTCATCTTTTGGTGGAAATAATCCAATTTTAACTAATGGCAACTGGCATATGGTTACTGCCACTTATTCAACAGAAGTTAATGTATACATTGATGGGATATTAAAGTCTACTTCAATTCCACCTTCTTCTTCGATTGATATTTGTTCTGGAGATATACAATTTGGAAGAGAGTGGAGTTCTTTTGTAAATTATTATATAGGAAAATTAGATGACATTGGAATTTGGAACCGCGCTTTAACCCCTCAAGAAATTCAACAATTATATTCATCATCTTATCCTCAGTCCTACCTCTGGTCCACTGGCGATACCACACCAACTATCAATGTCACACCAAGCGTAACTACAAAATACTGGGTGCGTGTATCCAATGGCAGTCATTTTTGTACAGATACGGTTACAGTGACAGTAAGTCAACCTCCTACAAATCTTATCTCCCAAGATACCATCAAAGCTTGTGGTGATAGTGTTTTAGTTTCGGCTACTTCGGGTTTGAGTTCATATGCTTGGAACACAGGAGCTACTACTTCAAACATCTTTGCAAAAAGCACAGGATGGTACAAAGTTACAGCTACAAATAATGCTGGATGTTCAGGAACGGATTCCGTTTTTGTGAGTATTGTTAAAGCGAATATCCTTAATAATGATACTACCATTTGTCTTGGGAGATCGGTAAGATTAAATGCAGATAGTATACTGGGAAGCTCACCGCTTTCCTCCTGTGCACCACTTCCTGCAAATCTTCAAAATGGACTTGTAGGCTACTGGCCTTTCTGTGGTAATGCCAATGATGTAAGCGGGAATAATAATCATGGAACGGTGAATGGCGCTAATTTAACGACGGATAGATTCGGGAATACGAATAAGGCGTATAATTTTGATGGAGTGGATGATTTTATAAATATCAATAATAGTAATTCACTTAATCCGACTTCACAAATTACTATATCTGCCTGGGTCAATACTTCAGCATACAATTCGTCAAATGCATCAATGGTTGTTAATAAAGGATGGGATCAGGGACCAGGACATTATGATTTACTAGTTTTCTCTTCTAATAATAAATCTAGGTTCGTCATTGGGAATAACATATTTGTTGAATCCAGCTCAACTGTTAACATAAATCAATGGACTTTGATTACTGCTAGTATTAACAGTCTAACAATGAAAATTTATGTTAATGGAGTATTAGAAAATACTGTAACACAAAATAATAATAACTCATTTGGAACAAATACAGATCCTTTATATATAGGTAAACATGATTATCTTAATCACCCATATTTTTTCAACGGAATAATCGATGATATTGGGATATGGAACCGAGCCTTAACTCCACAAGAAATTCAACAATTATATACATCATCATATCCTCAGTCCTATCTATGGTCCACAGGCGATACCACACCTACTATCAATGTAACACCGACTGTAACTACAAAATACTGGGTAAGAGTATCCAATGGTAGTCATTTTTGTACGGATACGGTTACAGTAACTGTAAGTCAACCTCCTACAAATCTTATCTCCCAAGATACCATCAAAGCCTGCGGAGATTCTGTTTTAGTTTCAGCTACTTCAGGTATGAGTACCTATAGCTGGTCAAATGGAAAAACGACGGCGTCTTTTTTTGCAAAAAGTACAGGATGGTATAAAATTACGGCTACAAATAGTGCTGGATGTTCAGGAATGGATTCTGTTTTTGTGAGTATTATTAAGGCAAATATCCTTAATAATGATACTACAATTTGTCTTGGAAGATCGGTAAGATTAAATGCAGATAGCATATTGGGTAGCACACCGCTTTCCTACTGTGCTCCACTTCCAGCAAATCTTCAAAATGGACTCGTCGGCTTCTGGCCATTCTGTGGTAATGCCAATGATGCTAGTGGAAATGGGAATAATGGAACGGTGAATGGAGCAACATTAACTACTGATAGATTCGGGAATACGAATAAGGCGTATAATTTTGATGGAGTGGATGATTTTATTTCTACATCAGTTATTAATAGCATTACAGGAAACAACAGTAGAACAATAGCTTTTTGGGCTTTACCAGAACAAAATCTCTCAAATTCTTATGCATTTTCCTATGGAGATGGTGCGCCTGGAGAAACATTCGCAGCAATTATTCGATGTGGTATTCAAGATAATATCGCTAGTATTACAAGTAGTTCTTTTATTGCTTACAATAGCGATACTAATTTTTGTAATAAATGGAATTTTTATTGTATTGTTTTCCCTAATGGAGGAACAATACAAAATAATATATTAGTATATAAAAATGGTATTTTATTAACTATTCCATCTTCAATATACAATCCAAATACATTAATTAATACTTCTAATTTTAAACCTTTAACATTTGGGAAATTGATTTATACAGATGGTTATCCATCATTTTTTAAAGGTAAGCTAGATGATTTTTTAGCATGGAACCGAGCTTTAACTCTCCAAGAAATTCAACAACTATATACACCAGCTTATCCTCAGTCCTACCTTTGGTCCACAGGCGATACTACACCTACTATCAATGTAACACCGACTGTAACTACTAAGTACTGGGTGCGTGTATCCAATGGCAGTCATTTTTGTACGGATACTGTGACGGTGACAGTAAATCCAAAAACAATCTCAACAATTAATCAAACGATATGTCAAGGTCAGAGCTTTTTGGGAAGAACAATAAGCGGAACATATATTGACACATTAACTGGCGCTAATAGCAAGGGTTGTGATTCGATTCGAACACTAAATCTTACGGTAAATCCAAAAACAACTTCTTCAATCAATCAAACGATCTGTCAAGGACAAAGCTTTTTGGGAAGATCAATAAGCGGAACATATATTGACACATTAATAGGCGCTAATAGTAAGGGTTGTGATTCCATTCGAACTCTAAATCTGACAGTAAATCCAAGAACAACTTCTTCAATCAATCAAACGATCTGTCAAGGACAAAGCTTTTTGGGAAGATCAATAAGCGGAACATATATTGATACATTAATAGGAGCTAATAGCAAGGGTTGTGATTCTATTCGAACTCTAAATCTTACGGTAAATCCAAGAACAACTTCTTCAATCAATCAAACGATCTGTCAAGGACAAAGCTTTTTGGGAAGATCAATAAGTGGAACATATATTGATACCTTAATCGGCGCTAATAGCAAGGGTTGTGACTCTATTCGAACACTAAATCTGACGGTAAATCCAAGAACAACTTCTACAATTAATCAAACGATTTGTCAAGGTGATTCCTTCCTAGGCAAGAAATCAACAGGAATTTATGTAGATACATTATTTGGCGCTAATAGCAAAGGGTGTGATTCTATTCGAACATTAAATCTTACGGTAAATCCAAGAACATTCTCAACCATTAATCAAACGATTTGTCAAGGTGATTCCTTCCTAGGCAAGAAATCAACAGGAATTTATGTAGATACCTTGTTTGGGGCAAATAGCAAAGGGTGTGACTCTATTCGTACACTAAACTTATTCGTAAATAGTAGTATCGCTCCTATAGCATTAGATTCTCAGATATTTTGTATGTCCGCACAAATAAAAGATTTAATTATTACCGGAAATCTTATCAAATGGTACCAGGATTCTACAAAGAAAATTATCCTTAATAACAACGCACAACTTTCAGACAATGTAACCTATTATGCTACTCAATCATTAAATAATTGTGAAAGTGCTATCAAAAAAGTTAAAGCATATATCAATTCAGGCAATATTACTTCTGATAAACCCAACTATTGTGAAGGTGATACGATTTTGCTAACCTTCCAATCCTTGTTCAATAAATTATTATGGTTTAATGCCGCAACAACAAAAACAATAAAAATAATAGCGCAACAGATTAGGAGTTATACAGTAGACTATACCTATAGAAATAAATCATGCAGTACCTCTATAAATATAATATCCTATCCTATTCCACCTAAACCGATAGCTACATCTCCTCAAACGTATTCAAATGACAATACATTAGACGATCTTATTGTTACTGGAAATAGTTTAAAGTGGTATGAAGATTCCCAATTGCAAAAAAATATCCCTAGTTCTACCACATTACAAAATGAAAAAGTATACTATGTAACTCAACGGGAAAATAATTGCGAAAGTGAGGCTACAGCTATAAAAGCTACGTTAGAGTTGAAAGTGCTTTTGGATTCGATCTATGTAAACAATTCTATGAGTCCAAATAACGATCAAATCATGGATGCTTTTACGATAGAAAATATTCATTTAGCTAAAAATAATAAAATTCAAATTGCTAACCGATGGGGAGAAATAGTATTTGAAAAAGAAAATTATCAAAATGATTGGTATGGAGAATATTTGACCAATGGCTATACAAACAATACCTTACCTGATGGTGTCTATTATTATGTTTTTAGTTTCACGATTTATGGTCAAAAAAATGAAAAAACAGGGTATATCTATATTAAAAAATAAATCATGAGAGCTATATTATATTTCTTATTAATTTTTGGCAGTAATATTTATGCCCAACAAGGCATACTTATTTCAAACTACCATGATCAAAAAATGATGTTTAACCCTGCCGCTGTTGGTATATCAGACAATCTGGAAGTAGTAGGTGCATACAGAAATCAATGGGGAGGCATTCAAGATAATCCAAAAAATTATTTACTTTCTTTATCCAGTCCTATGGGAGAGACGAATTCAAGCCTTGGAATGAATTTCAATCTTGATAAAATTGGTCCTATGAGTAATTTTAATTTATATGGAAATTATGCATATAGGTTCAATATTCAAGAAGAAGCTTTTTTACAATTAGGAGTGAGAGCTGGTATGGATTTTGGCGTTATTAATAATAGAGCATTAGATGGATACTATAAAGGAGATCCCAACTTCCAAACGGAAAGCTCATATTACAATAAACCTGTTTTGGGTTTAGGTGTATATTATCAAAATGATTTATTCTCATTAGGCGCATCTGTTCCGGATCTTATTCCTGGAGTATACGATATGACTAATAATACTAGATCATATAAGACAGTGAATAAGCTATATTGTGGATTAGACTTTAATATTATATTTGATGAAAATTGGATATTAAAACCTGCTTTTCAATATCGCTATAATGCAAATGCACCAGATAATTTTGATATTTATTCCCAGTGGGAATATAGTGGATTCATTTCCTTTATTGGTGGATATAGAAGTAGTGGTGCCTTCCTATTCGGAGCACAATATGAATTCAATGAAAATCAGTTTTCATTATTAAGAAATAGAATCAAATTATGTTATAATTTTGATCTTTCTAGTAGAACACCCACCGATCAAATGGGAAGTACCCATGAAGTTACTATTAAGATAAATATCGGCGAGAAAATTGAACGAGGCTATGCATATGGTCGTTGGTAATTTATATTTCCACTACAACCTCCCCAATATTGTCTCAATAGCTTGCTTTACGGCTTGTTGAGGATTTTCGGAGAATTTGCCTAACGCACGATTGGCAATTATTACATTGACTGATAAGGCTTTATGCCCCAACAAATTAGATAAGCCATAAATGCCAGATGTTTCCATTTCAAAATTAGTAATTTTTCCCAATGAAGATTGAAATTTAGCCATCTTATCATTATAATTTTCTACTTTGGGAATGGCACGCACTTGACGTCCTTGTGGTGCATAAAATCCCGTATTGGTGAGTGTAATTCCTTTTATAAATTCGGGGAATAAATCCAATAAATCTTGCGAAGCCGATGCCGTATAAGGGGCAATGACTGCAATAGATTCTTGCTTCAAAAAAGCTTCAAAATCTTGTTTCAACTGCATTTCTATTGGAGAGAGATTCGTCTGATAAAAATGCATCAAACCTTCCATACCTATTGCATATTGGCTCAATACAATACTATCCAATGGGATATCGGCATGCAATGCTCCAGAAGTGCCTATTCGAATGATTTTAAGCGATTTGAGTTCCTTTTTAATTTCTCTTTTTTCCAAATCGACATTAACTAACGCATCCAACTCATTTAAAACAATATCAATATTATCGGTACCAATTCCTGTTGAAATTACGCTAATTCGCTTGCCTTTGAATAGGCCCGTATGAGTCAAAAATTCTCTTTTTTGTTTTTTGACTTCTATCGTATCAAAAAAACATGAAATATCACAAACTCTATCCGGATCACCCACAAAAATAATGGTATCTGCAATATCTTGTGGTAATAAATTTAAGTGATACACACTATTATCAGGGTTCAAAATCAATTCGGATGCTGCTATCATATTTCGTTAATCTATTTGTTTTAAAATTGAAAAAAAGTTTTCAAAATCTTTTTGCTTCAATGCAGGAAAATTACCGATACGAATTTGCATCGTTTTATACTGCCCATAACCACTACTTACCGATAAATTATGAGATGCCAAAAGTTTTATAGCTTGTGCGACCCTATCGGCACTATCTGCCTGAAGGACAATAATAGTAGGCGACTGAAACTGCGCATCAAATACAAAAGGTTTGAAATGAACCATTGAATTCAATTGGTTATAAATCCAATTTGCTCGTGTTTTTATTTCATTACAAAGAGATTTTATATTTTGGGATAAGAGATATTGTGAAATGTGATTGAGCAAATAAATTCCATAGACATTGGGCGTAGAATGCGTTTCATTTTTTTCAAAATTTTTCCAATGAACAGGCAACGTATGATGCGCCCCAATACCCTTTTCCGCTTTCAAAGCAATGGATTTGGCAAGCATACGGGGCGATACAATCCAAACCCCCAATCCAGCAGGCATTCCAAAAGCTTTTTGAACTGAAAAAAAAGCATTATCAATACAATTGAAATCTAAATTTACTATTGGTACAGAAGATACAATATCTACCGAAATCAATTTTTCGGGGTATTTTTTCGCAATATCAGCTATTTCATTTTCTGGAATCCAAACCCCTGTGGAAGTTTCATTTTGAGTTATACATATCATCTCTACATCGTCTTCTACCAATATTTGCGAAGCGTGAAATCCTCTTCCCTCTTCAAATTCAATTTTTTGCGTATCTAAGTTGAGACTTTGTGCGTAGTCATAAAATCTGCTTGAAAAAGAGCCATTGACAATATGAGCACTTTTATTTTTGACACCATTTAATAGAATTCGTTCCCATAATTCTGATGCAGAACCTGCAAAGAAAACACCATACGATTCAGGTATATTCATTATTTTTTTTAAATGACAGACAACTTCCAAATGCAATTGCCTGAACTCAGGACTACGATGCGATACACTTCCCATATTTTCAGCAAAAAACTGAGCGGTAAGATTGGGCACTTGCTCAAAAATCATAGCGGGTCCAACATTAAAAATGGTTTGTTTATTCATCATCGACTTACTTCCTCAGGTTTATATCTGATTTTTTATTATCATTTTTCAATTTAAAATGCTAAAGTATAACTTTTTTTTGATATGATAAAAATAGAGCTTATCATCATTAAAAATTTAATAAATTTCATTAAAATTGATTATCACAAGTAATTGATTTTGTACACATTATAAAAATACATTTTTATTACGATTAGATACACAATCTATTGAATTATAAACAATTATAATTTAAAACAATACATATTAGATTTTATTTATAAATTTGCAAATTAATTTTAATCAATTTTAAACGTTGCTTTAGATGAATTTAAAAAGCATTTTAGTACTCATCGTAATGTTGATTTGGTGGATAGTATGCTGGAAACACTATACTTGTGGCATCAAAAACTTTTGCGATTCGGAATATACACGTATGGTAGATTCTTCTCAATTTCAAGCGCCTTCTTTTCCTATTTCGTTCAATATCAATTCGGACAGTGCAATATTAAATGATTTTGAAATATATAGAAGTGATCTTTGTAGTAAATATAATGGTCAATATATAGAAATCGTGGGCTCTTATTTTTCCGACGAAATAAATAGCTCATCTTTTGCAAACATTGGATTGGCAAGAGCACAACAATTCAAAAATCTTCTTGCTTCTTGTATAGATACAAGCAAGATTCAGTTAGCTTCTATTGAAATCACTAAAGATTCTTTATTTAAATCTCCTTTTGAAGCATTGAAAATTCAAATCGCGGACACCACTCGTTTTTTAAATTTATCGGAAATAAAAGTAGTAAGTCAGGATAATATGGCAGAATTATTTTTCCCATTACATTCAAAAATTAGTTTAAAAGAAGAAACGTATTCCAATATATTAAAAGAATATATAGCTAAGATTGGATTTAGCTCTCAAAAAATTAGATTGGAAGGGCATTTTGTGAATAATTTAAATTCTGAAGCTACAAATAAAACACTTTCTGAAGATCGATGCAAAATGGTTAAAAATCATTTGATAAGCATGGGTCTTTCTGAGGACAAAATTGTCATAGAAGGATATGGATCTTCAAAACCAAAATATGTAAATAATACGCCCGAAAACATTGCAAAAAACTGTCGCATAACAATTAAAATCATTCAATAATTATAGTAAATCAAAGATTATGATATTCACATTAACCATTTTTCAAAACAACATATTAGAGCAATACGATATAACTAATGCCTCTATTGAAATTATAATTATGCTATTTGTATCTTCCTTATTGGGGTTTCTTTTGGGATATTTCATGAGCCATAGAACAAAGAAGGAATTTGTTTACAATGATGTAAAAAATGAATCTTCTAGCAAAAGTTCGATTGAAGAAAAATTTATTCAAGCTGAAAAAGAAGCTACTACTTCTTCAGATAATGAAAACGTATCTGAGAAAAAAACAACAAAAAAAGAAACGGTTCTAAAAGCAGAAACTCCGAAAGCAAAAGCAAAAGTAGAACCCCCAAAAACTACTGCTAAAAAAACTGTAGCAAAAACACCCGTTTCAAACACTAAAAATGATTTAAAAATAATTGAAGGAATAGGGCCTGGGATTGAAAAATTATTAAATTCAAAGAATATCAATTCATATAATGAATTGGCTAACACAAAGATTGATATTATTCAGCAATTTTTGAACGAAGGTGGACCTCGATTTGCCATGCATTCTCCAGAAACATGGCCAATGCAAGCACAATTATTATTTGAAAACAGAATGGAAGATTTCAAAAAATTGACGGAAGAACTCAAAGGAGGAAAAATCGTTAAATAGTTTTCTTTCTTCTAACACATAAAGTATATTATAATTAAATGGTTATTGGTATTGCGGGCGGCACAGGCTCTGGAAAAACAACTGTAGTAAAAAAAATCATGAATCTTTTTCCAAAAAAAGATGTCGTGCTTCTTTCCCAAGATAACTACTACAAAGATAATGGACATTTAAGCGAAGAAGAAAAGAAAAAAACAAATTTTGATCATCCCGATGCAATCGAATTTAGTCTATTGGCAAGCCATATCGAGGATTTGAAGAATCAAAAAGCTATAGAACAGCCCATCTATTCTTACCTCACATGCAGCCGCAGCGAGGACACCATTCATACCGATCCCAAAAAAGCCATTATTGTTGAAGGCATATTAATCTTAACCGATAAAAAATTAAGGGAAAAAATGGACATTTGCGTATATGTAGATGCCCCTGCGGACGAACGTCTTATTCGTGTAATTCAGCGTGACATCATAGAGCGAGGACGCGATGTCAATGAGGTCTTGAAACGATACCTCGAAACTGTAAAACCAATGCATGAACAATATATAGAACCTTCCAAAAAATTTGCAGATATCATCCTACCGCTTGGAGGTTTTAACAGTGTAGCTATAAAAGTATTAGGCGATATTATCAAAAATAAAATTCGCGAGGAAGAAGACAAAGAAGGCAAAAAACAATATTAATATTTATTATTT
Organism: Chitinophagales bacterium; assembly: GCA_040383345.1. Taxonomy (GTDB): domain Bacteria; phylum Bacteroidota; class Bacteroidia; order Chitinophagales; family JADJOU01; genus CHPMRC01. Next base: position 19,469 of record JBEIDU010000005.1, on the reverse strand, counting down.
TCTTCCAAAATCTGCAGGTATTTCGCCCCATTTATCGGTTTCCCATTTCACTATAGGCGTAGTTATATCATTTTGTCTAAGCCAATTTTCCGCCTTCTCTACCCATTCAAAAGCCATTTTATTCTTTTCGGTTAACTCGAGTTTGGTAGCAGCTTTTTTCTTCTTTACCCACGCTATAGCGGTATTGCTATCGGTATAGATTATTTTGTTCAAATTGTGTTGTTTGAGATAACTGAGGCCATGAACAATAGCTAAAAACTCGCCAATATTGACAGTAGCATCTTCAAAAATACCTTTTCGGAAAATTTCGGTACGAGTTTGATAGTCCACGCCTCTATATTCCATTTTTCCAGGATTGCCCAGACAGGATGCATCTACACATATAGCATTTTCAATAATTTTTCCTTGTTGATTGTAAGTGAAAATAGGATTTTTTTCAGTTTCCTTCTTTTTATATATAAACGTTTTAAAATCGCTTCGGTAGGCTTCTATCGCCTCTTCTTGTGATTCAAAGGACTTGTATTTGGCGCCTTCAAATCCATCCACTTGGCTTTTACATTCTATCCAAGACCTGTATATTCCGGGATTTCTACCTTGCCATACTACATAAAATTTAGTCCTATTCTTGCTCATTTTTTCTAAAAATAAGATATACATAAGACAAAAGTCCTCCCAAAACCAATGTAACGGTTTGTATTAACCAAATTGCCCATGAATACGCCAATCCAATTTTTGTAGGAATATTGTATAATTCCAAGGCTTTAGTAATTAAAATTTGATATGCGCCTATCCCACCCTGAGTCATACCCACTCCTATGGTCCCTGCCGTTAAAACTAAAAAGGCACTTTTGATACTCAAATGTTCCATGCCAGGAATGGCTTGATAAAAAATATACGTAGTAATGAAGTAAATAAAATAAATCAAAACACTGTAGACAAAAAACAAATTATAATTTTTCACTTTTCTAATAGAACTCAAACCTTCCGCAAATCCTTTGATTTTTTCTATTAAAATAGCATAAAACTTTGTCTTTCGAATAAAATAAAATACAATGCTTCCTACAAGTAATAAGCTACTCAAAACAAACCATTTAATATTTGGATTGGTATTTGACGTAGTATTTGCCTGCATGGAATTATATAATATACTGATCTTGTCCAATTCAAAGACCAAAGCTAAAAAAGCGATAATCCCCATTCCTAAAACATCTACCAGACGTTCAACGACCATTGTTCCCACACTTTTTTCAATAGGCACTTTATCATATTTAGCTAAAATAGAACATCGAAGAACCTCTCCCAATCTCGGAAAGGCTAAATTGGATAAATACATAATAAATATAGAAGCTGTCAACACTTTTGTGGAAGGACTATACCCCATAGGCTCTAATAATAATCGCCATCTTAATGCACGAATAATACAAGCAAGACTTCCCAAAATAAATAAAACAAAGATATAAACCCATTTTGTATTCTTTATACTTTGTACTATAAACTGTAATTCTTCTGGCTTCAAATCTTTTTGAATGAACCAAATCAGAAATACACCAATACCTATAGAAATAAAAAATTTAATGCTGTTTTTCGTAAAATTATTCAAGCTGTTTATTATTATATACCTAAAAGGCAAATTTAAGATAAATATAATAAATCAATCTATTCATATTTTTTGTGATAGAAATAAACTTTTCACAATACATTTGGTCAAAGTTTTCAAAAAACGCAATCATGATAATTATACTCATACTATTATCCATTTTCCAGCATGAAATGTCGATGAATGGATTTGCCATTGCAGAAAACAAATTCGTTTTCTATAAAACCAATGCCTTCAGAAAATCAAGAGGACTGGATACACTTCAATGGGAGAATGCATTATTTTTATCCTCTTATACACATGCCACCCATATGGATCGTTATAATTTTTTTGGGCATGAATGCAAACAGAACAAACAATTTCAAAAACCGGGAAATAGAATCAAATACTTTAGTTATAATTATGCCTATATCGCAGAAAATATTGCCTACTATGAAACCACTAAAGAAGCTATGACTAGCGAAGATGTAGCTGAAATATTTTTCCGAATGTGGGAAAAATCACCCAAACACAGAAAAAATATGCTATCAAAAGAGGCAAAAGACATAGGTATAGCCATACACAAGATACACAAAGGTAAAAAAATCATATTTTATGGGGTTCAAAATTTTGGTAGACGACTTGAAGAAAAATAAAATTTATTTTTTAAGTTTTTTTTATAGTTTTAATCTATATATTTTAACTACTTTTGTTCCCAATTTTATGATAAAGTTAAAAAAGTTATTCGTTCTCCTCTATTTTCTCCCCCTATTTTTGGGAGCAAGAAATTCAAAGTACATAGAAAAATACAAACCTTTAAGTATTGAATTGGGAGAAAAACATAAGATCCCATATAAATTTATATTAGCACTAGCAATAATGGAAACGGAAGGTGGCCGAAGCAAAATTTGTAAAAAATTACACAATCATTTTGGCGTAAAAGGTAAAAATAAAGCTCAATTTAAAACTAAATACAAACAATATCCTAATGATAGAGCCTCTTATGAAGATTTTTGTAAAATTGTAATGAATAAAAGGTTTTACACTCAATTAAAAGGAAACGAAAACATTTCGCTATGGATATCCAAATTAGCTAAAACAGGCTATTCCTCCAATCCTGTTCAATGGCAAAAAAACATACACATCATTCTGAAAACTTTATAAATATAAATGAATCAAAACAAAACGATTCTATGGATATGTAGTCTGATGTTTTTGGGGATGACATTATTGTCGTTTGTAGATATTTTTATTTATAAAACACCCTTTTCGAATATCAATATTCTATCTTCACTTTTTGTGAAGAAAACACCTCAAGTAGCTATCAAAAAAGTGGCTAAAATATCAAAACCTCTATTTGAACAATATACGGAAGCACATCGATTGATTCGATTTAAAGATAGTCAAGCGGTAGCTTTACCAAAATTTCAAGCAAAACTTTTTGAGCTCAAAAAAGGAAAACGCAGAAAAATCCGTATTGCTTGGTTTGGCGATAGTATGATAGAAGCCGATTTAATTACACAAACCATAAGGAAAATTTTGCAAGAATTTGCAGAAAAACAATATGGAGTTGGTTTTGTACCCATTCAGTCCGTTTCCAGCAATATGAGAATAACCGCAAGATCCAAAACGGAAGGACCATGGGAAAAAAAATCTTTTGAAAATTCAAAAGATGCACTTTTTTTGTCGGGAAATATTTTCGCATCAGAATATGGCAATTTTTATACAAATGATAATACCCTAGGCGATTCCATTCAAATTCTTGAAAAATGGCTATTGTGTGGTGATACAGATAAGATTTTGAATCTAAAAATTAATAAAAAAGATTGTACATTCACAAAAAAAGGGAATACTTTCGAAGCTATTTTATTAGAAAAATCTACAAAGAAAAATATCGATATTGTATGGAATCAGAAGCAAAATAATATATATGGCGTAAGTATAGAACCCTCATATGGTATTATTCTCGACAACTATTCTTATAGAGGTATTACAGGCGTGGAGCTAAATAAAGTAAATTCAAAATTGCTTCAAGATATTGCTGAAAACCAATATTATGATCTTATCGTATTGCAATATGGAGTAAATATGCTATTTCGTCCAAATGACACAAATTATGATTATTATGAGCAAATGATGCAACCGGTTTTAGAAAAATACAAAAAAAATCTTCCCAATACCGAGTTCTTGATCATAAGCTGCGCAGACCGCGGTTTTAAATACAATAACGAATGGAAAACAGCTATAGGAATTGATTCTTTGGTAAAACTACAAGCAAATTTAGCTTTTAAAAATCAAATGGCATTTTACAATCTCTATCAATCGATAGGAGGCAATGGCACTATCGTAAAATGGGCAAATAGTTCCCCAAAATGGGCAAACAAAGATTACATCCACCCTAATCATATAGGCGCTGAAGCAATAGGCAAATGGATAGCTGAAGCTTTTTTGAAAGATTATAATCTTTTTGAAAAAGAAGAAAACAAACGTTTACATCATAAAAAATAAGACTAAATGTATCAATTTAGCTGGGAAGCTTTAGGCAAAGAATTATTGTATAATCCTGAAAATCCATTACTTTTCAATAGTGGTTTTTTTGTATTTTTCTTTGTAGCTTTTATGATGCTCTATTTTATTTTTAGAAATCATTTTAGAATTAGAGCCAGCATTTTATCCTTTTTCTCACTTTATTTTTTCTACAAGGCGAGTGGTTCATTCGTTATTCTTGTTCTCATATCAGCCACAGTAGATTTTTTGCTTTCCAATGCGTTGTTCAAATCCCAAAAACAGCTTCACAAAAAACTATATTTGATTACGAGTATTGTGTTCAATTTAGGGATGTTGTTTTATTTCAAATACACCGATTTTTTCATTTCGCTCACCAATCATTTTTTGGAAAAACCGCTCAATCCCTTGCATATATTGCTTCCTATAGGCATTTCTTTTTATACTTTTGAAAACATCAGCTATGTAGTAGATGTTTTCAAAAAAGAAATTGAACCCGAAAAATCATTTATCAACTATTTACTGTTCCTTTCTTTTTTCCCAAAACTAGTAATGGGACCGATAGTTCGGGCTAAGGATTTTATCCCACAGCTCAAAAAGTCTTATTTTGTTTCAAATGATTATTTATCACGAGGTTTTTTCTTGATTATCAGCGGATTGTTCAAAAAACTAATCATTTCGGATTATATCACGCTCAATTTTGTCAATTTTGTATACGATACACCCAATTTACATACAGGGCTTGAATGTTTGCTGGCTACGTATGCTTATGCCATCGTTATTTATTGCGATTTTAGCGGCTATAGCGAAATAGCCATAGGAATTGCATTATGGTTGGGGATAGAAATTCCTGCCAATTTCCGAACGCCCTATCAGAGCTCGTCTATACAAGAATTCTGGCGAAGATGGCATATTTCTTTATCTTCTTGGTTGAGAGATTATTTATATATTTCGCTTGGTGGGAATAGAAAAGGTACTTTTCGAACCTATATAAACTTATTCATTACAATGCTTTTAGGCGGATTTTGGCATGGCGCTAGCTGGAATTTTATTATTTGGGGTGCTTTGCACGGCTCGGTCTTGGGCGCTCATAAATATTTTACAAGTTTTGATTTTTACAAAAACTGGCATTTTTCAAAAAGTAAATTCTACACACTATTTTCAGCAATTCTTACGTTTCATTTTGTATGTTTTTGTTGGATATTTTTCCGTGCGGAAACTATAAACGAAGCTCAAATAATAATACGCCAGATTTTTTTTAATTTTACATTGTTGGGAATTGAGAAATTTATAACAAATTACAAAAATGTCCTTTTGATGATGACACTTGGCTATATATTACATTTAATTCCTTCAAAATTTTCATTTAATGAATGGAAATGGGTAAAAGAAAAACCTGTATTTTTCTATGTGTTATTTTTTATACTATTTTTAATAGCATATTCGCAATTGAAAAGTGCCGAATCGGTAATGCCTATTTATCTTCAGTTTTAGAAGATTTTTTAGTTTCTATAAAGTAATTCCATGCATTGGCAAAGGCTTGATTGAACAAATCGCCCTGAAGTTGATACCCTTTTTGTGTATAATGCACCAAATCATTGTTGAGCAAATTTGAAGATCGCCACACATCAGTTTGTGATTCACACTGACAAATAGTATACAAATCATAAAAAGCCAATTGATGTGTAAAAGCAAAATGCTCCAGAGCAGCTCTCACAGTATTTAAATTAGGATTTGGATACTTTTTTTTCAAATACGAACAGCTAGGTGTCGTAAGAATGATTGGGGTATTGGGTGAGATAGATTGAATATGAGCCACGGATTTTTCTACGACATCATACATATCCATATACGATAGATCATTGTCCTGAGCCTCATTGGTACCCATAGAAATAATATAACAATCGGCTTTCAGTTCCGTCAATTGATTTTTAAAAAAATCATTATTAAAATAATCCGAATACTTAGCGCCATTGGCTCCAATGGTATGATATAAAACCCCTTTTTGAGATTCATTTTCAAGAATTACCCCAAATAGATTCATAGTATCCATTTGGTCTGTATGCATATGCAATTGAAAAGCATCTATCTTGTATGGCAAAATAATATCATATGCATCCCATTGTGATTTTGATTTCTTTGAAAATCCAAAAACAATGCTATCGCTTGGATTATAAAAATCAACGCCATGAGAAGATTTCTGAGAGATCAATCGAATTTTATCAAAATAAATTCCTTGTTTTTGCTTAAAATCCAACATGGAGAAATTATTATTTGTCTGTAATCCAAAACCCGAAATCCCTACTTCTATAGGCCTACTTTGCTTATTGATACGCGAAGAAGTCCAATTATATGGAGAACCAAATAGATAATCGTTTGGACCATTGGTTTTTGCGGCTTGATAGGGGAATACTAATCCACGGCCTGCATTGCCAAATTGATTTTGGAGTGCATTTCGGATGACGCTGGTCATCATATCGGCTTGAATATGTGAATCGCCAATATGCACAAAATTCACTTTTTGATTATTCTTGGCCGTTTTCAATTGTAATAATTTTTCAAACAGTGGATTGAGAATTTCCGAATTCAGGATATAATTCTTATAAGAAGCACATGCCTGAGTATAACTATTTTCTATACCTGAGGGGAACCATCCAAATGTATCATCCTGAGCTTGTATAAGTAGAGAATGAAAAATAAATATAAAAAAACAAAGAATTTTGTTCATAAACAAAATTATAATGTAGCCAATTCTTGTTGAGCCTCTTTCATTTTTTCATCAAAAACCAAAGCTTGTTTAAAAGCCTCTTTAGCTTTTACCCTGTCATTTTTAGCTTTGTAGATTTTTCCCATTATGTAAAAAGCAGGTGCATATGTGGGTTCAATTTTGACACAAATGTTTAACTGGCTTAAGGCTTTATCATAGTTTTTTTTCTCCCAATTTATTACACCAAGACTATAAATTGCATCTGCATTTTGAGGAAAATCTACCACAATAGATTCATACTCTTTCTCAGATTCTGCCACACGCTTCGTTTTTTTGTAATAATACGCTTTTTCCAATCTAGAACTTGTGTTTCGCTTATCCGCATTAGTGGCATTATCATAAAATTTAAGAGCCAAATCATTGTTTTGTGCCGCATAGATAAGACCAATTTGCTCAAAAGGCTCATACCACGTGGGATCTTGTTCGGTAGCAGTGGTAAAATTAGATATAGCTTTGTCATATTGTTTCAATTCTTTGTAGATATATCCTTTATAGAAATAAGCGTTGGGAAGCATAGGATCTAGCTTCAATGCATCATTTAAGTAATTTAATGCTTTTTGATAATCTTTCATATACAAATAATATTTCCCCGTTTGAACATAATGTTTAGGTTCTTTGGGCTGAAATTGAATGGCTTTTTCCATCGCTAAAATACCACGATCCAAATTACCATTTTCTACCATAAAATTTGCTAAAACATAATAGTAGTCTGAATTGGTACTATCATAAGTCACTGTTTTATAAAAATCATTTAATGCCATTTCCATTTCGTCTTTTTGCCAATATAAATTGGCACGCTCAAAATACAAACGAGCATTTTTGGGACTTTCAAAAATACTATCAGATAATAATTTTATTTGTCTACTTATAGGATCTTTAGACACCTCTTTATCCTCGGTCTTTTTTTTATGATCACATGCCAAAAGTGATATCAAAACTCCAATAAATAAAAGACTTTTTTTATACATTTTATAAAATTTATATGTAGCAAAATTAATAAGTATTGCTTAAAATTAAATTATTTTTAAGTTTGTACTCATATGACACCAAAAAAACACATTTCGATAGACAGTCTCAAGCTAAAATTGGAGTATTATTGTTCCTATCAAGAGCGCTGTATCTATGACGTGGAAAAGAAAATGGATGTATATGAACTGGACGAATCCGAACGAAATGAAATTATTGCACATTTACAATCGCATCAATTTTTGGATGAAAATCGCTTCGTAGCCCTTTTTATTAAATCCAAAGTAAATCTGAAAAAAGATGGCGTAAACAAAATAAAAGCAGCATTATATACAAAACGGATAGATCCAAAACTCATTCAGGAACATCTCAAAGATATTGAAGCCACAATCTACAACGAAAATATGGAAAAACTGATAACCAAAAAACGACAAGAACTTCAGACTAAAAATGAATCCGCCCAAGTCAAACAAAAACTCATCCGCTACCTTTTAAGCAAAGGCTACAATTATGGGGAATTTAGGAATTTAGTATAATTTGTTTTTGTTTCCTAATATGCTCTTCCTGTTTTTTTCTCTACAAAATTGATGAATGCTTGATTGGCTACTTTGTTGCCTCCTGGCGTAGCGTAGTCGCCACTAAAGTACCAGTCGCCTCTATCGTTGGGGCAAGCAATCTGAAGATTTTCAAGGGATTGAAATATCAGCTCTACTTCAAAATCGATATCTTCGGGCTTTACAATTTCTGCGGCTTTGCGGCTGAGTTCATCCTCCGAGAAAGGCGCATAAAAATCCTTTACTTTATTTTGGATTTCAGCCAATGGTTTTTGATTTTCCGCCAAACAGTTTTGATACACTTCCTGAATCAGCTGCGTGTTGCCTCGTTCTTGGAGCAATTCAATAGCGGCTTTGAATACTAATAAATCGCCCATATTGCTCATATCTATTCCATAACAATCGGGATAGCGAATTTGCGGTGCCGAAGAGACAATGATGATTTTCTTAGGTTTGAGCCTTCCCAAAATACTGATTATACTTTGCTTGAGCGTAGTACCTCGCACAATGCTATCGTCCAGCATACAGATGGTATCGTGATGTTTTTCGATAGAATTGTAGGTGATATCATATACGTGCGACACGAGGTCGTTTCGGGATTGATCATTGGTTATAAACGTGCGTAGTTTTACATCTTTCACGATAATTTTTTCGGCACGGATTCGGTCTTCTACCAGCAGCTTGGTCAAATCGGGGTTGGTTTCATGTTGCAATGATTTTACAATTTGTTCGCGATAGATGCTTTCCAATCCTTTGATAAGTCCATAATAAGCCGTTTCGGAGGTATTGGGAATAAAAGAAAATACGGTGTGTGCAAAATCGCCTACTATGGCATCAAAAAGCTTTGGAGCGAGCAATTTTCCGAGCATTTTTCGCTCTTTGTATATTTCGCCGTCGGTGCCTCGTGCAAAATAAATGCGCTCGAAACTACACGATTTGCGTTCTTTCTCATCTTGAATTTTGACAACAGAAACAGGTTTTTCATTTTTCAGAATCAATGCATGCGCAGGGGCCAACTCTTGAATATCTTCAAAATCTACTTTAAAAACGGTCTGAATAGCAGGTCTTTCGCTTGCTACTACCGTAAATTCATCATTCGAATAATAAAAACAAGGTCTAATGCCATTGGGGTCACGGAAGACAAAGGCATCGCCATGTCCCAAAACGCCTGCCATCACATAGCCCCCATCAAATCCTTTTACCGAACGATTTAAGATGGATTCGATATTGATTTCACTAGCTATTTTTTTGGTGATTTCACTATTGGAAAGTCCTTCTTTTTTGTATTGGTCAAACATAATTTGCACTTCGGTATCCAAGAAATGGCCTATTTTTTCAAGTACCAAAACGGTATCCGCTTTTTGGCGAGGATGCTGCCCCAGTTGAATCAAATTTTGAAGTAAATCATCCACATTAGTTAGGTTAAAATTCCCTGCTAATACTAGGTTTCGTGTAATCCAATTAGATTTTCGATAAAAGGGGTGGCAAACTTTTTCGGAAAGGTCGCCGTGTGTACCATATCGAAGATGCCCTAGAAATATATCGCCAAAAACCTCACAATTTTCTTTGAGATAGTTGGCATCATTTAATTTTTCGGGGTTGAGTTTATTATATTGTTTGTAGCAATTTTCAAAAATTCGTTGGAGCGAATTGCTTTCTGCACTGCGCTCTCTATAGATAAAATCGTTTCCAAATTCGGTATCACGTCTAACGATAGCTATCCCAGAGCCATCTTGTCCCCTATTTCGCTGTTTTTCCATGAGCAGGTAAATTTTGTCTAGCCCAAAGGTAGGTTTGTTGTACTTGTCAATATAATATTGAAGCGGTTTGTGAAGTTTGAGCAATGCTATACCACATTCATGTTTTATCGAGTCGGACATATTTATTATTGATTTGAGATTTTAGATGTTAGATATTAGATATTGAAAATCATTTTGTATCGGGCGGAAACTTTGCCTTTTTTGATATCGTCTAGCCTTCGTTTGATTAATTGTTTTTTCATAGGTTTTAATTTATCAATAAACAAAACACCTTGAATATGATCGTATTCATGCTGAATGACACGTGCCGTAAAGCCATCAAATTCTTGGATTACGCGTTCATTTTTTGAATTGGTATATTCAATTTTCAGCTTGGAAGGACGATCTACATTGCCATATACGGCAGGAATACTAAGACATCCTTCTTCGTAGCCTTTTATTTCGCCATATTCTTCCAAAATTATAGGATTAATAAAAACCTCTCGAAGTCCCACTTCGTCTTTAGACTTTCGATTATCTTCGTCGCTATCTATTTTGCTACTATCTATTACAAAAAGGAGCAAACTTTTATTGATTTGTGGTGCAGCTATGCCTACGCCTTTGCAGAAGTCCATAGTCTCGAACATATTTTGAATCAAGGCATCCAATTGAGGATCATTGATATCTACTTTTTCTCCTACTTTTTTCAAAATGGGCATTCCATATGCCGCTACTGGTAACACCATAAGGTAATTTATCGTTGTTTAAAATTTAAATAATCCTGTAATAAAATAGCCGCACTCACTTTGTCTATAAGTGTCTTGTCTTGCCGTGTTTTTTTATTGACACCGCTCATCAAAATACTCTGTTGCGCTATTTTAGAAGTGAAGCGTTCATCCATTTCTTCTATATATTTCTCTGGAAATTTTTCTTTCAATTTGGATTGAAATACCTGCATAGATTTGTGTATATCATTCATTGAATTATCTAATTTTTTTGACAATCCAAATACAAACCCCTCAACAGGTTCTGTTAAGCAGTATTTCTCCAAATATTCAATCAATTTGTAGGTTTCAACCGTTTCTAATGAAGTGGCAATAATTTGCATGGGGTCTGTAACGGCCAATCCGGTTCTCTTACCCCCAAAGTCAATTGCTACTATTCTCACTATTTTTTCTTTTTTACAAACACTTTAAAAAAAGTAGATTTTTGATCACCATTTACATTGCCGTATAAGGTCAACTTATTCATTGAAAAGCCGTCTTTGCCCGCAGAATTATATTCAACGATTACTTTTCCTTTTTTTCCGGGTGCTATAGGTGCTTTTTCATAATGTGGCACGGTACAACCGCAGCTCACTTTTACATCCAGTACAAAATAGGGGTTTTTACCTATGTTTAGATATTCAATTTCTTTTTTGAGGACTGTGCCTTCTACAATGGTATCAAAATCATATAATTCTTTATCAAACTGAATTTGAGTAGGTTTTTTATAGAAAAAATCATTGTTATCTGGCGCAAATTCTGGATTCTGAAATTTATTTAAATCTTTCTTATCCGCATTAAAATCATCCAAAACAATGACCCCATTTGAACTAAAAGATGCTTTTTTGAAAAAAAACATATATGCGCCAAGTCCTAAAACCAACAATAGTAATAAAAATGTACTAAATTTCCAAATATTAAATTGACTCATTTTATGAAATTTCACCTGCAAATTTAAAAAAAAAATCCCAATTCAAGCTCATTAGTCTAATTTCTCAATAATATCTTGAAACATAGATGCTACTTTATTTATTTGTTTATAACTTGAAGTATAATTTAGCAAATAATAATTGCACCGATGCGAGGAAAAAAGATGCGCTAATTTATAATTGATTGAACTAATAATTAATAAATTAGATAAATTTTTATGCTTTAATTCTTCTTCGCAATTTTTCAATTCTGTGGTAAACGAAATACATTTATCTATTTCCAAAAAGACATTGAAATATGACGTTGATTTATTCACAATAAAAGGTTGATTGGCAACAAGATCTTCATCTGCACTTATTATCATTTCATTTGATATGTAGTTATTAACGGCATTAAGCAAAATAGAATCTTTTAAATTGGAGTCTTTTATTTCACATTGCATAAGGCTTAGACAAAGATGAAAACGCTCTTCTTGAATTTTTTTCTCTATCAAATCCCATGATAAATGATTTAAATTGAAAAAAGTAATCGATACGCTATGACAATTAAATTCATTTTCATGACTACCTTTTTCCCAGTTCTTTTCAATTCCATCTAAATCTGTGATACAAAGTAATTTCATACGATTATTTATTTAGAAATTCCTTCCAACATAGGTACAAATTCAAATTTTCCAAATTTTTCTTCTGATAACGAACCCTCTTCATTTTTGGTCAAACGAAGCATGTCTTGCTGTCCTTCGCCGTCTTCCATAGGCAATACAAATTGACCGCCAACTTTGAGTTGATTGACTAGATTTTGAGGGATTTCAGGTGCGGCACAAGTAATTAAAATTTTGTCATAAGGTGCATACCTAGGCACGCCCTTGAATCCATCTTCCAAAAAAGTATATATATTTTTCAAGCCCAATTCTTTCAATTTTTTTGTGGCTCGCTGAAATAAAATTTCATGCCTTTCAATTGTATAAACCTTTCCCGCCAAATGACTCAAAACCGCTGCTTGATATCCACTTCCAGTTCCAATTTCCAATACCGTTTCATTTTTTTTCAAATTGAGCAAAAAGGTTTGAATAGCTACAGTAGTTGGCTTAGAAATAGTCTGTTCCGCTTCTATATCTATATTTTGATTTTTATACGATAGTTGCTCAAAACCTTTTCCCAAAAAGAAATGGCGAGGCACCAAATCCATAGCTTCAAGTATATTTTGAAAATTTGTATGATTTTTTTCAATAAATAGTTTTTCAATATCTTCGAGCATATTGCGTCGCAATCCTATTGTAATATTTGTATCAAAATTTGTTTGCATTTGTTTTTTTGTAGTATGTTTTGAGATTAAAAATAATTTTCTAGGGCCGGTTTGTTTCTCATCAATTTCATATCTTGTAGCAATGCAGACTTTGGTCTAATTTCAATAGAATACGCTTGTCCAAAATTAGATATGGGTGTATAATTAAATCGGAATTCCCAACAGTGCATATTTCGTACAGCGGAAATAGTGGTCATCAAAATTTGCTTTGCATTGAAATCATATCCTGATCGAACAGCAATCTTCCAATTTTTTGTGAGATTAAAATCCAAATTATTTAAACTAATATTTGCAGTATATACTGTAGTATCTAATCTAAAATCATTATTAGAGGTAAAGTTTATAGCTAGATTCGCATTCCAAGGATTATTAAAATCATAAAAATAATGATAATTTCTGTATATATAGTTCCTTTCTGCTTCACTTCCTTTCTTACTTTTAAGAACATTGGACGCTAGATTGGCAGAAGACAGATTGAAGTTTAAGGCTGCGCTAAATGACTGCAATCGAACCAAACCACCTTTATTAGAAATCAATAATTTATCTACTCTTACACCATTTTGATAGACATAAGGGTCATAATTAAAATCCATTCTAAAATTAGCAAATTTACCTATATTGCTACTCATTGACATATTCCAGTTAGACATTTTAAAACTATCTGCATTGAGGTTGTATGAACCCGAAAGACTTAAATTGTCTATCAACATAATTTTTTTGGAAGGATTGGCAGAATCTTTTTTATTAAAAAATTTGGCTTCTAGGGAATTGGATAATCCAAAATTCAATAAAGCCGCTGCACTATTGCCTGGAACAGACCATAACCCCTGCGAATAAGGAGAATAAGTAAATATTTTTCCTGTATCCAACTGCCTGTAATATCCCCAAAAATCTTTTGTAAAATCGGGACTAAATGAAAATCCAACGTTGGGCGTCATCTGATGCCTAATACCTTGAAACCCTCGCCCTCGAAACTGTTTAAGTCCTACAATTACGGCACTTAAGTTTATCCCCCCACTAAAATCTTGAACTGAATATAGACCATTTTCGGTAATAGTATCTAATTTAGTGGAAAAACCATATAATGTTCGGGAAAAATAATTTCTATTTTGGTATCTAAGACTTGGCGATAAATTAAAATTTTTCAACAATTTAATGGCTCCAAAATTAAAATTAAGGGTATGTAAAATTCCAAATTTCAAATCTTTGAAAAATTGATCTGAAAGCAACAAACTGTCATAACTTCTAAATTGTGAGTTAAATTCAGAGGTATAGGAAAAATTCAATTGGTTCAAATAGCCTTTTCCCGAAGCGGTTTTTAATGGATTTCCATTATAGTTCATCTGTAAGTTTGGAAATTGCCCTGTTACCGATTTATTTGCTAAATTTTGAGTGTAATTGATACTACTTCTGAGTTCTAATGGCAATCCTCTAAATCGTTTAGTTAGGCTCAAACTGGAGTTGATTTGAGCATCAATTCTTCTTGCTGTTACGTTGATAGGATTTTGAAAATAGCCTTGTGTTTGATAGCGCAAAGTCGTATTGAAGGTAAAAGTGGGGTGGGCTTTTATATCCTGACTATGCGTCCATGTAATATTATAGTTGGTAGCTGTATTGGCCGAAACGGCAGGATTATCATTATCCCCTTGAAAAATTCTATTCATCCCTACGCTAATAGATCCATTAAAATTATATTTTTTCAAATATCTAAAATCACCTTGTATACCATAACTGCCATTGAAAAACAACTGGGTACGCACGGCCAAATCCAAATGATCATTGATACCAAAATAATATCCTAGACCTTGAAGGTTGAATACTGGCGAAAAACCATATTCTGTAGGTAAAAGCAAGCCACTTCTTCGTCCTTTTTTGAGCGGAAAAAGTCCAAAAGGAAGATACAAAGGCGTAGGAATATCATTGATAACAATATTGGTAGGCCCCGTAATCATAGCTTTATCGGGAATTAATTTCAATTTTCTAGCATTAAAATGAAAATGTGGATGTTCAAGATCACATGTAGTATATTTAGCACGGCTTACATACCAGTTTTTATTGCTATCTTTTTTTACCTCCTCGCCATGAAGAATTCCTTCGCCTTCTTGAGTTACGATATTATATACTTTCCCTTTTTGGGATTTAAAATTATACGTAATTTTATCAGTAATATATTCTTTTCCATCTTGTTTCAGATAAGGTACCCCAATGATGGAGTCTCCTTCCACTTTTTGATTTGCAGTCATTATACCTGTATTCCAGTCATATTCTATAAAATAGGCATCTACATTCATGCTATTATAGTCAATCTTGGACTTATTGTACAAAAACATTTTTTTGGATACATTGTCAAATACAATACTATCTTCGGCATGATAATCAATCTTTGTTTTTATATCTCCACTAGCATCTTTTAATTGAAAAGAATCTACAACTACTTCATTGCGAGTCAAAGTGTCCTTTTTTGTAGAGAGCAAAGGCTTTGATTGTGAAAATAAGTCGCATGAAAAGAATAGAAAAAGAGATAATATAAGTATCTTTGCTCCGTTGCTACAATAATGAAAAAAATAATTGATACAAAAATTCACACAATGCAAAATAATATTCTTCTAAACGTTCTTAAAAACTGCAAATATACAATTTTTATTATTTGTCTGTGCTTTTTGGCTAAAAATTCTTACGGCCAAGAAATAGTGTCTAAGAAACTACGAAAAGTTGTTATTGATCCTGGCCATGGTGGCAAAGATCCTGGTGCTATTGGCAACTTTTCAAAAGAGAAAGATATTGTATTAGCGGTATCGCTTAAATTAGCAGAATTGATTAGAGAAAAACATCCCGATGTAAAAGTAATCATGACCCGTGAAGACGATCGTTTTATAGAATTGTATCAGCGAGCTTCTATTGCTAATAAAGCCAAAGCAGATTTATTTATTTCGGTTCATGCAAACTCCAATAAGAAAAAAGAACCCTCTGGCGTAGAATTTTATGTTTTGGGATTGCACAAATCGGAAGAAAACTTAGAAGTAGCAAAAAAGGAGAATGCCGTAGTAAATTTGGAGGGAAATGTAACTGAAAATTATGGGTTTGATCCCAACTCCGGCGAAGGAAATATTATCATGACCATGAAACAAAGTTTGTTTTTAGATAATAGTATTCATTTCGCCAAAAGGATTGAAAATGAATTCAAAAATAATGACAATCAATCCATTAGAGGAACCAAACAAGCAGGATTTTTAGTATTATATCAAACAGCTATGCCAAGCTGTCTTCTCGAAATTGGATTTATTTCCAATGCCGAAGAAGAAGAATATATGAACAGCAAATTGGGGCAAATAAATATTGCCACCAAAATAGCCAATGCATTCAGCGAATACAAACGAAAATTTGAGGGAAAACATACCGATATATCTGCGCCTAGCAAAGAACCAAGCGCTGCTGAAAAGAAAATAAGTATGGATAAACAAATGGATCTTGCTGAAAAATTAAAAACCGAAAAAGCCGGCTATCCCAATGCTATGAAAGAAATGGAATCCAATCAAAAAATGACACCCTCAAAAGATGCTGCAAAGCAGCCTCCTACTGCTATAGAACCCATCAAAGAAATGACCAAAGTGCCTAGCAAACCTATTGCAGAAGACACTATTTCAAAAGAAAAAACAAAAACAAAACCTAAGGAAAGTGTATTGATATCGCCGCCACGAAAAATTATTATCATAGAAGAAGAAACACCTCTTGAATTGGTACAAATAACTGAACCTAAAATTGAAGCTTCTTCCAAGGAAATGAATACCCCAACTCCAAAAACAAAAGTAGATATAGCTTCGGTAGCAGAAAACACGCAAAAACAAAAATCAAATAAGGAAATCATTTCTACCGAAGAAAAAATAAATATTGAGCCTAAAAAAACAGAATCCAATACAGAAAAAAAAGTAGCTAAAAAAATTAATATCGGAGATAAAGAAATTGAACAAAAAGTAGCCATCAATACTCCAAAAAATGCTACAAATAAGGAACTAAGTAAGATAGCCACACCTCCAATTATCGCATCAAAAAGTAGTCCTATCGCTCCCAAAACAGGATTGATATTCAAAATTCAAGTAAAAGCATCCCAACGAAAAATTGAAAATAAAGATATTATCTATGGGACTTTCCCCGATATAAAAGAAAGCGAAGAAGATGGCTTGTATAAATATTTGACTGGTGAATTTAAAAATATAGACGAAGCTCGAAAACATAAAGAGTATGTAAAAATGAAAGGTTTCAATGATGCATTCATTGTAAAATATGAAAATGGTGTGCGAATAAAATAAAATATGGCATTAGAAAGAACCGAATTTAAAGTAGACAATACCCTCAAAGAACGCGAACGTGTCATATTGGTAGGCGTAGCCAAAAACAAACACGAACTCCTCAAATTGAAAGAATACTTGGATGAGCTCTATTTCCTAGCTACTACTGCCAATGTAGAGCCCGTAGAAGTTTTTCATCAAATACTTGACAATCCCGATAAGCGAACCTATGTAGGCAGTGGAAAACTGGAAGAAATAAACGAATATTGCAAAAAATATAAAATTGATGCCATCATTTTTGATGATGAAATCAGCCCTTCGCAGCAGAATAATATCGAAAAAGAACTGAAAATCAAAGTCTTGGATAGAAGTATGCTCATCCTAGACATCTTTGCACAAAATGCCAAAACGTTGCAAGCCAAAACACAAGTAGAACTGGCTCAAACTCAATATTTGATGCCCCGACTCAAAGGCATGTGGCAACACCTAGACCGTATCAAAGGAGGAATAGGCATGCGAGGCTCTGGGGAAAAAGAGATAGAAACCGATAGACGTATAGCTCAAACCAAAATTTCGCACCTTAAAGAAAAGCTCAAAGAAATATCCAAACAAAGTGAAACCCAGCGAAAAAGCCGTGGCGAAATGATACGCGTATCGCTAGTAGGCTATACCAATGTGGGTAAAAGTACGATCATGAACCTCGTGAGCAAAGCGGATATATTGGCAGAAAACAAACTTTTTGCTACGCTGGACACCACCGTTCGCAAGGTAGTGATAGAAAATGTACCTTTTTTGATGTCCGATACCGTAGGTTTTATACGCAAACTCCCGCATCATCTCATCGAAAGTTTCCACTCTACCCTTATCGAGGCTATTGAAAGCGATATCCTCATTCATGTAGTAGATATTTCCCATCCAAAATTTGAAGACCAAATCAATGTAGTCAACAAAACGCTGATGGATTTGGGTGCCAAAGACAAGCCTACTCTTATGGTATTCAATAAAATGGACTTGTACCAAAAACAAGCCTTGGATGAGTTCTTATTTGAAGACGAACGTGCCGCTATCTTAAAAGAATTTAAAGACCATTGGATTTCAAAAACCGAAGACAACTGCATCTTTATGTCCGCCACTACGCTGGACAATCTGCAAGGCTTCCGTGAAGAATTATTGGTGAAAATCAAAAAACTATACAAAGAACGCTATCCATACAAAGCCAAATTCTTATGGGGCTACGAAGAATTTAGAGATATTTCTGAATGATAGATTTTTATTAAAGCTGTATAAACCCATTTAATTAGATTAGATTCTATTTATCTTATAAAAAAGATATTTTTTACTTAATTACAACTAACTTATTGTCAATTATTTATACAATATTTTAATTGCATTGTATTTTTATTTACGCAATAAATATAGCTTAATTTCACGCACATGCGTATATTTGTATGTTATAGGCAACCTTAAAAACTGACAGATAGTAACTAACAAAATGATACAACTAGAATTCGCTGACAAAGCCAAGATAATTTTAGAGTCAGACGACAATGTAATCGGTTTGGCTGTTGCAGGTTCGTGGCTGACCAATGAAATTGACGAGTTTTCTGACCTTGACCTTATTCTTGTTACAAAGCAAAAGATTTCTAACGACAAAAATCTGATGCTTGACTATGCAAAAAGATTGGGAAATTTTCTATCAGGATTTACAGGAGAACACGTTGGAGAACCAAGAGTTTTAATTTGTCTTTATGATAAGCCACTTTTACACGTTGACATAAAATTTGTAACTCTTGATGAGTTTCATTCACGTATTGAAACACCTATACTACTAATTGACAACTTGAAACAACTTGAAAAGGCAATTATTAGTTCTGAAGCCAAGTTTCCATATCCCGATTATCAATGGATTGAAGACCGATTTTGGACTTGGATACATTATGCTTTGCTAAAAATTGGACGTGGTGAATATCTTGAAGCATATGACTTTATGGGATTTTTACGAATGGTTGTTTTGGGACCATTGCTTCACATAAAAAACAACAATTTACCTCGTGGTGTTAGGAAAGTAGAAATAAGT